>CACKOH010000033.1 GCA_902601785.1 uncultured Pelagibacteraceae bacterium | reverse complement strand
ATATGATAGATAATATGGATATTAATTATACTCATATTGATGATGTAGAAAAACTGTCTTTTGATTACTATTGTCCAATTGCTAGTTTACCTTTAGCTTTCAACACAACAACTCAAACTATACCAAATGAAATTCCATATTTTTTTACACCAAGAGACATAAAAAAAAATTGGAGAGATAAACTAAACAGTAATAAAATTAAAGTTGGTTTAAAATGGTCAGGGAATTCAAAATATATAGATGATAGAAATAGAAGTATGTCTCTTGATAAATTTATGCCTTTATTCAATTTACCTTATGAATTTCATTCTTTACATATTGAATATGCTAAAAATGATGAAAGATTAAAAAATAATATATCCAACCTTTATTGCCATAAAGATGAAATTTTAGGTTTAGATAATACTGCAGGTTTAATTGATGCAATGGACTTGGTTATTAGTGTTGATACTGGAATAGTCCAGTTATGTGGTGCTCTTGGTAAAAAATTTTGGAACCTTCTTCCTTATACATCTGATCATAGATGGTTATTAGATAGAAATGACAGTCCCTGGTTCCCTACAGCAACACTATATCGACAAGTAAAAAAAGGTGATTGGGATACAGTAATTAAAAATGTCAAATTTGATTTAATGAATTTTAAAAAGTAATTTATTACAAACCTCTTATTTTACAATTATCTTATTCAACCGTAACAGACTTGGCTAAGTTACGAGGTTTATCGATATCATGTCCTTTTTTAAGTGCAGAATAATATGCCAATTTTTGAAGTGGGATCGTTAAAAGAAAAGGAAGTAAGTCATCATTTGTATTTTCAACTTCAATAGTTTCCCAAATATTTTCAGAAAAAATTTCGTCTTTACTTTTGTTGGTTATCAACAAAACCTTTGCCCCTCTTGCTATTACTTCCTGCATATTCGAAATAGTTTTTTTATAATAACTATCTCTTGGAGCTAACACCACAACTGGCATTCCGTCTTCAATCAATGCCAATGGGCCATGCTTCATCTCACCTGCTGGATAACCTTCTGCATGAACATAAGATAATTCTTTTAATTTTAAAGCACCTTCAAGTGCAATTGGATATGAAAAGCCCCTACCCAAAAACATTGAGCCTTTTGCTTCATTAAAAGTGGAAGATATAGCTTGTATATCATTATCTATTAATAAAGATTTTTCAATTAGACTGGGTAAATTTTGAAGTTCTTTAATCTTTTCTTTATAAATTTCTTGATTAATTTCAATTCTCAAAGATCCTAGTTTTAAAGCTAGAATATACAAAATTAGTATTTGGCCTAAAAAAGCTTTTGTAGATGCTACGCCAATTTCTGGACCACAATGAATTGGTAATACAAAATTTGCTTCTCTTGCAATTGAACTTTCAATTACATTAACTACAGCACAAGTTTTCATATTGTTTTTTTTACATAGATCTAATGCTGCGTAAGTATCTGCTGTTTCTCCAGACTGTGAGACGAATATATATAGAGTATCTTTTTTAAATCTATTTTTTCGATATCTAAACTCTGATGCGATATCTATTGATACATCAAGTTGAGTTAATTCTTCAAACCAATATTTAGCCATTAAACAGGAGTGATAAGCTGTACCACATCCTATTAATTTAATTGAATTTATTTCATTAATTTTCCATGGAAAATTATAAACATTAATATCTGAATTTGTTTTATCTACATATTCTTTTATTGCAGTCTTAATGGTATTTGGCTGTTCTTCAATTTCTTAGTCCATTTTTTATCTTCATAAGTTTTAATGGATCTCCAAATTTTTATTGTACTTTTCTTATTTGCTCTTGCTTTAGTGTAAGATCTAACATGGTGCCAATCCCCATCTTCTAGTGCAACAGCAAATATATACATAATTGAGTGATCGAGAGTTTCTCGACTAGCATTTGGATCCATTTTTTGTGGATCATTTGCACCAGTTCCAATTACATAATGTGTATGGTGACTTGTATAGATATCAATTTTTTTAATTAAGTTTAAATTTGGTATTTTAGTTTTTAATTTTTTTGCTAGATCAATTAGCGCCTGAGATTGATACTCAGCTGAATATTCTTTAGTATAGGTTTCTAGTATAGCTTTTTTACTTTCTTTTATTTTTGGTAATGGAACTTTATAATTTGCTTTTTTCCCATCTAAAATTCTTGCAATAACACTATCTTCACCTTCGTATATAGGACTTGGAGCTCCTTCCCCTCTCATAACTCTATCTACAGCCTCAATTGCAAGCTTACCAGCATGCGCGGGCGCATATGCTTTCCAGCTTGAGATTTCGCCTTTTCTAGATTGTCTAGTAGATATAGTTGTATGAAGAGCTTGTTGAACTGCTTGGTAAATAGTTTCTGTATTAAGTTTTAACATTGAACCTAATCCTGCTGCCACACTTGGACCCAGATGAGCAATATGATCAACTTTATGTTTATGTAAACAAATTCCTTTGACTAAATTTACTTGAACTTCGTAAGCGGTAATAATTCCTCTTAAAAGTTCTAATCCACTTTTTTTATTTTGTTGCGCAACAGCTAGCAGTGGTGGAATATTATCACCAGGGTGGCTGTAATCAGCTGCCAAAAAAGTATCATGAAAATCCAGCTCTCTAACGGCTGTACCATTTGACCAAGCTGCCCATTCACAATCAA
>CACKOH010000032.1 GCA_902601785.1 uncultured Pelagibacteraceae bacterium | reverse complement strand
AGGAGACATGCTTTATATGTCGTCTGCTAATCGAATAATCAGAATTCATGCGCCTTTTG
Source organism: uncultured Pelagibacteraceae bacterium (assembly GCA_902601785.1). Classification (GTDB taxonomy): domain Bacteria; phylum Pseudomonadota; class Alphaproteobacteria; order Pelagibacterales; family Pelagibacteraceae; genus Pelagibacter. The sequence continues at coordinate 2,656 of CACKOH010000032.1, read as the reverse complement.
TGTCAGATAATGAAATAGAAAAAATTAATAATTTTTTAAGATCACAAGCAGAGCCAGATTATGTTGATGAAATATTAAATTTTGCAGATGAAAAAGAAATTGGGGATAGCCCCAATCAAGGTGATAAAGATGAGCTCTACCAGCAAGCTTTAGAAATAATTAGGTCAGAAGGTAAAGCTTCAACCTCCTTTTTACAGAGAAAACTTCAAATAGGATACAACAGAGCTGCGAGAATTATTGATATGATGGAAGCAGACGGAATAGTAAGTAAAGCTAATCATGTTGGCAAAAGAGATGTTCTTTGATGTTAAAATATACTTTTATCTTAATTTTATTATTTCTAATTACAAAAAGTGATGCAAGTAATAAAGATAAAATTATTGAAAATTTAAGAAATATTAAAAATCTAGATTTTAAATTTGAACAAAATATTAATGGAAAAATTGAAAATGGAAATTGTACTATTGAGTATCCAAAAAAAATATTTTGTGAGTACGCAAGGAGTAGTAAAATTTTAGTATCAAATGGAAAATCATTGGTTGTTAAAACATTGTCAGGTTATTCTAGATATCCACTCAAAAAAACTCCTCTGAACTTTATTTTAGATAAAGAGTTCTTAATTAATAAAATTAATATTTTAGAAGAAAGAGTTGTTGATGAAACGTTGGTAAATTATACGATAAAAGAAAATGATAATGAAATTAATATTTTTTTTGACAAAAAAACATCCGATTTAATTGGGTGGCAAAATACGGATATATACCAAAATTTTAATATTACTTTTCTGTCATCGATTCGTAAAAATAGAATTATTTCAAAAAATATTTTTAAGCTTCCAACTCAAAATTAAATATTTATAGTTTCAGTTTTAAAAATTTTCATACCTCTTGTCATATAATTATTTAAAGCATTCTTATGATCTAAACTACAAGTATGAACCCAAACTCGATTAATTTCATTTTTAAAAGATTCTTTAATAGCTTCTGATAACAAATATGACCCAAGTTTTTTATTATGATATTCTTCTAAAATTCCTAAATAAGCTATTTCAACTTCTTTTTTCTCCTGATGATGAATTAATTCAAAAAAGCCCACCAAATCATCTTTGCATTTTAAAACATATGTTTTAACATTTTTACTTGAAACATAATGTATCCACTGTTCTTCAGTCCAAATTAGTCTATCTACCCATTTATGTTTATTACCAATATGTTTATAAAAAAATTTATTTAGCTGAAAACTAATTGGGTCTAACAAATTTAAAGAGTAATCATCAGAAGGCTTAGATCCTTCATTAAGATCGTCTAGAGAATTAATTTCTAAGTAATTTCTTTTTACTTCTTTTTTCACTCAACCATTTTTCCAACTGTTTCACCCCCCAAAGAGATGGAAATGTAAGTGAGGAACCTCTTGACCGCCATGTTCATTGACATTGGCTAAAGCTCTATAGCCTTTACCTACTTCTGTTGAAATACCAAGCTTTTTTGCAACTACGTTTATACCTTTAATTAACCCCACCATCTCCTCAGGTGAAGCATTTAAACTAAAATCATCTAAATCAATATATTTCCCTTTAGGAATTATTAAGGCATGAATTTTTTTTTGTGGGTTTATATCATAAAAAGATAAAATAAACTCATCCTCATAAATTTTATTACAAGGTATCTCACCTCGTAAAATTTTAGCAAAAATGTTATTTTCATCGTAGGGCATTTTTTATTTTCTCCTATTATTCAACTCCACCATCACTTCTTCAATTTTTATTCCACTTTTTTCAAGATAAATAATTAAGTGATAAAGAACATCTGCAGCTTCGTGAATTTTGTTTGTATCTTGCTCTACAGCTTCAATTAACTCATTAATCTCTTCTAAAACCTTTTCTTTTGCTAAAGATTTATCTTCTAAAAGCTTGTTGGTATATGAGCCTTCAACAGGATTACTTTTTCGTTCTCTTGCCAGAGAAACTATATCTTCTAAAATTTTTAACATATTAAATCCTAACAGGTATATCTTTTGAAGCCAAATATTGCTTAGCATCATTAACTGAATAGGTACCATAGTGAAATATAGAAGCTGCTAAAACAGCACTTGCACCCGATTTTATTCCATCTACCAAGTGATCTAAAGTTCCAACTCCTCCAGATGCAATCAGTGGAATATTCACCATCGAAGATATTTTTTGCATTAGTTCGATATCATAGCCTGACTGAGTTCCATCTTTATCCATAGAAGTAACTAGTAGCTCCCCAGCCCCACACTTCTCCATTTTTGATGCAAATTCTAAAGCATTTATGCCTGTTGGATTTCTACCACCGTGAGTAAAAATTTCCCATCCACCACCGTGTCTCTTAGCATCAATCGCCACCACAATACATTGTGAACCAAACTTTCTAGAACTGTCCTCAACCACTTTTGCATTTTGAACAGCAGCAGTATTTATTGATACTTTATCTGCTCCACAATTGAGTAGCTTGTTAATATCCTCAACACTTCGTACACCACCTCCAACGGTTAAAGGCACAAAACATTTCTTAGAAGTTTTGTCCACAACATCATAAATTGTATCTCTATTTTCGTTAGAGGCAGTTATATCTAAAAAACAAATTTCATCTGCACCACCATCAGAATAAATTTTGGCTTGCTCGACAGGGTCTCC
>CACKOH010000031.1 GCA_902601785.1 uncultured Pelagibacteraceae bacterium | reverse complement strand
CTTTTTTTAATGCTTATTGGCAAGATGATATAGACTTAACTAGTTTAGAAAATATTATTAAATTATTAGATAATTTAAGTATAGATCACAAACAATTTTTTGAAGGTATTAACAAACAAGAAATTAAAGATGAATTAAAAAATATTACAAATGAAGCCTTCAAAAAAGATATTTTTGGAGCACCAACATTTGTGGTAAATAATAAAATATTTTGGGGACAAGATAGATTAGGATATGCTCTAGAAGAATTAAATAATAACTAAACTATTTTAAATTTACTATTTCTCAAAGCTCCAAATCCACCATCTATGTGTGAAACTTTTTCAAAACCCATATCTTTTAATGTTTTTGCAGCAAGAGCTGAACGTAACCCTCCAGCACAAAACAATACCATTTCTTTTGATTGGTCAAGCTTACCTTGTTGAAAATAAGGACTATTTGGATCCAACCAAAATTCCATCATCCCTCTTGGTATGTGATGAGAGTTTTCTATACGACCTTCTTTTTCTAATTCACGAACGTCCCTAATATCAATTAGATTACAGTTATTTTTCTCAACCATTTTAAAAGCTTGATCAGTATCAATTGTTTTTATTTCTTTCAGTGCTTCTGCAACTAAAGACTGTGCTGATTTTATTTTCATAATTTTATTTAAATTATCTTAAAATCAATATAATTCTAGAAAATTATGTTAAAAATAAATTCTAAAGCTCCAGCTTTCACTTCTCAATCAACATCTAAAAAAAATTATTCTTTAAAAGATTCTATTGGAAAATATGTTGTTTTGTATTTCTATCCTAAAGACGACACACCTGGGTGTACAACTGAAACTAACGATTTTAATAAACTTCTATCAAGTTTTAAAAAATTAAATTGTGAAGTTTATGGTATTTCAAAGGATAATTTGGCTAGTCATGATAAATTTAAAGAAAAATATAAGATAAAATTTGATTTATTAGCAGACGAGGAATTAAAACTTCTCAAAAAATACAAAGTTTGGGGTAAAAAGAAATTTATGGGTCGAGAATTTATGGGAACAGTTCGGTCTACTTACTTAATTGATAAAAAAGGGAAAGTGTTAAAAACTTGGACAAACGTCAAAGTTAAAGACCATGCTAAAGAAGTTCTAGAAACTCTTAAAACTATTTTAAAATAAAAAGGCCCCTTTCGGGGCCTCAGATTAACTAACAAGAGAGAGATATTTGTTAATTTTTTTTTAAGGAGCTCTTCAATGAGATAACGACATGGAGATCGAAGAGCCCCTATATTGCATGCAATTAGTCTCGTATTGCGTATGCTATTACACCTGTTTCGGTTACGTCAGTACCTTTAGATTCAGCTTCTTTACTTAATCTAATTCCAAACGTAGCTTTCATAACTGAGAACACGATATATGACACAACAAATACAAAAATGTTAATTGATAACACACCAACTATTTGTGCGCTAAAAGATGCATCAGTGTTTGTTAGTGGTACTGCAAGTGTTCCCCATATTCCAGCAAACATGTGAGCTGGAATAGCACCTACAACATCGTCAAGTTTGAAACTGAATAATAATTTAGTTCCAAATACAACAATCAAACCACCAATTGCTCCAATGAAAATTGCAGCTAATGGTGTTGGTGCTAATGGTTCTGCAGTTACTGCAACTAATCCACCAATTGCTCCATTTAACATTTGTACAACATCTGTTTTACCATACATTAATCTTGTAATTATAGCCGCGGCCATAACACCACCACAAGCTGCAAGATTAGTATTGATAAATATTCCTGATACAGCTACTGCATCGTCAAATGTTCCAATAGCTAATTGTGATCCACCATTGAATCCAAACCAACCTAACCATAGGATAAATACACCTATAGTTACTAACGGAATTGAAGAAGCAGCAAAAGGTTTAATTGCTTTCGCCTCACCTTTACTATCAAATCTTCCATATCTAGCACCTAACAACATGATACCTGCTAAAGCAGCTGCACCCCCTGTTGAGTGTACTAAAGTAGAACCAGCAAAATCAGAGAAGCCTAGTTCGGCTAACCAGCCTCCACCCCACTGCCAACCCATTACGATCGGATAGATAATTCCTGATAATATTGCTGCGAAAAGAAAGAACGGCCAAAGTTTAACTCTCTCAGCCATTGCTCCTGAACAAATTGAAACTGTTGTTGCACAGAAAACCATTTGAAAATACCAGTCAGAACCATCTGCATACCCAGTATCAACTGAACTTGCATCTGACCATGGAGTAAATGTTCCAATGTATCCACCCTCTGGAATTCCATACGCTAAGTTATATCCAAATAACCAAAACATAATTCCAGCAATTGAGTAAAGACCGATGTTCTTTGCACAAATTACTGAAACACTTTTTGAAGTTACCATACCAGACTCTAGCATCGCGAAGCCTGCTGCCATAAACATGACCATGAAACCACACATCAAAAATAGTAGTGAATTGAATATAGCTTGAACCTCAGCAGAAACAGTCGTTTCTGCCATTCCTGCACTACTCATGTTTAATAAAATTATTAAACTAAGAAGTGGCGCAGATATTCTTTTTATTAATTTAGTCATAAGACCTCCACTGTTAAAAAGAAGGTTATATTTTTTAATAAAATTAATAACTAACGCTGATTAGGAAAATTGGCTATGCGGTATTTGCATATACAAACAGCCTTAACGTGTATTAAACATTAAGGCTGTTAAAAAAAAAATTTCTATTTATTGAATACTTCTTTTAAAGCTTTTGCTGGTAAAAATTTTACTTTTTGAGAAGCAGCAATTTGAATTTGTTCACCTGTTCTAGGGTTTCGTCCAACTCTAGCTTTTCTTTTGGCTACTTTGTAAGTACCAAATCCTGCGATTTTTACTGAGTCATCCCCTTTTAAAGCGTC
>CACKOH010000030.1 GCA_902601785.1 uncultured Pelagibacteraceae bacterium | reverse complement strand
TATGCATTACCACCATTAAGTAGAAAAAGTGATGGACTGCCAACAGGTGCAGTTAGTGGTTTTTGCAGCATGCTTTTTAAACTTTTAGAGGACTCAAAATCAAATCAAAATTTGCAGAAACCAACTCATTTTGCGGTTATTTTTGATTCTGCCAGGAAAACATTTAGAAATGAAATCTATAGTGAATATAAAGCAAACAGATCTGAGGCGCCTGATGACTTGGCACCACAATTTGAATATATAAGAAAATCTGTTTTAGCATTTAACCTACCATCCGTAGATTTACCCAATTATGAAGCAGATGATTTGATTGCAACTTACGTTGACCAAATAATCAAAAAAGGAGCAAAGGTCACAATTGTTTCATCAGATAAAGATTTAATGCAATTATATCAAAAAAATGTCCGTATTTTTGATCCAATGAAAAATAAATTTGTAACTGAAGAAGACGTCATTAAAAAGTTTGGGGTAGATGCGTCAAAAGTAATTGATGTTCAGTCCTTAGCAGGCGATAGTAGTGATAACGTGCCAGGTGTACCTGGAATAGGAGTAAAAACTGCTGCTGAGCTTATTAATAAATATGGCACTCTAGAAAAATTATTGAAATCAGCTCATGAAATCAAACAAAACAAAAGACGAGAAACTCTCTTAGAAAATAAAGATAAAGCATTAATTAGCAAAAAACTTGTGACACTAGATCATAAATCTCCAATAAAGAGAGACCTAGATGAGTTTCAGTTAAAAAGTATAGACAAAGATAAATTATATAAATTTTTAAGAGAGATGGAATTTAATAGATTATTAAGTTCTGCTATTTCTGCGTATGGAGAGCCAGAATTAATGAACTCTGTTCCAGAAACCAAAAATATAGAAAAGCAAAGTCCAATTAATAATAAAAATTATTATTTGATTTCTAACCAAGATGAAATAGATGAGTGGGTTAAAGAGGCCGAAGAGTTAGGAGAGGTTGCTGTCGATACTGAAACAAATTCTCTAGATCCTCATCAAGCAGAACTGGTAGGTATCTCGCTTTCTTCAAAAATAGGTAAAGCCTGCTATATTCCAATTGGTCACAAATCATCAAAATGTATCAAAAAAGAAGTTGTAATTAAAAAGCTAAAAAAATTATTAGAGGATCCAAGTGTTAAAAAAATTGGTCAAAATATTAAATTTGATTTTATTGTTTTATTTAAACACGGCATAACATTATCTGCAATGGAAGACACAATGTTGATGTCTTATGTTTTAGATGCAGGAAAAAATAGACATAATATGGATACATTATCAGAGTTACATCTTGGACATAAAACGATTTCCTTCAAAGAAATGGTGGGAACTGGAAAAAAAGAAATCAATTTTAGCGAAGTAGAAGTTGATAAAGCAAAAGATTACGCAGCTGAGGATGCCGACGTAACTTTTAGACTTTATAAGAAATTTCTTAAAAATCTAAAATCTGAAAAATTGATTAATATTTATGAAATTTTTGAAAAGCCATTAATCAAAATTCTCGCATTTATGGAAATAGAAGGCGTAGAGATTGATAGTAAATTTTTAACTTCTCTCTCAAAAAAATTTGAAAAAAAAATCCTAACATTAGAAAAAGATATATTTAAAATTTCAAAAAAAGAATTCAACATCGGTTCACCTAAACAACTTGGTGAAATCATATATAATGACCTAAAAATAGCAGGCTTAAAAAAAACAAAAAAAGGTGGATTTGCAACTAGTGCTTCTGTTTTAGAGGATTTAGCATTTAAAGGTAATAAATTTCCTAAATTAATCTTAGACTGGAGACAGTTATCAAAATTAAAAAATACTTATTCAGATGCATTACCTGAACACGTTAAACCAACAACAAATAGAGTACATACCTCCTTTTTGTTAGCCGCTACAACAACGGGAAGGCTAGCTTCAAGTGACCCTAATCTACAAAATATTCCAATCAAATCAGATGACGGCAAAGATATAAGAAAAGCATTTAAGGCTAAAAAAGATCATTTATTAATTTCTGCAGATTACAATCAAATTGAAATGAGAATTCTTGCTGATCTAGCAGATGTGAAAGAATTAAAAAAGGCATTTAAAAATGAAGAGGATATTCATTCATTAACAGCTAGCCAAATATTTAATATTGATATTAAAAAAGTAAATCAAGACCACAGAAGGAAAGCTAAAGCTATCAATTTTGGAATAATTTATGGAATTTCTCAATATGGTTTAGCAAAGCAAATTAATGTATCCAACTACGAAGCTGAAGAATTTCTAAATTCATATTTTGGAAAATTTCCAGAAATTAAAGTCTATATGGAAAACACTATTAAATTTTGCAGAAAAAGTGGTTATGTAAATAATATTTTTGGAAGAAGATCACACTTTACAGGGATAAATGATAAAAATTTTAATGTGAGGAATTTTCAAGAACGTGCTGCAATTAACGCTCCAATACAAGGATCGGCTTCCGAGATAATGAGACTAGCAATGATAAGATTAAATAAAAAAATGTCTGATGATAAAATTACAAAATCAAAAATGCTTCTCCAAATTCATGATGAATTAATTTTTGAAGTTCCAAAAAAAGATGAAAAGTTGATGACCAAAATAATTAAAAATGAGATGACAAGTGTAGCTCAAAGCGACTTTCATTCATTTTCTACCCCTTTAACAGTTGATGTCAATGTAGGTAATAATTGGGGAATGCTTCATTAATTTAATACCATTGCCCAAATTAGGACAATTTAGTATTTTTAAGATGAATATATGCAGAAACAAACTATAGCTTTAATCGATGATGATAGAAACATACTCACAAGCTTGAGTATTGCTTTAGAGAAAGAGGGTTTCAAGGTGCAAACCTACATAGATGGAGAGAGTGCATTAATTGGATTAACAAGAATGCCACCTGATCTAGCAGTTATTGATATCAAAATGCCTAAGATGGATGGAGAAGAATTATTAAAAAAACTTAGAAAAAAAACATCTTTGCCAGTAATTTTTTTAACATCTAAAGATGAGGAAATTGATGAACTTTTAGGCTTGAAATTGGGCGCAGATGATTTTGTAAAAAAATCTGGGGGTTTTTCTATAAAAGTTTTAATTGAAAGAATCAGAGTTCAATTAAGAAAAAAAGACTCAAAAACTATTTTGGAGGAAAACAAAAGTTTAATTTCTCATGGAAGATTAAAATTAGATCCCTCTCAACTTGAATGTGAATGGAATGGAGAATCATTACCAGATAAGCTAACAACAACAGAATTTTTAATTGTAAAAGAATTGGCAAAAAGACCAGGTATTATAAAAGAAAGAGCACAATTGATGGATATCGCCTACAGGGAAGATACAGATATTGAGGACAGAACAATTGACAGTCATGTAAAAAGAATTCGTAAA
>CACKOH010000029.1 GCA_902601785.1 uncultured Pelagibacteraceae bacterium | reverse complement strand
CATTAATAAATCTTTACGAAAAAAATTTAAAATTAATCTGGAATATAAGACATTCAAATTTTGTTTATGGAAAATCTAAATTAAAAACAATAATTTTAGCAAGAATAATAATGCCTTTTTTCCAATTAATTCCAAAATCAATTATTTTTAATTCTAGACATTCATTTAATATTCACAAAAATTATTTCATTTTTAATAAAAAAAAAATAGTTATTAGAAATGGATTTGATTTACCGAGGTTAAAGAATAAAAAAAATAATAAAAAAATATCCAATATGTTAAAAATAGGTTTTATTGGTAGATACAATCCACAAAAAAATTATAAATTTTTTTTCCAATTTTTAAATGAATTAAAAAAATTAAATTTGAATTTTAACGTATATTTAGTTGGTAGCAATATTAGTAAAAAAAATTTAGAATTGATCAAATTAATTCAACAATATAATTTGATTAAAAACATTATTTTTTTAAAACAAAAAAATAATATTGACGAATATTATCAAATGTTTGATGTTTTAATTTCAACATCCTTTTATGGTGAATCTTTTCCAAATGTATTAGCCGAGAGTATGATTAATAAAACTATTTGTTTTGCACCAAATGTTGGAGAGAATAGCTTTATTATTAATGATAAAAATTTGATTTATAAATCAAATAATCTAGAAGATTTACTTAAAAAATTTATTAAAATTTTTAAAGAAAAAAATAAAAAAAAAAATAATAAGCTTAGATACAAGTTATTCAAGAGAGCAAAAAATAAATTACATATAAAGATTATGTTAAAAAACTATAAAAATTTAATTAGTTCTATATGATGACAGGATATGCAATTACTAACAGATTTATTGGTTCGATTAATGATTTCTTAATAAGTCTATTATTGTTGGCAATTTTTTTATTTTTAATAATAAAATTTATAAGAAAAAATAATTTAAACTTGAAAATTGTTTTTGGTCTTATTGTCTACAGATTACTTTTTCTTCTATTTTTAATTTTTTATGCAGCAAAGGTAGGTTCTTTTGATGGTCATGGAATTTATAATAATGCAGGTCCACAATTCGAAGAGACATTAGTTGGTTATAATTTAAAGCAATTTACAGGTAGTTTTTTTCTTTCTATATTAATTAGACCATTAGTAGAAGATTTAAATTTATCATATATATCGGTATCTCTAATTTTTTTTTATATAGGGACATTTGGTATTTTATTTTGTTACTCAATCTATAAAAAACTGAATTATGATTCCAATTATATTAAAGTTTTTATTATAGCTTTTTGTTTTAACCCAGCTCTAAATATTTTTACAGTAAGTATTACAAAAGATACAATTATTTTTTTTCTAACTATGTTTTTATTTTATATTTATTTTGTTGAGCAACTAAAATTAAGAAAATTATTATATTATTCTTTTATACCTCTTGGATTAATTTTTTTTATACGCCCCTATATTGGTGGCATAATGATAGCTTCATTTATCCCTTATTATATTTCTAATCAACGGGTTACAAATATAAGAAACTTAATAAAATTAACTCTCATTACAATATTAGTTATATTAACATTTTATATATCCAGAAACCTATATGCATGGGACCATGATGGAAATTTATTCGAACAATTAAAAAATTTTATATTTAGAAGACAAGATAATACTAATGTCGGAAATACTATTTTAAATTACGAGAGAGGAGAAATATTAATAAGATTTTTTCAATCTATATTTGGATTTGGAATTTACAAAAGTGGTTTTTTTGCTCCAGTATTTCTATATGATCAAATTTTAAGTATTTATTTATTTTTACTAATTTTTCTTGTCAAATTAAATAATTTTTCAAATTTTAAAAAATTATACTTTCACGATTATGAGTTTTTAAAATATTTTATAATTTATGCACTTTTTGCATATTTCATTTGTTCAATTTCATTATCAAATTTTGGTTTAATTTTAAGATTAAAATGGATGTATTGGCCAATACTAGCTTTTTTTATTTTATCTTTACTTTCTAAACATGAAAAAACATCTTAACAAAATTATAATTTTAATTTTTGATAAATTATTTAGTTTTATACTTTTGATAATAATACTTCCTATTTTATTTATCATTTTCTTAATATTATATTCATTTAATAATAGTGAAATTTTTTATATTTCAGAAAGGATTGGATATCGTAACAAAAAATTCAAATTGATAAAATTTAGAACAATGAAAAAAAATTCAGATGATGAAATTACAAATATAGGTAAATTCTTAAGAAAAACAAGTATGGACGAACTTCCTCAATTGATAAATGTGATTAAAGGCGATATGTGCTTAGTTGGCCCTAGACCTTATCCAGAATATATTTTTCAAAATACAAGTGAAAGAGATATTTATTTGAGACATCAAGTTAAACCTGGGTTAACGGGTTATAGTCAGATAAATTTTACAGGACAAAAAAGATCACTAGAAGAAAAAATATCTCATGATATTTATTTTGTAAAAAATTATAATTTTTTATTATACTTAAATGTAATCATTAAGACCCCTGCTACAATAATAAAAAGATTTTATTTAAATCCAACAGGAAAAACTCTTTAAATTTTATTTCTGAAATCTGACAAAATTAACAAGGAAAATAAAAAAAATAGTTATGAAAATTGTAGAATAAATTATGTCTAATATTGTTACAATACCAAAAAATTGAACTTCATCTTTCCTATCAAGTTCAACTAAGGTATTTAAATTTTTTTTGAACCATTTAGCGTACTTAATATCCTGTTCTGTTTCTAATACTTGCCTAGGTAATTTTGCTTGATCCTTGTACAAATATATCATGCAATTATCATAATCGTTCAAAATCCTTTTTATTTGTATGTCTGATAAAACTATAAATCGATTAATTAAGTTTTCTAATCTGTTTTTTATTATATTAGCTTTTTTGTTATCTTCCTCATCATTTCCTCTCTTCCAAGACAACGTAATTTGTCTGAGATTATCTGTTTTTCTCTCAGTATTAGCGTAAGTACTTAACTGTAAATCATAAATATCAGAATTAAATGTATCAATTAGTTGAGGTGGAAAGTCAGATATATATAATTTTGTAACTATCAGTTGGTTTTTTAATGTAGTAAATTTACTTAGTGATATAAAAACTATTGAAAAGATAAAAATTATTATATTTATAATTATTGTTTTTTTACTTTCCAAAAAATATTTTTTGATAAGTTGTAAAAATGACATTATGTTATGGTTTACATTTAATTTTATTAAAATAAAAGAAAAAAGAATTGAGAAAACAAATAGTCATAGCATCTACTCAATCTGCTACACAAAATCTTTTTCTAAAAGATCTATCTATTTTTCTAAAAAAAAAAGGCTTCAATGTCTCATTAATGTGTAGAGATACTAAAAATTTAAAGTTAAAAAAATTCCATAAATTAAATATTTTATTTCCAAAAAAATTTGTCAATTTTTTTAATTTTTTATCTGTTTATAGAGAGTCTGCAAAAATTAGAAAAATAAACATCAAATACAATAATCCAATATTTTTGCTTAATACACCAATGGCTGCACACTTTATAAGAATGTCTTTATTTTTTAATAGAGCAAATTTAGTTTATTTTGTTCATGGGTACAGATTTCACTCAAAAAGTAAATTTATAAAAAAAT
>CACKOH010000028.1 GCA_902601785.1 uncultured Pelagibacteraceae bacterium | reverse complement strand
GTTGACAACCATAAAAAACCAAAGCTAGCACCAAAAATAAAGGCATTAATATTGCTGGGTGGTAAAAATATAAACATAATAATTGATAAGCCTCTTAAAGCATAAATAGTACTTAAAATTATTTTTTTACTTATTTTAGTAGATAAATAACCACTCAAAAGTGAACCAAAGATATTAAATAATCCAATTAAAGATAAAATTGCTGCTGCAGTCCAACTCTCTAAGCCTCTATCGATTACATAAGTTGGAACATGGGTCCCTACCAGTGTAATATGAAAACCACAAACAAAAAAACCTGCAACTAATAAAATATAACTTTTAGTTCCAAATGCCTCTTTTATTGCTTCCAAGGTACCCTGAGAGTTTGGTTCTTCAATGCTTTGTTCTAATGACGGAGACCTTACAAAATAAGAAACAATTAAGCCTATAAATAATGCAATAATAAAAGCTACTAAGGTAATTTGCCATCCATTTTCGCTTAATGAATAGGTTGTAAAAAGTGGAGATAAAAAATATCCAAATGAACCTATTGCTGTTACTAAACTCATTGCAATTGTTCTATTTGATAAAGGGAAATGTTTACCGACTATGGCCATTGGAATACTAATAGCAGTACCACCTAAACCGATACCAACCAAAATACCCATATCTATTTGAAAAAATATTCCTGTATTAGGACCTGAGTAAAGAAAATAAATGCCCGCTATAAAAAAAACAAATGCTAAGGCTATAGCTTTATGTCCCCCATATTTATCAGCTATGGCTCCAAAAATGGGTCCAGTAAGTCCCCACATTAACATTTGTATTCCTATCGAAAGTCCAGCCTCTGTCAGTGAAATTCCTAAATCTTCTTTGAAATCCATAAAGAACAAACCAAAAGTTTGTCTAATGCCTAGAGATATCAGAACTACCAGACAAGCAGCTATTAAAGTTATGAGAGCAGTTTTATTCCTGATAAATTTTTCAGAGCTCATGGTAAATTACTTTAAGTGTTTTAAAGCTTGCTTTATATCAGCGATAAGGTCGCTAGGGTCTTCTAATCCAATATGTAATCTCACTAAATGTTCATCTTTCGCTAATTTTAAAAATCTTCTAGTACCCGTCTCCCTGTACTCTTGATGTAAAGCTAAACTTTCAAATCCACCCCAACTATAACCATAACCAAATAATTTTAATGAATTTACGAATTTTTTTACAGAATTAATATTTTTACATTTTATTTTTAAACCCATCAAACCAGAAGCTCCTGAATAGTATTTTTTCCACATCTTATAATTGTAAGAACCTTTGTGATAAGGGTAAAGCAGTTTTATATTTTTAAATTTAGATAAAAATTTTGCTATTTTTTTTGCATTTTCACTATGTCTATCAAGTCTGACATCCAATGTTCTTAAACCTCTAGTAATCAAGTAGGCATCATCAGGGCCAAGTCTTAAACCAGTTATCCTCTCCGCAGCTTTCACTTTAGAAAATACTTTTTTATTTACTGCTAAAGATCCTCCCATGACATCTGAATGACCAGAATAATATTTAGTTGCAGAAACAATTGCCATATCAAAGCCAAGTTTAATAGGTTTTAAATAGTACGGTGTGCCCCATGTATTGTCCATGGCAGTTAAAATCTTATTTTTTTTGGCAATGGAAATGATTTTTCCTAGGTCTTGAAAATCAAAAGAATTGCTACCTGGATTTTCTACAAAAATTAACTTTGTTTTTTTTGTAATGTTGTTTTCTAAAGTTTTAAGGTCATGAGGATTATAAAAAGTTGTTTTAATATTGAAATCTTTTAAAAAATTTTCAGTCAATATTCTTGTTGGGCTATAAACTGGATCTGCAGCAATAATTTCATCTCCAGGTCTTGTAACGCTAAATATAGCTAAAAAAACTGACCCAAAACCTGTTGGTGTTGTAAAAACATGATAACTTTCCTCAAGTTTTGTTAAAATTTTTTGTAAAATATAAGTTGTGGATGTACCCTGTCTTGCATAATCATAATGACCCCCAATAGGATTTTTTTGAGCTTTTGCTTGAGTTTTTCTTATATCTTTCATGGATTTAAAAATTATTGTGGATGCTCTAACCACCGGTGGGTTAACTGATTGATTGTGAAAATCTTTAGCCGTGTGCTTAAGAAAAGTCTTGAAAGAACTACTCATAATAAAATTTGATATGTTTAAAAGACAATGCTATATCCCATGAAAAACGTCAATATAATTAAAATAGGATTGAATGAGTTACCCAAAAAAACATAGAGGTCGAAGAAAACAAGGCTCAAAAAAAAGAAGAGCTAAAAGAAAAAATAAAAAGAAGTAAATAAGCTTCTATTCTTTAATCCAACCACCACCAAGAACTTTATACCCAAATTGGTCTTTGTTATAAAAAACACAAGCCTGTCCTGGTGAAATACCATCCTCTGGAAAGCTAAGATTTACAATCCCTGTTTTATTGTCATTTAAAACAACATCTGCTTCTAATAAATCGCCAGTTGATCGGACTTTTACAAAAATTTTTTTTTCTAATTCATTATTTGGTGCTAATAAATTGATATCTTTTAAAGAAATTGTTTTTTTTCCTAATTTCTCTTTTGGTCCTACAATTATTTCATTCCTATCAGAATTAATCTTAAGCACATAAAGGGGATCTATATCTGAAACCTTTATTCCTTTTCGTTGACCAATTGTAAAATTAATAATTCCATCATGTACTCCTATGACTTCTCCATTTAAATTCTTGATATTTCCTTTTTGAAAAGAGTCAGGTCTAAATTTTTGTATAACTGATGCATAATCTCCATTTGGAACAAAACAAATATCCTGGCTATCAGGCTTATCAGCAACATTCAAATCTAGATTTTTTGCAATTTCTCGAGTTTTATCTTTTAACATTCCACCCAAAGGAAATCTTAAATAATTCAATTGCTCTCTAGTTGTGTTAAATAGAAAATAACTTTGATCTCGGTTCTCATCAATGGCTCTGTACATATTTGTGGTATTTTTTTTTGTAATACTTTTTACATAATGACCAGTCACCAGTGCATCCGCATTAAGATCTTTTGCTACCTCAAATAAGTCTTTAAATTTTACTGTTTGATTACATTGCACACAAGGAATTGGTGTTTCACCTTTTAAATAACTTTCAACAAAATTATCTATTACTCCTTGTTTAAATTTATCCTGATAATATAAAATTTTGTGTTCAATATGTAATTTATGAGCCACACGTTTTGCATCCATAATATCTTGACCAGAACAACATTGTTTAGAAGCTGCTACTTCTTTACCATCATCGTATAATTTCAATGTAATACCTATTACTTTATAACCCTCTTTTTTCATCATTCCTGCAACAGTAGAAGAGTCTACACCACCGGACATAGCTACAACTACAGTAGTGTCTGATGGTTTTTTACTAAAACCTAAGGAATTTAATTCTTTGCTCATAAGGTGGTATTTATACTGATTTACAATATAAGTTAAATTAAATGATTTTAGATTATGAACCAGGTGACAAAGTCACTAATCCGAACAACAAAGAATGGGGTATAGGACAGGTGCAATCTGTAATTAATGACAAAGTGACTGTAAATTTTGAAAATGCTGGAAAAAAAGTAATTAATGCAAAAAATATTGAACTTAGAAAGTTAGGTAAATAATAAAATGGATTTAAGAAAGATAGTTGAGGATTTGATTGAATGTTTTTTAAATGCCGGAGATTTAGCAATCGAATTAAGAGAAAAAGGCTTAATTAAAAAAATTAAATCAGACAACACGCCTGTGAGCAATGGCGATTTAGAAGTAAATAATCTTATTTCAAAGCAAATTTCTAAGGTAACTCCTGAAATTCCAATCATTTCCGAGGAAAGTTTAGAGAATAAAGACAAATCAAATTTAAAAAATTTTTGGCTTATAGATCCAATTGATGGAACGTATGATTACATAAATAATTTAGAGGAATTTACAATTAATGCTGGATTAATAATGGACAATAAACCAGTGGCAGGTTTAATTAATGCGCCTGCTAAGAAGAGAATGTTTTACTCTCATGGAGAAAGTAATGCTTATGAACTTTCTAATGGAAAGACATCAAATCTTAGTAAATCAATAACAAAAAATAATGGACCAATTAAGTTTATATCTTACTCAAATAAAATTAAACCTGAGATACAAAAAATATATGATGAATTAGGAGTAAAGGAAAATATTAAAATGAAAAGTTCTCTTAAATTTTGTGTGGTTGCAACAGGTGAATATGATGGTTATGTGGCAGAACCAAGAGCCTATGAATGGGATATAGCAGCTGGACATGCAATTTTAAATCATGCAGGTGGGGAGATTACTGATTTTAATGGAAATGAAATTTTAT
>CACKOH010000027.1 GCA_902601785.1 uncultured Pelagibacteraceae bacterium | reverse complement strand
AAACTAGGTGGATTTTTACCAGAGAGGTCGACTTTTGCAAAACCTATTAAAGCACCTTCAAAAGATATTTTTGATTTTATGAAAGTATCAACTGGTGAAAAAGAAATGTCTACTACAATGGCTCTTGTTAGAATGTTAACCAATTTAATGAGAGATAAAAATATTTCTCCGAGATTAGTTCCTATAATTCCAGATGAAGCAAGAACATTTGGTATGGAAGGATTTTTTCAAAAAATTGGAATTTATGCTCATGAAGGTCAAAAATATGAACCAGAAGACTCTGCACAATTAAGCTCATATAGAGAAGAAAAAAGTGGACAAGTTCTAGAGGAGGGAATTAATGAGGCAGGTGCTATGTCTTCATGGATTGCTGCAGCAACAGCTTACACAAATCATGATATTGAAATGATTCCAATCTACACTTTTTATTCTATGTTTGGTTTTCAAAGAATAGGAGATCTTGCTTGGGCAGCTGGAGATAGTCAAGCCAGAGGTTTTTTGATTGGCGCTACTGCAGGAAGGACGACATTGGCTGGGGAAGGTCTACAACACCAGGATGGTCATAGTCATTTAATTGCTTCTACTATTCCAAATTGTGTAACTTATGATCCAACATTTCATTATGAACTAGCAGTAATTTTTAGAGAAGGTTTGAGAAGAATGCATGAGAAAAAAGAAAATGTCTTTTATTATATTACCACAATGAATGAAAATTACTCTCATCCAGAGATGCCAAAAGATAAAAATACAGAAGAGGGAATATTAAAAGGGATGTACAAAATAAAAGATTTTGACAAACATAAAAAAACTAAAATTCAACTTCTTGGATCAGGTACAATACTTCGAGAAATGATTTCGGCAGCTGAAATTTTGCAAAAAGATTATCAAATTGATAGTGAGGTCTGGAGTGTTACTAGTTTTAATGAACTTAGAAAAGATGGAATGGAGGTTGAGAGATACAATTTGTTAAATCCAGACAAAGAACCAAAAATATCTTTTGTTGAGCAATGTTTAGGTAAAACAGAGGGTCCGATTATGGCTGCTTCAGATTATATGAGAATGAATTCAGATCAAATTAGACCTTATACTAATAAAAGTTTCTACTCTCTGGGCGCCGATGGTTTTGGTAGGAGTGATACAAGAAAAAATTTAAGAAAATTCTTTGAAGTGGATAAAGAGCACATAGTTGCATATGGATTAAGTATTTTAGCGAAAGAGCAACTTATAGCCTCAATACATGCAAAAGAAGCAATGAAAAAATATAACATTGATAGCAACAAGCCAATGCCCACTAAATTATAAAATGAAAGAGATTAATATTAAGGTTCCAAATATTGGTGACTTCACAGACGTTGAGGTAATAGAGGTTTTGGTAAATGAAGGCCAAGATATTTTAAAAAATGATCCATTAATAACAATTGAGAGTGATAAATCCAGCGTTGAAATTCCATCAAACTTTGAAGGAAAAGTTAAATCTCTTAAATTAAAAGTTGGCGATAAAGTTTCAGAGGGCGATTTAATTTTAATATTAGAAAGTTTGTCAAGTGAAGGTAAAATTAAAGAAGAAACAAAAATTGAAAAACAATCTGAACCGATTGTAGAAATAAAACAAGCAACAGAACAAATTTCTATATCCGAAAAAAAAATTAAAAATATTTCCTCAGCAAGTCCAAAAGCTAGAAAATTTGCAAGGGAGCTAGGTGTTAATATCAACCAAGTGTTAGGTAGTGAAAAAGATGGAAGAGTAATAGAGGATGATATTAAAAAATTTGTTTCTTCAAAAACAGCAAATAATTATCAAGCAAAGGAAATCAAACCAATTAAAATTAAGAATGAGTATGAACATGCAGATTTTGGAAAAGTTGAGATTAAAGATATACCAAGAGTAAAGAAATTAGCTTCAACTTATCTTACAAATTCTTGGACAACCATTCCTCATGTAACTAATCATGATGAAGTAGATATAACCGAAATGGAAAGTTTTAGAACTTCTTTGAAAGATGTTTATACTGGAGAAAAAATAAAAATTACTCCTTTGGCATTTATTATTAAAGCATTAGTTGCTTCTTTAAAAAAGTTTCCAAGTTTTAATTCTTCAATAGATGAGATTGAAAGCGGAAAAATGACCTTAAAAAAATACTATCATATTGGAATTGCAGTTGATACTCCAAATGGATTGATGGTTCCAAAAATCAGAGACGCAAATAATAAAAAAATTTCATTAATCGGTAAAGAATTAAAACAAGTCAGTGAACTTTGTAGAAATCTAAAAATAGATAAGAAGGAATTATTTGGGGGATCAATGACGATTACAAGTCTAGGAGGAATTGGCGGATCTTTCTTTACACCAATTATAAATTATCCTGAAGTAGCTATTTTAGGCATTGGAAGGTCAGAAAAAAAACAAGTTTTTTTAAATGGAAAGTTTCAAATAAGAACAATGTTACCAATTTCTCTATCTTATGATCACAGAATTATAGATGGAGCAGAAGCTGCTCGGTTTAATAACGATTTAAAAGAAAATTTAGGAAATAATTTCGCTTATAAGTTAGCCGTATAATTATTTATGACAAAATCTATATCTTTACTCAGTGCTTTACTGTGTACTTTTATTTGGGGAACAACATTTATAGCTCAAGATACTGGAATGGA
This sequence comes from uncultured Pelagibacteraceae bacterium, assembly GCA_902601785.1. Taxonomy (GTDB): domain Bacteria; phylum Pseudomonadota; class Alphaproteobacteria; order Pelagibacterales; family Pelagibacteraceae; genus Pelagibacter. The sequence continues at coordinate 2,184 of CACKOH010000027.1, read as the reverse complement.
TAATATAGGACCCTTTACATTTAATGCAGCCCGATTTTTTATAGGTTTTTTAGCTATTATACCATTGGTACTCCTATTTGAGGCAAAAAAAATGAAATCCGAGTTTAAGGTTGATTTTAAAACATTTGCAATTTTCTCTTTTTTGATTGGCTCTTCACTTTTTTTAGGGTCTGGTTTGCAACAGGTTGCTTTACTTTATACTGATGTAGCTAATGCAGCTTTTTTTACAATTTTTTATGTGCCAATGGTACCGATTATAATTTTTTTGTTTGGAAAAATTTCTATACATTGGAGTATATGGCCTTCTGTAATTTTATGTTTAATAGGAGGGTATTTACTAACAAATTTTTATGATGCTACAATTAGGCTTGGAGACGGTTTAGTTATTTTAGGGGCACTTTTTTGGAGTACTCATATTATTTTTGTTGGAATTATAGTAAAAAAATACAATCTACCACTTACTATAGGTGCTGTACAAACATTAATAGTCTCAATATTTTCATTTGCTATTGGTTTAGTGTATGAGGAATTTATTTTAGTAAATATATTAAAAGAATTAGACTCAATACTATATGCTGGAATTTTATCTGGAGGATTAGCATTTGTATTACAGATTTATGCGCAAAAAAATATTTCACCTGCGCCAGCAGCAATTATTTTTTCACTTGAGGGAGTGTTTGCTACAATAGCTGCTTGGTTTCTATTGAGTCAGATTTTAGATATTAATAACTTACTTGGCTGTTTTTTCATTTTGTGTGGAGTACTATTATCTCAGTTACTTCCTTTAATGAAAAAAGGATATGCTTAATAAATTAAGCTAAATAAAATTAAAGCTATTATTATTCTATAAATTACAAAAGCATTCATAGAAAATTTATTTATATAAATTAAAAAAAATTTGACTGTCATAAAAGACAATATAAAAGATGATATTATTGCGACAAACACCAAATAATTTAATTCAATAGGTTGATTTACAATATCCTTTAATCCCAAAAAGCTTGCTCCACCAAGTGCGGGAATAGAAAGTAAAAAAGATATTTTACTAGAGTCAACTCTATTAAATTTTAAAATTCTAGCAGCTGTTATGGTAATACCTGCTCTACTTGTACCTGGCACAAGCGATAAAATTTGAAAAAGACCAATGAAAAATATTGTTTGAATATTTAAATTAGTTGAAATTTTTTTATCAAATCTATTTTTATCTGCGATGTATAAAACTATTGCAAATACAAGGGTGGTCCATGCAATTACTTTTATATCTCTAAGAGCATAAATAAAATTTGTAGAGTATAAAATATATCCAACAACTATTAATGGAATAGAACCAAGAACAATTAAACTTAATAATTTTTTGTTATTTTTAACGTCTAATAATTCTTCTCTAAAGAAATAAATTATTGCTAACAAAGATCCTAAATGAAGACTAATATCTATTAACAACGAATTAGACTTAAACTCATATAAGCTTGAAACCAGAATTAAGTGTGCTGACGAACTTACTGGCAAGAACTCTGACACACCTTGTATTACTGAAAGGATTAATACTTCTATTATATTTTGAAACATCGCTTCTTCGTAGCTTATAAAATATGGATTTAAAACAATTCGATTTGATCATATTAGGTATGCATTTATTAGAAAGTTGTTTAAATTCGCGTAGAGTCATCAAATTAAGGTCATAATTTATGACCTATTTTATACTTTATTAAATAAAATCAAGCTATAATTTGGCAAAAATTAAGAAATCATTATGACTAATAAAATGTTAAAATTTGTGAAAATAGGTCAACAAACACCACCTAAAAGGGAAGTTGGGTCTAGAAAACAGGATTTTAACGAGATTTACGACGAATATATAAATGAAAAAGCTAAAGAGCAGTCTAGTAGATGCTCACAATGTGGAGTTCCTTTTTGTCAAGTTCATTGCCCTTTAAGCAACAATATACCTGATTGGCTAAAGCTTACTGCTGAAGGAAGACTTAAAGAAGCCTATGAATTATCACAAAGCACAAATAATATGCCCGAAGTTTGTGGGAGAATATGTCCTCAAGACAGATTGTGTGAAGGAAATTGTGTAATTGAACAATCTGGTCATGGAACTGTAACGATTGGTTCAGTAGAAAAATATATTACTGATAATGCTTGGGAACAAGGCTGGGTAAAACCAATTCAAGTTAAACA
>CACKOH010000026.1 GCA_902601785.1 uncultured Pelagibacteraceae bacterium | reverse complement strand
ATTAATGTATCCAAACATATTTGCTAAAGGTACCATTGCTGTAATTACAGTTGCGTTTCCTCTTTGCTCTTGAGTACTTATCTGACCTCTTCTACTATTTAGATCTCCTATAACATCACCCATATAATCTTCAGGTGTTACTACTTCAACTCTCATAACTGGTTCTAATAACTTTAAACCACCTTTTGTACACGCTTCTTTGAAACAAGCTCTGCTAGCTAATTCAAAAGCTAACACACTTGAGTCAACATCATGATGAAGTCCATCTAAAATAGTTACTTTGTAATCTATCATTGGAAAACCAGCCAAAATTCCACCATCTGATATTGTTTCAATTCCCTTTTCTACACCTGGTATAAATTCCTTAGGAATTGCTCCACCTTTAATTTTACTCTCAACTTCTCTTCCTTTACCAGCCTCTTGTGGCTCAACTAATAATTTAACTTTAGCGAATTGTCCTGCTCCACCACTTTGTTTTTTATGTGTGTATTCAACCTCAGATGCAGCCTCAATTGTTTCTCTATATGCAACTTGAGGAGCACCAACATTAGCTTCAACTTTAAACTCTCTTTTCATTCTATCAACAATTATATCTAGGTGTAGCTCACCCATACCTTTAATGATCGTTTGACCAGACTCTTCGTCAGAAGTTACTCTAAATGATGGGTCCTCTTTTGCTAATCTACCTAAAGCTTCACCCATTTTTTCTTGGTCAGCTTTTGTTTTTGGTTCTACTGCAATTTCGATAACTGGATCAGGGAATTCCATAGGTTCAAGTAAAACAGAATTTTCCTCATCACATAAAGTATGACCAGTAATTGTATTTTTTAATCCCGCTAAAGCAACTATATCTCCTGCGTTAGCTTCTTTAATGTCTTCTCTAGAGTTAGCATGCATTAAAAGCATTCTTCCAACTCTTTCTTCTTTTTCTTTAGATGAATTAAAAACAGCAGTTCCAGTTTTTACTGTCCCTGAATAAATTCTTATAAAAGTTAAAGAACCTACAAATGGATCGTTAGCAACTTTAAATGCAAGAGCTGAAAAAGGAACATTGTCATCAAATTTCATCTCCATCTCGTCTTCAGACCCTAATTTGGTTCCTTTAATAGAACCTATATCAACTGGACTTGGCAAATAATGTACAACAGCATCAAGTAAAGGCTGTACACCTTTGTTTTTAAAAGCTGAACCAGTTAAAACTGGTACAAAACTAAAATTTAAAGTTCCACTTCTAATACATTTAATTAAATCTTCTTCTTTGATTTCGTCTCCATTTAAATAAGCTTCCATAAGCTTTTCATCTTGCTCAACTGCTGTTTCAACTAATTCTGTTCTATATTTTTCTGAAATTTCTTTAAGATCTTCAGGGATATCTTTGTACTCCCACTCTGCTCCTAGTGCCTCGTTTTTCCATACTTGTGCTTTCATTTTAACTAAATCAACAACACCTGTTAGAGACGCTTCTGCACCTATGGGAACCTGAAGAACTAGAGGTTTTGCACCTAATCTGTCTCTAATCATATCTACACATCTAAAGAAATCAGCACCAGTTCTGTCTAGTTTATTAACGAAACAAATTCGAGGAACTTTATATTTATCTGCTTGTCTCCACACAGTTTCTGATTGTGGCTCTACACCTGCTACACCATCAAATACTGCAACAGCTCCATCTAAAACTTTAAGTGATCTTTCAACTTCGATCGTAAAATCTACGTGACCTGGAGTATCAATTATATTAATTCTATGATCATTCCAAAAACAAGTAGTTGCTGCTGATGTAATTGTAATTCCTCTTTCTTGCTCCTGTTCCATCCAATCCATTGTTGCAGCACCATCATGAACTTCTCCAATTTTATGACTTTTACCTGTGTAATATAAAACTCTTTCGGTGGTGGTTGTTTTACCAGCATCTATGTGGGCCATAATCCCAATATTTCTATATTTGTCTAAAGTATGAGTTCTAGCCATTATTATTTACCACCTAAAATGTGCAAAAGCCTTATTAGACTCTGCCATCTTATGAACATCCTCTCTTTTTTTAACTGCAGCACCTTTTTTCTCATATGCATCAAAAAGCTCATTAAAAATTTTATCTGACATATGTTTATCTTTTCTTTTTCTTGCTGAATCTACTAACCATCTAATTGCTAAAGCTTGTGCTCTTTTACTTTTTACTTCAACCGGGACTTGGTAAGTTGCACCACCAACTCTTCTTGATCTAACTTCTACAGTTGGCTTGATATTATTTATAGCTTCGTTAAAAATATTAATTGGTTCATCTTTACTTTTTGTTTTAATTTTATCGATTGCATCGTAAACTATTTTAGCAGCAACACCTCTTTTACCATCATACATAATATTGTTTATTAATTTTGGAATTATTGTCGAGTTAAATTTTGGATCTGGAACAATGTTTTTTTTAGGTTGGGTTTTTTTTCTAGACATTACTTACCTTTTTTTGTTCCGTACAAAGATCTTCTTTGTTTTCTGTTAGCAACGCCTTGTGTATCCAGATTACCTCTAAGAATATGATACCTAACTCCTGGTAAGTCTTTTACCCTTCCACCTCTAATTAGAACTACAGAGTGTTCTTGAAGATTATGACCTTCCCCTGGAATGTAAGCTGTAACTTCAAAACCATTAGACAGTCTAACTCTCGCAACTTTTCTTAGAGCTGAATTAGGCTTCTTTGGAGTAGTCGTGTAAACTTTAACACAAACACCTCTTTTCAAAGGTTGTTTTTGTAAAGCAGGAACTTTGTTCCTAGATACTTGTTTGACTCTTTTTTTTCTTAACAATTGGTTAATTGTTGGCATAAATATTTTAAAGTTAATTAGTTTATTTTTAGATGAAAATAACTGACAGGTTATTTTGTGGCAGCGTTTAGCACTGTTAGAAGCACTACATTCCAACCAAAAATATCGCCAAATTACTTATTAATTGACCATTGTCAAACTAAAAGTTCAAGTATTAAGTGATTTTTTTACTGATTTGCCTGCGTTTCAGAAGGTTCTGAGCTCTCAATTTTTTCTTGTTCGGATAAGAACTCATTATCATCCTTAAGAGCTTTTTTGTTCCAATTATTTTTAATATTTCCAGTTCCGGCAGGTACCAATCTTCCAACGATAACGTTCTCTTTAAGACCGTTTAGTGGATCAACTTTACCTTTAATAGCTGCATCGGTTAACACTCTTGTAGTTTCTTGAAATGATGCTGCAGAAATAAATGACTCAGTTTGCAATGATGCTTTAGTAATACCCATCAATACTCTTTCACCAACAGCTGGGTTCTTACCATCTGCAACTAATTTTTCATTTGTATTTTCAAATTTAATTCTATCCACGATTTCTCCGGGTAAATATGATGAATCTCCAGATACTTTAACTTCAATTTTTTTCAACATTTGTCTTAAAATAGTTTCAATGTGTTTATCGTTGATAATTACACCTTGTAATCTGTAAACTTCTTGAACTTGATTGACAAAATATTCAGTTAATTCTTTTATTCCTAATATTCTTAATATGTCATGAGGTAATGGCTGACCATCAAGTAGATATTCACCTTTTTGAATTTTTTCACCAGGATTAAAATTAATATGTTTTCCTTTTGGAATTAAGTAATTAGAAGGTTCTGCTCCATTTTCTGGTACTATTGAAACTCTTTGCTTACCTCTAACTTCTTTACCAAAAACTACTTGACCATCATTTTCGGCTATAATTGCACTGTCTTTAGCTTTTCTTGCTTCAAATAGTTCTGCAACTCTTGGAAGACCACCAGTGATATCTTTTGTTTTAGTTGTCTCTTTAGGTAATCTTGCAATAACATCTCCTGCAAAAACTTTTTGTCCATCTTTTACAGATAAAATTGAATCTGGAACTAGATAGTATCTCGCTTCATTATCATCCGCTTTTTTAATTACATTTCCTTTTTCATCTCTTAAAGTAATTCTTGGTTTTAAATCAGTACTTTTTGATTGACCCCTCCAGTCAATTACAGATTTAGAAGAAATACCTGTTGCATCATCAGTAGTTTCTTGGATAGAAACACCATCAATCAAATCAACAAAACTAGCTTCACCACTTTTTTCAGCTATAACTGGTGTTGTGTATGGATCCCATTCACAAATTTTTGTATTTGCTTTAACTTTATCACCATTGTTAAAAAATAATTTTGAACCATAAGCAACTTTGTAAACTGCTATTTGAACTCCATTGTCATCCTCTATAGAAAGCTGTGTATTTCTTCCCATTACAATTAAATTTTTCTTAGAGTCTTCAAGAATATTTGAATTTAAAATTTTTAATGTTCCTTCATTCTTAGTTACAATTTGAGAATCTTGTTTAACAGATGCTGTACCACCAACATGGAAAGTTCTCATTGTTAACTGAGTTCCTGGTTCACCAATAGATTGCGCAGAAATCATACCAATTGCCTCACCCACATGCACCATTTTACCTCTAGATAGATCTCTACCGTAAGAAGTTGCACAGACACCTTCTTTAGATCCACAAGTCATTACAGAATAAACCTTAATTGCTTTTACTCCTGCTGCATCGATTTTATCGCAGCCTGCCTCATCAATCATTTCTTCTTTTTTAATAATTACTTCACCTGTTAAAGGATGCTTAACTTCATCGAAAGTAACTCTTCCCAAAGCTCTTTCTGATAAACTAACTACAACGTTTCCACCTTCTAAAATTTCAGATAGTTCTATGAAACCAGGTTTTTTACAGTCACAAACTTTTTTAGTTACAGTTAAATCTTGTGCAACATCACAAAGTCTTCTAGTTAAATAACCAGAACTCGCAGTCTTAAGTGCGGTATCAGCAAGACCTTTTCTTGCTCCGTGGGTTGAATTGAAATATTCTAGAGCTGTTAAACCCTCTTTAAAATTAGAAATAATCGGACTTTCAATAATTTCCCCAGATGGTTTTGCAATCAGACCACGCATTCCAGCTAATTGTTTCATTTGAGCAGCAGAACCTCTTGCACCACTGTCGGCCATCATGAATACAGAATTAATTTTTAATCCCTCAGATGTTTTCTCAGTTGCAGAAATACCTTTCATCATTTCACCAGCTACTTTATCTGTACATTTAGACCAAGCATCGACAACTTTGTTATATTTTTCACCTCTTGTAATTAATCCTTCTGCGTATTGTGTTTCATAGTCAGCTATTAATTTTTTAGTATCATCAATTAATTGTGTTTTGCTCTCTGGAATTACTAGATCATCTTTTCCAAATGATATTCCAGCTTTAAATGCATGCTTAAATCCTAGATCTTTTAATTTGTCACAGAATATAACAGTAGTTTTTTGTCCA
>CACKOH010000025.1 GCA_902601785.1 uncultured Pelagibacteraceae bacterium | reverse complement strand
AAGCCCCACATCAAGCTATAAATGGTTTTATACGATCAAATCATATTCTAAAACAAAATCTTTATGAAAAAGAAACTGAAAAGGGTAACTTTTTCTTCTTTAAAACAAAATCAAAAAAACTTTATACCCACGAATTATTAGAAGAGTTTGTTCCAAAAATATTAAATAAAATTCAATGGAAAAAATCAATGCGTTGGGGGGATTTTAGTTTAAACTGGGGTAGACCACTAAAGTCTATTTTAGCTATATTTAATAAAAAAACACTAAATTTTAAATTTCATCATATTCAGTCATCTAATTTAACTTTTGTAGATAAAGATTTTGAAGAAAAGAAAATAAAATTCTCAGAATTTAAGAAATATAAAAATTTTTTTAAAAAGAAACAAATAATAATTGACCCCGTTGAAAGAAAAAAAATTATTGAAAAAAAATTTCATCTACTTTTAAAAAAAAAAAATATTGTTATAGAGCAAAATCCAAAGTTGTTGGAAGAAGTTGTTGATTTAATAGATCAGCCCAATGTTCTTATTTGTCAGTTTGATAAAAAGTTTTTAAAAATACCAAAAGAGATTTTAATAATCACCATGCAATACCATCAAAAATATTTTCCTACTTTTGATAATAAAGGTGGTATTACGAACGAATTTTTAGTTGTTTCAAACAAAAAAGATCTAAAAGGGTTAATAAAGCTAGGTAATGAGAGAGTAGTAGAAGCAAGACTTACCGATGCAAAATTCTTTTGGCAAAAAGATAAATCTCAAAATTTAGTAAAACAAGTCTCAAATTTAAAATCTATGAATTATTTTAAAGGTTTAGGAAGTTATTTTGATAAAGTTCAAAGAATGAGAAAGCTTGGAGGAATGCTTTCAGATGAACTATTAATAAGTAAAGAAAAAGCAGAATTATCAGCATCAATCTCTAAAGTTGATTTATTATCTGAACTCGTGGGTGAGTTTCCTGAACTTCAAGGGATTATGGGTGGTTATTTTTCTGAAGCACAAGGTTTTGACAAGGATGTAACACTGTCAATAAGTGAACAATATTTACCTTTAGGGTCTGGGTCTAAGGTTCCCAAAAAACCTTTCAGTATAGCACTAGCTTTATCAGACAAAATAGACACCCTTGTAGGTTTTTTTGGAATTAACCAAAAGCCAACAAGCTCTAAAGATCCATTTGCTCTTAGAAGATTAACTTTAGGAATAATTAGAATAATTATCGAAAATAAAAATCATATTAAAATAAGAGATTTGATTAACTATTCAACTTCACTCTATAAAGACCAAGGTTTTAAATTTGAAAATAAACTTCTTCAAAAAGAACTTTCTGAATTTCTAATGGACAGATTAAAATTCTATATGAAGGAAGAAAATATTAGAAATGATATTATTCAAGCATCTATCAATTCACATAACTTAGATCAACTTGTAATAATTTTTGAAAAAGCAAAATATTTAGACAAAATAATTTCTAAATCAAATGGAAACGAGATAATATCCAGCTATAAAAGAGCCGCTAACATCTTGGAAAGTGAGTTAAAAGGACAGAATTTTGATCTTTCAAATACAACTGACCCTGGTGTTTTTAACACAGAATTCGAAAAAAATTTGTTTAAAAAAATAAATGAATTAAGGAAATATTTTTCTTCAATTGAAAAAGATGAAGTTTATCCTCAAACTCTAGACAACTTATTAGATGCCAAAAAGGAAATTAATGATTTTTTTGACAATGTTATAGTTAATGACGTTGATCCAGGTATTCGAAAAAATAGACTAGAACTTATTCAAATCTTATGTAAAACCTTCAACAACTATGTTAATTTTTCTTTAGTAGACTCCCAAAAATGAAAAAATTAATTTTAAATTTCAAATCTAAAGATAGCAAAAAAATTAAAATTCCTAGAAATTTTTTGGGAGGAAAAGGTGCTAATCTTTCAGAAATGGGCCGAATGGGATTACCGGTTCCACCTGGATTTACTATTTCTACAAAAGTATGTGATTTATTTTATAAAGATAAAAAAAAACTTAATAAAAGTATAATTATATCAATTAAGAAAGAATTAAAAGCTGTTGAAAAGGAAGTTTCAAAAAAATTTGGCGATTTAAAAAATCCATTATTACTCTCAGTCAGATCCGGAGCTAGAGTTTCTATGCCTGGTATGATGGATACAATTTTAAATTTAGGATTGAACGATAAAACTGTTAAAGCCCTAGCATTAAAAACCTCTAATGGTCGATTTGCCAAAGATAGCTATAGAAGATTCATTCAAATGTATGGCAATGTAGTAATGGGAGTTGAAGGGTATCATTTTGAGGAATTAATTGAGAATTACAAACTTACAAAGGGTGTTCTGTTGGACACTGATTTAGATGAAAATGATTGGGATGGGTTAATTGAAGATTTTAAAAGAATAGTTAAGGAAAAAGCAAATAGAGATTTTCCACAAGATGTTCATGAACAGTTGTTGGGAGCAATCAGTGCAGTATTTTTGTCTTGGGATAGTAAGAGAGCAAAAATCTATAGAAAATTAAATCACATACCAGCAGAGTGGGGAACAGCGGTTAATATTCAATCAATGGTTTTTGGAAATATGGGAGACGACTGTGCAACTGGTGTTGTTTTTACAAGAAATCCATCAGATGGTGAAAACGAAATTTATGGAGAATATTTAATTAATGCACAAGGAGAAGATGTTGTGGCTGGAACAAGAACTCCACAATATATAACTAAAAAAGCTAGACAAAATGCTAAAGTTAAAGCTCTATCAATGGAAGAGTCTATGCCTAAAGTTTATAGACAACTTTATAAGATCCTAAAAAAATTAGAAAAACACTACAAAGATATGCAGGATGTAGAGTTTACAGTTGAAAATAAAAAGCTGTGGATGCTTCAAACACGTTCTGGAAAAAGAACTGCAAAATCTGCAATTAAAATTGCAGTTGACATGGTTAAAGAAAAATTAATTTCAAAAAAAGAGGCTGTATTAAGAATTGATCCACACTCACTTGATACACTTCTTCATCCAACTCTAGATGAAAAGAGTACTATAAATGTAATTGCAAATGGCTTACCTGCATCACCAGGTGCAGCAAGTGGTAAAGTTGTATTCACATCTGAAGAAGCAGAAAGGCTAACATCCATGATGCAGGACACAATATTAGTTAGAGTAGAAACTTCTCCTGAAGATATACAAGGAATGCACGCAGCAAAAGGAATCTTAACTGCAAGAGGTGGAATGACAAGCCATGCAGCAGTTGTAGCAAGAGGAATGGGAAGGCCTTGTGTTTCAGGGTCAAGTGAAATTGATATCAATTATGAAAATAAGTCATTTAAAACATCATCATTAGAAATCAAACAGGGAGACATAATAACAATAGACGGCTCAACAGGAAGAATAATCGAAGGTAGTGTTGCAACCGTAAAGCCAGAAATATCTGGTGATTTTTCAAAATTAATGTCATGGGCTGATAGTTATAGAAAATTAAATATAAGAACAAATTCAGAAACCCCAAAAGATACTAAAACTGCAAAAGATTTTGGTGCTGAAGGCATTGGACTTTGCAGAACTGAGCATATGTTTTTTGATGAAGAGAGAATTTTATCTGTTAGGGAAATGATCCTTTCTAAAACTAAAGAAGATAGAGCTAAAGCTTTAGATAAACTTTTGCCATATCAAAAAAAAGACTTTACAGAAATTTTTAAGATTATGAACGGCTTACCAGTCACTGTAAGATTGCTAGATCCTCCTCTACATGAATTTTTACCAAGAACAAAAAAAGAAGTCAGTGAATTAGCTGAAATTGTTAATCTTTCAGCAAATGAGGTTGAAACAAGAATAGAAGAACTTCATGAACAAAACCCGATGCTAGGTCACAGAGGCTGCAGATTAGCTATATCATTCCCTGAAATATATGAGATGCAGTGTAGAGCAATATTTGAGTCTTTAACAGAACTTAAAAAGAATAAAATTAAATCTGCTTTTCCTGAAATCATGATTCCATTAGTTTCTACAGAAGCCGAAATAAAAATAATGAAAAAATTAGTTATTAATATTGCCAAGCAAGTACAAAAACAACATAAAGTAAAAATTAATTTTATGGTTGGAACAATGATTGAGTTACCCAGAGCAGCAATTAAGGCAAAAGAGATAGCTAAATATGCTGAATTTTTTAGTTTTGGAACTAATGACTTAACTCAAACTACTTTTGGAATCAGCAGAGATGATAGTGGAAAATTTTTAAATGATTATATAGAAAATAAAATTTTTTCAATAGATCCGTTTGTTTCAATAGATGAAGGAGTTGGAGATTTAGTTAAAATAGCTGTAGAAAAAGGAAAAAGCCAAAATAACAAACTAAAACTCGGAATTTGTGGAGAGCATGGTGGAGATCCTTATAGCATATCATTTTGTGCTAAAATAGGATTAAATTATGTTTCGTGTTCACCTTTTAGAGTACCTGTCGCAAGACTTGCGGCCGCACAAGCTGCGTTAAAAAATTAATGATAAATATTTTTAACCAAAAAAGTAAATATGAAGATTATAAATTATATATTTTTATAATTTATACTTTATGGTTGATATCAATTTTTCTTTTTTTTTCATTTAGTGAATTTATAAAAGCTGGTAGTTTAGAGAGCGGTGTAAAATTAGGAAACGATAGTTATTTTTATTTAAGAGAAGCGGAAAATATAATTGAGGGTCAGGCTTCAATAATGGACTATAAATCTAAGTTTGGTTATATAATTTTTCTAATACCTTTTCTTTATTTTGAGATACCTTTAATATCTATTGTTTTTTTTCAAATTTTTTTAACTGCTATTGCAGCTTTTTGTCTTTACAAAATTTCTTCTAAATATTTCTGTAAATTGTCAGGAATAATATGCCTAGCCTTATTCTTATTTTACTTTCCACTTCAAATAAGAAATTTTTATATTCTTACAGAAATGCTTTTTATAGATATCTCTATAATTTTGATTTATTTATTCACATATTTTAAAAGAGCTTATTTACCACTGATTTTTTTATTAATCGTAGCGCTAATATCAATAAGACCTAATGGAATATTATTTTTATTTAGTATTTTAATAAGCCTTCTTATCTTTTTATTTAAGTATAAAAAATATTTATATTTTTCAGTAAGTTTATTTATTTTAATGATCTTAGTTTTTCCATTAATGAATCTTTTAAATAGTTATCTTGCTGATCTTAATTTAATAAATTCCTTAAATACTAGGGGAATAATTTGGGGCTGGTCTTTTGAACATAATCAGATTTGTGAAAATACTGGAGTTCCATGTTTAGAAATTGAATTTATTAATAATAATTATCAAAGTAATATTATTGATATTTTAAGATTTATTTTGGTAAATTTTAATGAATTTTTTAAAATTTTTTTATTAAAAGCTTTTTGGCTAATGTTGAGAGCAAGACCTTACTATTCAGATATGCATAACTACTATATTTTATTTTTTGATATAATTTTTTACATGGGTCTTATCTATGGGCTGATAAAAAGACCTAAAAATAATTTTTCAGTAAATGTTATACTATTTTTTATTTTTTTCTCCATTTGTCTTGCAGGTTTAACATTTGCAGACTGGAGTGGGAGGTTTTCACTTTATTTCTTACCATTGATAATGATTTTTTCTTCTTATGGTGTCTTAATTTTTACAAAAAAAATTTTGAACATAAGGAATAAAACATGAATGTAGTAATTATTGGCTCAGGAACTTCAGCAATTATAATTGCTAAAACATTTTTAGAATACAATCATCAAGTATGTTTGATTGATGCAGGAAATCTTGATCATGTAATTGAACACAAAATAAAAACTAAATTTTTACCAGATTTGAAAAGATCACCTAAATTTCAGAACAAATTACTATCAGACGCTATAAAAAAATTTAAAAAAAAATATAATGTAAAAACAAAAAATTTTTATTTAGTTAGTGCACTAATATCTGGAGGTCTGAGTAATTTTTGGGGTGCTGGTTTAGAGACCCCAAGTTTAAATTATATAAACAAATATTCTTTTGGAAAATCTATTTTAAAGGAGCAAAAATACATTGATAAAGAATTGGGTATAAATAAAAATAGATTTAAATTTTATGATTTCTTTTTTAAACAAGAAATTATTAGAAGGCTTCTTAAGAAAACAGATAAATATGTATATTTTTCTAAACTCTTATTAGCTGTCAGGCAATTTGATAAAAAAAAAATAACAATTAAAGATTATCATAATGTTGATCTATTAAGTGGTTATAATAAGTATGCTTATAATGCAAAATACCAAATATCTAATTTATTAAGAAATAAAAATTTCAGATACATTCCTAATACTTTTGTAAAAAATATAATTAAAAAAAAGAGAAAATATAAAATTATTACAGATAATAAAAAAATATTAGATTTAAAAATTAATAAAATTATTATATCAGCGGGAACAATTGGCTCTACAATTCTGGTTGATAAGATCCTTAATTTGTCAGAGAGATATAGATTATTTCATACTCCAATTTTGAAATTAATGTATTTTTCATTTTTATTACCTTTTAAAATTAAAAATAAAATTAAATTTGGCTTAGCATTACTTAATATTAATATTAATATTAAAAATGAAAAATTTAGTGGTTCATTTATTCAATTACATAATATTTCTAATTTTTTTTTTGGAATTACTAAGTTTAATGTATTTTTTACATTTATAAAAAAATTTTTCTTTGTTGGTAATATTTTTTTACCATCACAATATT
>CACKOH010000024.1 GCA_902601785.1 uncultured Pelagibacteraceae bacterium | reverse complement strand
TTAACAACAACAATGGAAGAAGGAGATTTAGTAAAATTAAACTGTTTTAAAAACGGTAAAGATGAAGCTGTTGGTGTCTCAGATGAGATAGAAAAAAACATTAAAAAAAAATTTTCGTATAATAATGTTGCAATTCTTGTAAGAGCTATCTTTCAAACTCGAGAATTTGAAGAAAGATTTCTTAAAATTGGAATGCCTTATAGAATTTTAGGAGGAACAAAATTTTATGAAAGAGCTGAAATTAAAGATTGTGTTGCTTATCTTAGATTGATTCATCAAGAAAAAGATGATTTGGCTTTTGAGAGAATTGTAAATAATCCCAAGAGAGCAATAGGTGATAGTACTTTAAAAAATATTCACGAATTTGCAAAAGAAAATCATTTAAATTTAGAAAGAGCATCTATTAAGATGCTAGAACAAAACCTTATTAAACCTAAAGCTAAAATTGGTCTAAGCTTATTTGTTAACTCTTTAAATAAATGGAGAAATGATTTGAAAATTAAAAAATCAAGTCATGTTAAATTATTACAAATTGTTCTTGATGAGTCAGGTTATTCAGCAATGCTTAAAAATAAAAAGGATTTAGATAACGAAAATAGACTAGAGAACATCAAAGAGTTGCTAAGTGCTATGAAAGAGTTTGATACTTTGGAAAGTTTTTTAGAACATGTATCTCTTGCAACATCTGTAGATCAAGAATGGGATGGAGAAAAAGTTAATATGATGACAATGCATGCTGCAAAAGGTTTGGAATTTGATGTAGTTTTTTTACCAGGTTGGGAAGAAGGACTATTCCCACATCAAAAATCTATTGAGGAAAAGGGTCAAAAGGGCCTCGAAGAAGAAAGAAGACTTGCTTATGTGGGTATAACAAGAGCCAAACAAAAAGCTATAATTTCATTTTCTATGAACAGATTTTATCAAGGTGACTGGATAGATAGTATGGCATCCAGATTTGTTGAAGAGTTGCCAGAAAAAAATTTAGAAAAAAATTCATTTTTTGATGACGAAGTTAATAATGAAGAAGATTTTGAATTTAACCAAGATTTTGATGTAGAAGAAGGAACCAGGAGTCCTGGATGGATTAGATACCAAAAAAGAATAAAATGATAAATAAAATTAAAATTTTAAGAAATAAATTTAGACAGCACAATATAGATGGATATGTTATTCCAAAAAATGATGAATATTTTACTGAATATTCAAAAGTTAACAGACTAAAAGTTATATCAAATTTTAGTGGATCTGCTGGTCTTGCAATAATTTTAAAAAATAAAAATTATTTATTTACAGATGGAAGGTATACAATTCAAAGCCAGATTGAGTCTGGTAAGAATTTTAAAATTGTTGGAACTGAAAAATTAATTAATTGTAATTTATTTAAAAATCTTACACTTGGTATTGATCCAAATTTATTTACTTATAAACAAATTAAGAAGTTTTTTTTAAAATATAATAATATAAAATTCATAAATGAAAATCTCATAGATCAAATAGAAAAATTTAAAATTATTGACAATAATCCATTCTTCCATTTAGGTAAAAATATTGTTGGAGAAAGTAAAAATTCTAAGTTAAATAAAATTTCAAAATACTTAAAAAAAAATAAGTCTGATTATTTATTTATTAGTGCGCCTGAAAATGTAGCATGGACTTTAAATATTAGAGGTAAAGATGGACCTAATACTCCGATGCCAAACTCAAGATTGATAGTTAGTAAAGCAAAAAGAATTTATTTGATGGCTAATAAAATAAAATGTAAAAAACTAATTAGTCAAAAAATTCTTAAGTCTAATCAAATTATAGATATAAAAGAAATCTCTAAATTAAAAGGTAATAGCTTTATTATTGATGAAAACACTTGCTCCATTTATTTTGAAAATTTAATTAAATCAAAATTTAAAATAAATAAAAAAATTGATCCAATTTATTATTTTAAATCAACTAAAAATAGTACTGAAATCACTCATATGATAAAATCACATGTGTCTGATGGTGTCGCACTAACTAAATTTTTGTATTGGATAAAAAATATTAATAAGAAGCCAATCACTGAAGTGCAGGCACAAAATAAATTAGAGAGATTCAGAAAACAAAATGGAAATTATCTTTACCCTAGTTTTGATACTATTGCAGGAGCTGGAAAAAATGGTGCAATAGTTCATTACCGAGCTAAACCTGAGAACTGTAGAACTATAAAAAAAAAAGACATATTTTTATGTGACTCTGGTGGACAATATAAATATGGAACAACAGACGTTACAAGGACTCTTTGCTTTTCTAAACCAAGCCAAAGTATAAAAAATACTTTCACAAAAGTATTAAAAGGACATATTGCTGTAGCAACTTCGGATCTAAAAAAAAACAATATTGGGAAAAAAATTGACATTAGAGCTAGAAAATTTCTTAAAAAGAGTAACTTAGATTATGCTCACGGAACTGGCCATGGTGTTGGGTTTTTTCTTAACGTTCATGAAGGTCCACAATCAATATCAAAGATTAATAAGGTAAGAATCAAAGAAGGTATGATTTTAAGTAATGAACCTGGATTTTATAAAAAAAATAAATTTGGGATTCGTATAGAAAATTTAGTCTATGTTAAGAAACAAAATAAAAATTTATTTTTTGAAAATTTAACAATGGCACCGATTGAAAAAGACTTAATCAATTACAATTTGCTAACAACTTTTGAAAAAAATTATTTATTTAAATATCATTTAAATGTGTATTGTAAAATATCAAAGTATTTAAATTCGAATGAAAAAAAGTGGTTAGCTAGTCTTATTTAACATTTTTAAAAATTCATCTTGATCTATAATTTTAATTTTTAGTGCTTTAGCACTATTTATTTTTTTCTTTGTTGGTTTTTCTCCAGTAATTAAATAATTTAACTTTTTAGATACGCTACTTACAGTTGTACCAGAATTTTCTTCAATTAATGACTTGACCTCTGCTCTACTAATATTGTTTAATTTTCCTGTAACCAAAAAAGATTTATCTTTTAATAGACCTCTTGTATTAACTGCTTTTGCATTTTTTATATTTAGTACTTTATCTAGTTCATTTAAAATTTTAAGATTAATATCTTTTGAAAAAAAGTTTTTAATAGAAACTAGCTGAGTTTCTCCAATTCCATCAATATTTAGTAAGTCATTATAATTATTTTTTTTTGGTAAATTTTTTAATTTTTGAAAAGATCCAAAGTATCTTGATAATAATTTAGCATTTTCTAATCCAATATGCCTTATTCCAAGAGAATAAATAAACCTTTCCAAAGATATTTGTTTTTTTTCATCGACTGAGTATCTCAGATTATCTGCTGATAGCTTACCCCAACCATCTAATTTTTCAATTTTACCATAATCTAATTTAAAAATATCTTGTGGAAGTTTAATAAGGTTTAGTTCCCAGAATTTTTCTACAATTTTTTTTCCAAAACCATCGATGTTGAATGCTTCTTTTGATACGAAATGTTTGAGTTTTTCTTTTGCTATTCTATTACATTCAAAACCTCTATCAGGGCATCTTCTTACAGCGTCAAATTTTTTAGTGATTTTGTTAAAATCTTTAATAGTTTCATAACCACATGGACACTTTTTTGGAAAAATAAATTTTTTTGATGTATTTTTTCTCTTTAATATATCAACTGAAATGACGTGAGGAATAACGTCGCCAGCTCTTTCTACTGTTACCGTGTCACCAATCCTGATATCTTTTCTAATAATTTCATCCTCATTGTGTAAAGTTGCATTGGATACTTGCACTCCACCAATATTAATTGGTTTGATTTTTGCAACTGGTGTTAAAGCACCAGTTCTTCCTATTTGAATTTCAATATCTTTAATTTCAGACACAGCTTTATTTGATGAAAATTTGTGAGCAACTGCCCATCGAGGAGCATTAGCTACATATCCCAATCTTTTTTGAAGATTAAAATCATTAACTTTATATACAACTCCATCTATATCGAAGTCTAAATTGGATCTTTTTTTCTCAATTTCATTATAATTTTTAATTAAGTTTTTGACTCCACTGATTAATTTATTTAACGGATTTGTTTTAAATCCCCATGAATCTAGTTTTTTCAAATAATCAAATTGATTATCCGCGTTTAAACCTTTTTCAAAACCAAAAGTATAAGCGATAAATTTTAATGGAATTTTTTTTGTGTCTTCAGGGTTCTTTTGCCTAAGTGAGCCTGATGCTGCATTTCTTGGATTTGCAAACTTATCTTTTAAATTTTCAAAATCGCTATTTTGGATAAAAACTTCTCCTCTAATATCAATTTCTTCTGGAAAGTTTTTAGATAATATTTTTTTTGGAATATCCTTTATTGTAGATAGATTTCTAGTTATATCTTCACCTTCTTTACCGTCACCTCTAGACAATCCTTTTTCAAGAACTCCATTAACATATGTTAATGAAGCTGAGATGCCATCAATTTTAGGTTCTGCACAATACGAAATTTCATAACCTTCATTTTTAGATAGAAAATTTGTAATTTTTTTTTCAAAATTTATCAAATCCTCTTCAGAAAATGCATTACCTAAAGAGAGCATAGGCACTCTATGAGGTAATTTTTTAAAATTTTTTGATGGTTTGTGACCAATCAAAATTGAAGGTGAGTTATTTGATTTTAAATATTTGTACTGTTTCTCTAAATCTAAAATATCACGTTTTAATTTGTCATAATCACTATCAGAAACTAATGGATCACTTTTATCAAAGTAAGAAAGATTATATTTTCTTAAGTTTTCAATATAACCTTTATATTTTTTTTCTATTTCTTTTTTTTTCATCTCATTTTAGGAGAGATTTAATTCTTTTAATTAAACTATTTGTTTTTTTCTCTTTTGTTCTATTTTTATTATTATTTAGCTCATAGTTTCTATCAAACAAAATATATGTTTTTTCATACCACTTAGAAGATTGAAAATTATATCCTAGAAGTTGAGCATATTTTTCCGCTTCGTCTTCTAGACCAAGAGTGTAATGAATTTCTACAAGCCTATGAAGAGCCTCTTCTGTATATATTGTGGTACTGTACTGATCAATTACGGTCCTAAACCTATTTATTGCGGATATCCATTTTTTTTTTTCAAAATAATATCTACCAATATACATTTCTTTGGATGCAAGTGTATCATTTATTAAATCTAACTTAAAACTTGAATCAATAGCATAATCTGTGTTTGGGTAATTATTTTGAATTAACAAAAAATTTTCTTTTGCTTTTAGCAATGATTGTAAATCTTTTTTTTCATCTATAATCTGTTCATAATATGAGGTTGCTAATAAAAAGTAAGCGTAATCTAAATTTTCGTGTTTTGGATAAACTTTAATAAACCTCTCTAATTCAGCTACTGCATCGCCATAGTAATCTTGTAAATAGTAAGAATAAGCAGCCATTAAGGCTGCCCTAGGAGCCCATATTGATTGTGGGTAGAGAATTTCTGCTTCATTAAATTTCTTTGCTGCAAACAAAACATCTCCTCCCTCCAAAGAAGATAGTCCCTCCTTGTAAGCTTCTATCATTTGTAAATTTAAACTTTTTTCCTCTAATTTTGACCCTTTAATGGTTTCTTTTGAGCAAGAGAAATTAAATAAAATGATAAGGCTTATAATAAAAAATTTTAAAAAATTCATTATTAATTTATACTGATTTAAATTGAAATTTAAAAGGTATCTTTAAATTTAAGCTATTGATCTTAAAAAAGATTTATTAAGCAGGGTATGTGGTAAATTTTTTTCTTTTATCTCTAAAATTGAAAAATTTTTATTATTTTCAAATATTTTTCTAAGAAGTTTATTTGTTAAGTAATGCCCTCCTTGTGAACATTTAACACTAGCAACTATTCTATAGCCAGTAGTGTAAAGATCTCCTATACAATCTAGAATTTTATGATTTACAAATTCTTTCTGGTTTCTTAATCCTTCTGGGTTTAATATCTCTTTACCTTTTACAACTATTGCATTTTCTAAGCTTCCACCTTTTGCTAAACCATTTTTTTTTATTATCTCAATATCTTCAAATAAGCAGTAAGTTCTTGAATTGTAAATATCTTTAAGATCGTCCTCATAAACTTTAACAATATTTCTTTGATTTCCTATAACTTCATTTTTGTATTTTAATTCAAAATCAATATCTAGGCTGAGTGTCGAAGGTTTGACTGATATAAATCTCTTACCCTCAGAATAGGTTATTTCTTTATTTATTTTTATAACTTTAATTGGAGAATTACTTATTTCTAATCCTGAAGCGATTATTTTTTCTATAAAAATTTTTGCTGAACCGTCTAATATTGGGACTTCCTCGTTATCTATTTCAATTAAAGCATTATCAACACCCAAACCAAACAAAGCACCCATCAAATGTTCAATAGTTGAAACTTTTGCACCAAACTCATTTTCTACAGTCGTGTTTAGCAAAGTATTCGTAACATTATTAAAATTTGGATAAATTATATTATTTAATTTTAAATCAACTCTTTTAAAAACAATCCCAAAGTCAGGGTCTGCAGGTTTAATACAAACCTTAACATTAAGCCCACTATGTAGAGCTATACCACTGAAAGAAATATTACGCTTTACAGTTTTTTGAGTTAAATAAGACACGGGTAATATTTAATTGGTATCTGCTAAAATTTAAAAACAACTAATGTTACCAGATAAGACAATTTTAACTAAATAGTTGAAAAAATTTTTCAAAAAAACCCCTCTTCTTTAAGCTTTTAGGAACTAAAAAAATTTCATTCTTATTATGACCATTTTGTATTTTGTTTGCAATTATTGATAAATCTAAAGATTCTCCTTCAAAAGATTTTTTAATATGTTTTTCCTCAAAT
>CACKOH010000023.1 GCA_902601785.1 uncultured Pelagibacteraceae bacterium | reverse complement strand
TTGAAATGTTTCCATTTATTTTTCTTATAGGAACTCAACTTTTTTTTATTAGTTTGTTTAATGACAATCAAATTCAAATATTTAAGTATTCTGGTTTAAAAAATTCTAAAATCCTCAATTTAATAAGCATTTTTGCATTTTTGTTAGGTATTTTATCAATAACATTATTTTATAATTTTTCCTCTAATCTTAAAAACTTCTACTTAGAATTAAAAAATAATTATAGTGCTGATGATAAATATCTTGCTGTCATAACTAAAAATGGTTTGTGGATCAAAGACAACGTAGATGAAAAAATAAACATTATTAATGCACGAAAAATAGAGGATAAGTACTTAATAGATACTTTTATAACTCAGTTTGATAAAAATTATGAAGTAATAAAAAATATTCAAACTTATAAGGTAGATATCAGTAAAAATAACTGGATGGCTTACAATGCAAAAGTCTATAAAAGTAACGTTAGCAATGAGGTGAAAGAACTTGAATTTTATTCAAATTTTAATTACCAAAAAATTCAAAGTTTATTTTCAAATTTATCATCTTTGTCTATGTTAGAACTAATAGAATTAAGAAATAATTACAAATCTCTAAATTACTCGTTAATAGAAGTTGATTTGCAACTTCATAAAATTATATCTTATCCTATATATCTGGCATTAATGACTATTTTATCAGCTACACTTATGTTTAATATAAAAAGATACTCTAGTACAACTTTTAAGATTTCAATTGGTTTATTTTTATCTGTTGTTATTTATTACATAAATAATTTCTTTTATGTGATGGGTAAAACCGAAAAACTTTCAATATTTATATCTATTTGGGTACCTTTAATAATTCTTTTTACAGCTAATTTAATAATGGTTAAACGAATTAATGAAAAATAGTTTAGTCATTTTAACACTTGTAATTCTACTTAAATTAAATTTTTTTAATTCCAGTTTTGCTCAAGAGCAATTTAATTTCGACGTTACAGAAATAGAAATTAATGAAAAAGGTAATAAATATAAAGGCCTTAAAAGAGGAACAATTTCAACTAATGATGGTATTTATATTGATGCTGATACTTTTGAATTCGATAAAGTAACTAATATTCTTGAAGCTTATGGAAATGTAATAATTAAAGATAAAACACAAAATATAACAATTACTTCTGAGGATATCACTTTCTTAAGAAATGAAGATAAAATTTTTACTAAAACTAGGTCTAAAGCTTTTAATAATAATATTTATATCGATGCAGACTCTTTAGGGTATGACAAAAAATTAAATACTTTAATTGCTAAAGGAAATGTTCAAGTAAATGAAAAAGTAAAAAAATTTACAATTAATTCTGAAGAGATTACATATTACAGAAATACTGGGATATTTATTTCTCAATCTAGATCTGAAGCTAAAAGTGAAGGATTGAATATTAAAGCGGATGAGTTTGAATATAACAATGTTTTAAATTTAGTAAATGCTAACAGAAATGTTAAAATTATTGATAAAGTAAACAATATAACTTTATTATCAGAAAATGTTACCTACTTAAAAAATAAAGAAAAAGTTTTTACTCAAGGTAATACTGAAACTTTTGTTGAGTCAAAATACAATTTTATATCCAAAGATACAGTTTTATTAAGAAATGAAATGCAATTAAGTTCTGCTCAAGAGGCCACTTTAAAAGATGACGACGGATCTGTTTATAATTTAAGTAGTTTTGATTATTCAATTAACGAAAAAATTCTAAAAGGTAATAATGTTAATATTACTACAAACTTTGAAAAAGAAAAAAGTGATCAATTTTTTTTTTCAAGTGGAATTTTTAATTTAAATAATAAAAGTTTTGCCGGTAAAGATACAAAGATATTATTCCATAAAACTATATTTGATAAAGAAAAAGAGAAGTTTTTAGAATTAATAGGAAAAACTGAAATAAATAAAATGATTAATCAAAATGCAGTTTTTCAAAATGAGCCAAGATTGTATGGAGTGTCTTCAAACGGCGATAACAGTAAAACAATTATTAAAAAAGGAGTTTTCACAAGCTGTAAAAAAAATGATGACTGCCCTGCGTGGAGTATGAAGTCCGAAAAAATTACACATGATAGAAAAAAACGACAATTAATTTACGAAAACTCTATTTTAAATTTATATAATATTCCTGTTTTCTATTTCCCTAAGTTTTTTCACCCAGATCCAACTGTTAACAGACAATCTGGTTTTTTGAGACCACAGCTAAACAGATCAAAAACTTTAGGAACATCGTTATACCTGCCTTATTACTATGTAATCTCCGATAACAAAGATTATACTTTTAAACCTCAAATTTTTGATAGTGAAATTGAAATGTTTCAGAATGAGTATAGACAAGTAAATAAAAACTCAACTTTTATTGCTGATTTTGGTTTGACTAAGGGTTATCAATCATCTTTAGCTGGAAGTAAAAGAAATAGTATTGGTCATTTTTTTTCAAAATTAGATATTGATTTGAATATTGAAGATTACTCAAATAGTGAAGTAAATATATATTTTGAAAGTGTTACCAATGACACTTTTTTAAATGTTTTTCAGAATAATTTCATAAATTCAACGTTGAAACCAGATAGTTACAGTTCATTAAATTCTGGTTTGAAACTTATTTTAGATCATGAGGACTATAATTTTGATGCAGGGATGCAAGTTTATGAGACTTTATCAGGAACAGAAAGTGACAGATATCAATATGAATTTCCTTATTATGGTTATTCAACAACACTCTTTACTAAATTAATTGATGGTACATTTAACTTTTCTTCATCTGGAAGCAATGTTTTAAATAATACAAATGTTCTAAAAACTTCAATTAACAATGATTTTAGTTATAATAGTTTAGATTATTTTTCGAATACAGGATTTAAAAATAATTATGGTATGTATTTTAAAAACCTAAATACAATCGCAGAAAATCATGACGTTTATAAATCAAGTTTTCAGTCTCAATTGATGAGTATTTTTGAAGCTAAGTCATCATTTCCATTAATTAGAAAATCGGAAAATTATGATGAGACAATAGCTCCAATTTTATCTTTTAGATTGAATCCTGGAAAAATGAAAAATTTAACTTCTAGAAGTGTTAATATAGATAATATATTTTCTATAAACAGACTTGGGCTATCGGAGGCATATGAAAAAGGGAAATCTTTAACACTCGGTTTAGACTATAGAAAAGAGTCTTTAGATAATAATACTGATAAAGATTTAAATAATGACGGTGAAATTTCTAAAATAGAAGAAGTAGAAAAATTTTTTGAAATTAAATTAGCAGGAGTTTTAAGAGATGTGGAGGAAGATAAGATTTCAAGTTCTACGACACTTAACAGAAAAGCTTCAAACTTATTTGGATCTATAACAAATAAAATGTCTGACAAGGTTCAAGTAGATTATAATTTTGCTATTGATAATGATCTAACAACTTTTGACAGTAATCAAATAAATTTAAAATTTTCATTAAATAACTTGATAACAAATTTTGGTTTCTCAGAAAAGAACGGTGAAATGGGAGACTCCAACTCGATAAGTAATTCTACTTTATTTAAAATTAATGATAGCAACTATTTCACATTTGAGACAAGAAGAAATAGAAAAATTAGTCTGACTGAATATTATGATTTGGTATATGAGTATAAAAATGATTGTTTAACAGCTGGTTTTAAATACAGGAAAACCTATTATTCAGATAGAGATGCTAAACCAACAGAAGATTTACTTCTTACATTAACATTGTTCCCATTAGTCACTTTAGAGCAAAATGTAGAACAAAGATTTTATAGAGAAAATGACCTTTTTAATTAAAAAATTATATATTTTATTAATAATTACTTTTTATAATTTTTTCTTAATACAATTGGGTCACTCCGTAGAAAACAAAATTGTATATAAAATTAATAATGAGATAATTACAAGTTTTGATTTAAAGAAAGAGCTTAGATATTTAAGTTTAATTAATCCAAAAATTTTAAATTTAGAGACAAATGAAATATTTAAAATTTCAGAAAAATCAATTATTCGTGAAAAAATAAAAAAAATTGAAATTTTAAATCACATAAGTGAAATAAAATTAGATGAGACTTACACAAATGAACTTATTAAGAATACATATTCAAAGATGGGTATTAAAAATATTAATGAATTTAAAAAAAAAATAGAGAGCATGGATATAAGTTTAGAGGAGTTTGTTGAGAAGATTACAATTGAGGCTTTGTGGAATCAGATGATATATGACAAATATAAAAAAAAAATAAAAATTAATAAAACAAAGTTAGAAAAGGAAATTTCTTTAAAAAGAAATCAAACAGAATTTCAATTGTCTGAAATAGTATTTAATGTAAACAAAAAAGAAAATTTTCAAAAAAAAATAAATTTAATTAAAGCAGATATTGAAAACAGAGGTTTTGAAAACGCTGCTCTAATTCATAGTATTTCTCAAAGTAGAAACTCAGGAGGAGTATTAGGCTGGATTAATGAAAATAGTTTAAATAAGAATTTAAAAGATATAATCAAAAAATTAAAAATAGGTGAATATTCAGATCCACAAACTATACCTGGCGGATTTTTGGTAATAAAATTAAATGATATAAATAATAAAAAAATATCAGTAAATATGAAAAAAGAATTAAACAATCTTATTAGATTAAAAACAAATCAGCAATTAAACCAATTTTCAAATATTTACTTTAATAAGATTAAAAAAAATATAAAAATTGAAAAAATATAAACCAATTATAATAGTTGCTGGTGAACCAAATAGCATTTTTTTTGAGATTTTCTTTAAATCTTTAAAAAAAACCTATTCAAGTCCCATAATTTTAATAGCCTCACACAAGTTACTTTTGCTTCAAATGAAGAAATTAAATTATAAAAAAAAAATTAAATTATTAGAATTTGAAAAAATTTCAAAATACATATTAAGTAATAAAACTATAAATTTAATAAACGTAAACTATAGATTTTCAAAACCATTTAAAAAAATTTCATCTAAATCTAATAATTACATTGAAAGAAGTTTTGATTTGGCTTTTAAAATTATTAACGATGGAATAACAAATAAACTTATTAATGGACCAATATCAAAGAAAAATTTTTTGAAGAAAAAATACTTAGGTATAACAGAATATATTGCTAACAAATACTCTGTTAAGAAAAAGGCAATGCTTATTTACAACAAACATTTATCGGTATGTCCTGTGACAACACACTTACCTTTAAAATTGGTTTCCAGAAAAATTAATCAAAAAAATATAAAAGAAAAAATTGAGTTAATTAATGAATTTTATAAAAATAACATTAAGCTTAAACCAAAAATTGCAATACTTGGTCTAAACCCTCATTGTGAAAGTGTAGATAAATTTAATGAAGATGAAAAAATAGTAAAACCAATCGTAAAAAAAATGAAGAAAAATGGATATAAAGTTTCTGGACCCCATTCAGCTGATACTATATTTTTAAATAATAACAGAAAAAATTATGATGTAATTCTTGGTATGTACCACGATCAAGTATTAACCCCTATTAAAACTTTATATGAGTATGATGCAATTAACATTACCCTAGGCTTACCTTTTTTAAGAATATCTCCAGATCATGGTCCTAACGAAAGAATGATTGGTAAAAATTTATCTAATCCATTGAGCCTAATTCAAGCATTAAGATTTTTGGATAAAAGTTGATAGTAGCAAAAAAAAGTTTAGGACAAAATTTTTTAATAGATAAAGAGGTATTAAGATTAATAGTAAACTTAAC
This sequence comes from uncultured Pelagibacteraceae bacterium, assembly GCA_902601785.1. GTDB lineage: Bacteria > Pseudomonadota > Alphaproteobacteria > Pelagibacterales > Pelagibacteraceae > Pelagibacter. The sequence goes on along the minus strand of CACKOH010000023.1, from coordinate 2,292 downwards.
TTCTATTGAAAATAAATCTATTCTTGAAATTGGTCCTGGTACAGGAAACCTAACCTCTTTAATACTTGAAAAAAAACCAAAAGAATTTTGCGTAGTTGAAAAAGATTACGATTTGGCTGAAAAACTTAAAAAAAGTTATAAAAATAAAATCACAATTATTAATAAAGATGTTTTAAAAATTGAAGAAAATTTATTATTTAAGGAAAAAATTAAAGTCTTTGGTAATTTGCCATATAATATTTCTACAGAGATTTTAAGTAAATGGATAATTAACTTAAAACATAATTTTTGGTTTGATTGTCTTATACTTATGTTTCAAAAAGAGGTTGCTGATCGTATAATTGCAAAATCTAATTCTTCTGACTATGGAAGACTATCTATTCTAAGTAATTGGAAGTTAAATATAAAAAAAATCTGTGATATAAAACCTATATCATTTTATCCTAAGCCAAAAATAGACAGCTCATTGTTAATATTTACTCCAAAAAAAAATTTTTACCCTATTAAAGACAGTAAAAATCTTGAAAAAATTACTAGAACTTTTTTTAATCACAGAAGGAAAATGCTAAAAAAACCGTTTAATCAACTCTTTAACGGTGATCAAAAAATATTGGATAAACTTAAAATTGATTTAAATCTTAGGCCGCAGAATTTAGATTTTGAAACTTACTATAAGTTAACAAGTGAATTTGAAAATTTAAATAGTTAATTTTTCTATATGATTTCTGATATACTCAGCATCATAATCTTTAGAGCCATTATTTATTTCTGCATGAATTAAATTTTTTATCTTGGAATAACAAGTTTGGATAGTATCATTTATAACTACGTAATCATAATTGATCCAATGAAGGACATCCCTCCCAAACTGCTTCATTCTTTCTTCAGCAATCAATTTATCTTTCATGTCTCTATTTGAGAGTCTGTCAAACAATATCTCTTTACTTGGTGGTAAAATAAAAAAAGAGATTAACTTATAATCTAGATTTTTATTCTTTATTTGGTCTGCACCTTGCCAATCAATATCAAACAGGACATTTTTACCTTTATTAAGTTTATCAATTACTGGTGTTCTAGTAGTTCCATAAAAATTATTAAAAACTTTTGCATATTCTAAAAATTCCTCATTTTTAATGAACCTTTTAAATTCGTTCTCATCAACAAAAAAATAATCTTTGTTGGGCTTTTCATTAGGCCTTGGTTTTCTAGTTGTGTGTGATATTGAGATTTCAAAATTATCTAACTGAGATAACATGTTTACCAAAGTTGTCTTGCCTGCTCCAGAAGGAGAGGATAAAATTATCATTACCCCATCTTGTTCTGAGGGCATTAAAATTTCTAGTTTGCTTTACCTTCGATAAACTTTACTGCATCTCCAACAGTTAAAATTTTCTCAGCTTCGCTATCTGATATTTCAGATCCAAATTCTTCTTCAAAAGCCATCACTAGTTCTACTGTATCTAAACTATCGGCTCCTAAATCATCTATAAAACTAGACTCTTCAGTAACTTTCGCTTCATCGATACCCAAGTGATCGGCTACAATTTTTTTTACTTTGCTTGAAACGTCTTCTGACATATTGATCCTTTTTGTTATAGATTCTTATTAGTATATAAACATGTTTTGTCAAGCCATATACATGCCTCCATTAACATGTAAGGTTTCTCCATTTATATATTTAGACTGATTTGAGCATAAAAAAAGCACTGCATTAGCAATATCATCTGGTTCTCCAAAACGGGCTGATGGGATTTTTGATATAATAGCCTCTTTAAATTTATCATCTAATTTGTCAGTCATTGCTGTTTTAATAAAGCCTGGGGAAATACAATTTATATTTATATTTTTTTTTCCATATTCTATCGCTAAACTCTTTGACATCGCTATTATACCTGCTTTAGATGCAGTGTAATTGGCTTGCCCTAAATTTCCAGTATGTCCAACAACAGATGTAATATTGACAATACTGCCTGATTTATTCTTTAGCATTTTTTTAATTGCAGATTTACTCATTAAAAAAGTTGATGTTAAATTAATATTAATTACTTTTTGCCATTCCTCCAAACTCATTCTAATTGCAAGATTATCTTGGGTAACTCCTGCATTGTTAACAATACAATCTAAATTTCCACCAAGTTGTTTTGTTGCATTATCTATAAAATCTTCAATTTTATCACTTTGAGAAATGTCAAATTTTAATGCTTTAATATTTTCAAATTTATCTTTTAATTCATCTAATTTTTCAATTCTTGTCCCAGACGCTAAAATATTTGCTCCAGCAAAATTTAATTT
>CACKOH010000022.1 GCA_902601785.1 uncultured Pelagibacteraceae bacterium | reverse complement strand
ATGGATTACCAGATGCGTCTGGGAATCTAATTTCACATCTTGCACCCTTTTTACTTAAGGTAATAGGAATTCTACATGAAGCTGATCTATTTCTTGCAGAGTATGCAAGTAATACTGGAGCCTCAAAGCCTGGAATTAATCTTTTATAACTATTAGTAGTAGAGTTGGCAAAAGCATTAATGGCTTTAGCATGTTTTAAAATTCCACCAATGTAATGTAGCGCAGTTTCAGATAATCCTGCATAAGCGTCACCAGAAAAAACTGGCGTATCACCTTTCCAAATTGATTGGTGAATATGCATACCTGAACCATTATCCCCTGCTACAGGTTTTGGCATAAAAGTTGCAGTTTTACCAAACGAGTGCGTTACCATTTGAACAACATATTTATACAACTGAACATTATCAGCTTGATTAACTAAAGTTCCAAAATACATTCCAAGTTCGTGTTGACTTGGAGCAACCTCATGGTGATGTTTTTCGACTTTAATTCCAACTTCTTTTAAATTTTTTAGATATTCACCACGCATATCCTGTTCACTATCAACTGGTGGCACTGGGAAATATCCACCTTTGATTGGAGGTCTGTGTCCCATGTTTCCACTTTCATATTCTTTTCCTGAATTATATGGACCTTCTTTACTATCAATTTTAAATCCACATTCATTCATATCATTTTTAATTCTTACATCATCAAAAACAAAAAATTCTGGTTCTGGACCGAAGAATGCTTTATCGCCAATACCTGAAGCTTTCAAATATTCTTCAGCTTTTTTAGCCACACCTCTTGGGTCTCTTTCGTAAGGATCTTTTTTAATTGCATCTAAAATATCACAAAATAAAACTACAGTATTGTGGGAAGTAAAAGGATCCATGAACATTCTAGAAGTATCTGGTTTTAAAATCATGTCTGACTCATTAATTGCCTTCCAACCAGCGATAGATGATCCATCAAAAAATACACCTTGATTGAGCATATCTGCGTCAACAACAGTGGAGTCCATTGTTAAATGTTGAAGTTTTCCTCTTGGATCAGTAAATCTTAAATCTACGAATTCGGCTTCTTTTTCTTTAATAAATTTTAAAACGTTTTCTGCACTCATTATGTCTCCTATGTAAATTCAGAGCATTAATTAGCAAATAAACACCTATAAATATTGCTTATTTAATAAATAACACTTATGCAATTTTCACATAAGTAGTGTATTTAATCAATATTATTAATCATACGAGTAAATAAGTGAATTCCATTTTAGATAAAGAACCAGTTAAAAGAGCAGAGAAAATTCTCAAAGAATTTGATTCAAATTTTAACGTTATTATTTTAGAAAAAACAGCAAGAACAGCAAATGATGCTGCTACAGCCTTAGGTTGCAATGTAGGTGCAATTGTAAAAAGCTTGCTTTTTAAATTAGGCGATAAATTTTGTCTTTGTTTAGTATCGGGAGACAAAAGATGTTCTTTAAATAAGTTGAAAAAAAAATTAAGCGAAAAAGATGTGTCAATGGCAAGTCCCGAGGAGGTTAAGCAAATTACTGGTTATACAATAGGCGGTGTGTCCCCAATAGGTCATCTAGTGAATATAAAAGTATATATGGATAAACATTTAGAAAGATTTTCAAAAGTTTTTGCTGCAGCAGGACATCCAAACGCTGTTTTCGGAATTACTTTTATAGAATTAAAAAAATTAACTAATTCAGAAGTCGATGATTTAACAGAATGAGGCAACCAAAATTAATAGATTATACTTTATTAACCATATTGTCTTTAATATGGGCATCTGCATTTTTTTAATATAAAAATTGCAACTTATTCATTTGGTCCAGTTACAATCGCTTTCCTACGAGTATTTTTTGGAGCAATTCCAGTTCTACTTCTTTGTTATTATAAAAAAATTAAAATTGAGGCTTTTTCCAAAGATTGGCATTGGTTCGCTATGATTGGGTTTATAAATTTGGTTGCACCATTCTTTCTAATTGCCTATGGAGTAAAATCTGTTCAAAGCAATCTCGCTGCAATCTTAATGTCAACAACACCACTGAGTTCTACTATATTAGGTCATTTTTATACAAAAAATGAAAAATTTAATTTAGTCAAAACGTTTGGAATTTTAATTGGCTTTTCTGGAATAATTTTTTTATTTTCAGACAATCTTTTAATTGATCAAAATAATTTTACTTCAGCTTTGTTAATTTTGTTGGGCTCAACATGTTATGTTATTGGTGGTGTCTTAACTTTAAAAATTAGTAAGAAAAAAAATGAAAATGTAACAGGCTCGATATTAATCTGGGCAACAATTATTTTAATACCAATGGTATCATTTATTGAACAACCATGGCAGGTAGTACCAAGAACAGACTCATTAATATCTGTAATTTATCTAGGTATTGTTCCAACAGGAATTGCATGGTTATTAAGGTTTAAAATACTAAAAGATAATGGCTTGATTTTCCAATCCCAGGTGTCTTATTTAATACCAATTTTTGGAACAATTCTAGGATACATATTCTTAAAAGAATTAATAACTATTAAAGTCTTAATCTCTTTGACTGCAGTTTGCATAGGTATTTATTTTGTCCGAAGAGCCGATAGAAAAAAATTATCTTAGTTTAGCAATTTCTCTAATATCCTCTGGTGTTGTTTCGCAACATCCACCGAGAATTGTTGCCCCTTGTTCAACAAGTCTTTTCGAAAAATCATAGAATTTTTTAGCAGAATTGTTGTCTCTTTTCCCAAGAGTGAGGTTCGGATTAATGCCTATTTCATCAGGTTTAGCTTTATTAAAAGTTTGAACTGGAGTTGGTTCTTCTACTTTCCAAAGGTTGGCTTTAAATCCAAATGGGATATCTAACTTTTTAATTTCAGAGGTGCACTTCTCAGCAATTTTTGGAGAAACGCATGCAGTAATTACTCCTAGCCAATTATTACTTCTATATTTATTCAAGACTTCTGTGATAGTTTCATTTGAGGGGAGTAAGTTATTTTTTTTAACATGAATACCCAAAAGAACAGGTTTATTTAATTTGACTGCAACATTTGATGCTATGTCTATTTCTCTTCCGCTTGAAACAACATCTAAATAAAAAAAATCTACATATGGAGCAATAACCTCAGCTTGTTCATAAAAAGCTTTTTCTAATTCTTTACTATCTCTTTGATCTTCTACATAAGTATCATTTTGACATGGTAAGCTACCAGCAATTAAAACATCTTTTCCAGATTTTTCTTTTGCTTTAATAGATAACAAACAAGCTTGTTCGTTTATATATACAAAATCTTTATCAACTTTATTTTGTATTAATCTAATTTTTCTTGCCGAAAAGGTATTGGTAAGTATCACCTCAGATCCAGCATTTATAAATGATAAGTGTACGTCAACAACCAGAGCATGAAATTTTTTATCTAAATTAGCACTGGCAGACCACAATGTGCCTTTTGAAATTAATCCTTTAGCCAATAGCTGTTGCCCCATTCCACCATCCAAAATTCTTATATTTTTAAAAAAATCAGTATCCATTTATTTTTTAAAAAAAATCTTTACATTAAAAGAGAATGATCGTCTTTCTCCATTCACGTTAAATGGATATGCAGTATGCATCAGATAGTTTGGAAATATTATTAAGTCTCCAATTTTTGGAATTAGATTATAAATACTATTGCTAAGAAATGATTTTTGTCCATTTATAAAGTCAATTGTTCCATTGGTTTTAAGTTTTTTATTTTTAACTAAATTGTTTTTTGTCATATTTTTTGGCAAAGTTAAATATCCAACTCCAGATAAATCACCAGTATGATAATGGATAGGGTTATACTCACCCTTAAACTGTCGAACAACCCAAAGATTAAGTATTTTTACTTCTTTTATATTTTTAATTTGTTCATTGGCTAAAAATTTTTTGATATTTATTTTTAGCTCTTTAAATAAATATTTTTTAATAAAATTATTTGAAATCTTTATTTCATTTTTTATTTGACTCGCTAATTTTGAACTATAATCAATTTTTTTATTATTTGATTTTTTATCAAATTCCTCATTTAGTTTATTTATAAACCTTTTAGATATTTTTGTTTTTCCAATTGAGGGACCAAATGGCTTAATATTTTTCATGATTAAATTGATTATATTATAAATCTACAAAATCAATGTGACGGTTTAAAATTTAATCAACTCAAATTTTTTTGTTTTTAAAGATTTATTTGCTGTTTCAGCCAATATCACTGACATTCTTCCATCCTCAAAATTTGCCCGTGGTTTAATGTTTTTTTTACAAAATCTTGCTAAGTCACTCAATTGGTTTTTAAATGCCTCTGAATATCTCTCGATAAAAAAATTTTTAAAAGATTTTTTACTACCTGTTGAATTTTTAAAATAGGATGTTGTTTCTAAATCTCTTTGATTTTCAGAAATTATCATCCCTTTACTACCAAATAACTCAACTCTTTGATCATAACCAAAACTACAATGTCTTGAATTTGTTATAACACACTGGACACCTTTCCTTGTTTTCATTACCACTGTAGCTAATTCTAAATCTTTTACTTTTTTAAATTTTTTATCTTTAAAGTATTCACCTGTTGCAAATAAATGCTTAAACTCATCTGAGCCCACATAGTATCTTGCTAAATCAAAGTCATGGATCATCATATCCTTAAAAATACCACCAGAATTTTTCAAGTAATCAGTTGAAGGAGGTGCAGGGTCCCGACTTGTAATTATTATTTTTTCTAATTTTCCGATTTTTCCATTAACAAGATTTATTTTCAAAGAATTGTGTCCTGCATCATATCTTCTATTAAAACCAATTTGTATCTTTGGATTGAAATTAGAAATTTTTTTTTTGTATGCATTAATTTTTTTTAAATTCAAATCTAATGGTTTTTCACAGAATACAACTTTTTTATTTCTAACTGCTTTATCAATATAATTTAAATGTGTCTTGGTGCTTGTGGCTATAAAAATACATTTAATGCTCTTATCATTGAATGCAACATTTGGATTAATAATAGGAATTGACTTATATTTTTTTCCGAATTTCTTATTTAAATTTTTATCAATATCAAATGTATATTTTAAATTGAATTCTGGATGATTAGTTAAATTTAATGCATGCATTTGGCCTATTCTTCCAAGACCAAGTAATGCAATATTTATTTGATTTTGACCCATCTTTTATTTTTTGATGAAACTTTACAAGCATTTATAAATTTTGCTGTTTCTAATCCCTCATCTTCATTTGGATAAAAATATCTTTTTTTTGATTTATTTTTTAAGGAGTCAGCAAATTCTCTATAAATATTTGCAAATGCATCTAGATATCCTTCTGGGTGTCCAAATTTTATTCTAGAGAATTTTTTTGAAAGCTCAGCATTGTGAAAACCTCTTTCAAGGTATCTTACCGCACCCTTGTCTGGATTTAATTTAAGATAATTTGGGTCATTTTGAACCCACTCTAAGCTTCCTTTAGATCCAAATACTCTAATTCTAAGACCATAAACTCCACCTTTAGCCATGACGCTTGTCCAAAACATACCTTTTGCACCATTTGTAAAATTAATCATTACTTGTGCGTTATCATCCATTTTAATTTTTTTTGAAATTTGTTTAATGTCAGCAAAAATTGTTTCTCCTTTAAGTCCCGAAATGTATGTAGCTAAATGATAAGCATGGGTTCCAATTTCATTAAGAACGGCAGATGCACCAACTATTTTATTATCTATTTTCCATTTTAGTTTCTTTTTGGCATTTCTTACATTAATTTTTGTTCCATCAGACCAATCTTGAATATATTCAACATTCACATATTCAATTTTACCAATTTTACCTTTTTCTATTAAAACTTTAGCCTCTCTAACCATTGGGTAAGCTGAATAGTTATGGGTTAAAGCATATTTGATTTTTTTGTTTGATTTTATTTTTTTATAAAGTTTTTTGGCTTGGTCTAGATTACCAGCAAATGGTTTATCTGAAATAATATTGATATTTTTTTCAATAAATTTTTCAGCAATAATTTGATGACTTGATGGAGGTGTCATTATTGAGACTACTTGAATACCATCATTTCTTTTTGACTCCTTCAAAGCCATCTCTTTAAAGTTTGAGTAACATCTATCTTTAGAGATACCCAAAGTTTTTCCAAAGCTAATTGATAATTTTGAATTTCTTGAAAATACACCAGCTACTATTTCGTACTTGTCATCAAATCTTGCAGAAATTCGATGCACATGACCAATCCAAGATTTTGGACCTCCACCAACAATACCTAAGGATAATTTATTTGTATTCATTAGATTATGATTTTATATATCATAACAAATATAAGTATTATGTCAGTAAAATTAGGAATAGCACCAATAGCATGGAGTAATGACGACATGCCCGAACTTGGAGGTGACACACCTTTGGAACAGTGTTTATCAGAAGCAAGTGAAGCAGGTTTTTCAGGAATAGAATCTGGGGGGAAATTTCCAAAAAAATCAGAGGAACTTATTCCTTTGTTACAAAAACATAACTTAAAGTTATGTTCAGGCTGGTACAGTGCAAATTTAAGAAAAAATTCTGTAAAGGATGAAATTATATCAGTTCAAGAACAATTAAAACTTTTTCAAGATTGTAAAGCACCATGTATTGTATTTGCCGAAGTATCAGACTCTATTGCTGGCGACCCTAATAGACCCTTATCCAGTAGACCACAAATGAATAAAGATGAATGGAATGAATATTGTAAAAAAATTTCTGAGATGGGAAAATATTTAGAAGACCAAGATATGCCTTTAGCATATCATCATCACATGGGCACAGTGATTGAAACGGAGGACGACACAAAAAGACTGTTAGATAACACAAGCGACCAAGTAAAATTAATTCTTGATACTGGTCACATGCTATTTGCTAAAGGTAATTCTGTAAAAATAGCAGAAGACTATAAAGGTAGAATAATTCATATTCACTGTAAGGATATAAGAGAAGATATTTTAAATAAATCCCTTGAAAAAGATTGGAGTTTCAGAAAAGCATTTTTAGAGGGAGCTTTTACTGTACCTGGAGACGGATGTATTGATTATAAACCTTTATTGAAATATTTAAAAAATATTGATTATAAAGGCTGGTTAGTTGTAGAAGCAGAACAAGATCCAGCTAAAGCAAATCCTTTAGAATATGCAAAAAAAGGTTTCAAATATTTATCAGAGGTGTGTGCAGACATTGATCTTAAAATAGCTTTATAGTTTTACTTTTTTTGAATTTTCTAAATTACCATCAAAAAAATCAAATATATTTTGAATAGTTTCTTTACCCATTCTTGTCATACATTCTTCTGTGAAAGCTGCAGTATGTGGACTCAAAAAAACTTTCTTATTTTTTAAAAGAGGATTGTTTTCAGCAGGAGGTTCAGTTTCAAATACATCCAGACCAGCACCAAAGATTAAATTTTCGTTTAAAGCTCTATCTAAATCCACTTCATTTACAATACCTCCTCTGGCGGCATTGATTATAATGCAATTCTTTTTCATAGATTTAAGTAATTCATAATTAATTATATTTTTTGTTTCATCATTCAAGGGAATGTGAAGTGACATTGCATCCATATCTTTTGAGGCTTCATTTAAATTGTCCACCTTTGTACCACCATGTTTTTCTATAAATTCTTTAGAAACAAAAGGATCAAAAACAAAAACATTCATTTCAAAACCGAGACACCTTTTAATTAAGGCTTGTCCTATTCTACCAAATCCTGCAATTAAAATATTTTTATTCCAAAGCTCTACCGTTTTAAGTAATTTGTTTCTTTCATTAAATTTTCCACTTTTTACAGTGTCATCATACATACTACCTCTTTTAGAAATATTTAAAATCATGAACATTACATGTTCAGCTACTGCCACTGCGTTTGCAGTTGCTGTAATGGCTAAAGTAATATCCTTTTTTTTTGAAACCTCTAAATCGATATTGTCATATCCAACACCATGTCTTGAAATAATTTTAAGATTATTAGCAGCTTCAATTATATCCCCACTAAGTTTAGCGGTACGAATTGAAATACCATCACAGTCTTTAATTTTCGATTTTAGAAATTCTGTGTCAATATTATCCACAACCTCATATTCAAAACCTGAATTATTTTTTAAAAGATTGATACCTTCTTCATGAATAGGCTGAATGACAAGAATTTTTTTCATATTCACTTATACACCTATATTTGTTTTATAAAATATTTAATTAAGAGTTAATTAAATTCGAAAGGTCTCTTTTATTATTTTTGAAAGTAGGGAGTGGATATTTGAATGCATATTTTCTTGGTATACATTTTTCTTTAGCTTTCTCCCAAAGTGTTAACCACTGTTTAAAATTTTGAATTTTAATATTATTTTTATTTTTACTTCTAACATAAAAGTTTGGAAGCGGCTCTCTACCAGACGGTTGTCCAGCAACATTATATCTAAGGTCGGCACTTATTCTAAAATCATTTGATCTATTTGGTAATGAGCAATGTATTGAATGTTTGTGTAAAAGAATAATGTCGCCCACATCCGCTTCTAAAGGGACATGTTTCATTTTATCTAATAATTTGCTATTTTTTAATTCAACTTGGCCTCTATATCCTGGTACATGATTTAATAATCCCATTTTATTAATTTCTTTGACTGTAATCATACAGCCATTTTTTTTTGTAGTTTTAGTAAAAGGTATCCAAACAGTGACCATTTCGGTTAACTTTTGTCCTTTAGAATTTAGAACAGCTGCATCTTGATGCCATGGTGTTCTTCCACTCAATCCATCATGCAAAGAATCTTTTGGTAATTTTTTTTCTGGTTGCTTAATTCTTGTATTTTGCACAGGATTAGACATTATTTCTTTACCTAAAATCTTTTCAACTACATCTAAAATATTTTTATTTGTAATTAAGTTCCACAGCGATTGAGTGGCAAAATAATCACTTTCTGGTTTTACATGATCTCTTGGTAATCTGGTATTGAAGTATTGATCTAGATCATGAATATTTAATTTTGAAACGTATGAATATTTTTTTTTAAAATCCAAATTTAAAATTTTCTGTATATTTTTCTTTCTTGCATATTTTTGAATTAAGCAATCCATCACAAATTCCATATCATTCAAAACTGGTTTAAGATCTTTTTTAAAGTTAAGTATATTTTTAACTATTAAATAACCCTGTTCAT
>CACKOH010000021.1 GCA_902601785.1 uncultured Pelagibacteraceae bacterium | reverse complement strand
TGAAATTTAATTGCCCTGTTCAATAAAAAATTTAAATCCATAATTTTAGCCACTAAATAAATAGATAAATATCCTATCTATCACAGTTGAATATATTATAAACTCTGTTAAAACAATCCTCAGTTGAATATGAAAAATTGGAAAAAAAATAGTTGGAGAAAATATCCTGTTAAACACATACCAGAGTATCCTGATAAAAAAGAATTGGATGCAGTTCTGGATAAAATAGGAACTTTTCCACCATTAGTTTTTGCAGGAGAGACTAGACATTTAAAAGACCAACTTGCTGAAGTTGTGGATGGAAAAGCTTTTCTTCTTCAAGGTGGAGATTGTGCGGAAAGTTTTGCTGAATTCAATCCAGATAATATAAGAGACACATTTAAACTATTGTTACAGATGTCTTTAGTTTTAACTTATTCAGCCTCCTTACCGGTTGTAAAACTTGGTAGAATAGCTGGCCAATTTTCAAAACCGAGAAGTTCACCAGTTGAAACAAAAAATGGTTTAGAGCTTCCTAGTTATTTAGGAGACAACATTAACGGAATGGAATTTAGTGAAAAAGCAAGAATTCCTGATCCTAAAAGATTATTTAAGGCTTATTCGCAGTCAGCTGCAACACTCAATCTTATAAGAGCTTTTTCAAAAGGAGGTTTTGCAGATTTAAACAAAGTACATTTATGGAATCTGGATTATATTAAAAAAAGTCCACAAGCTAAAAAATTTAAAGACCTTGAAGATAAAATTGCTGATGCAATAGCTTTTATGAGAGCATGTGGGATTACATCGGATTTTAACAATAGACTATACACTGTTAATTTTTGGACATCACATGAAGCTTTGTTATTACCTTTTGAAGAGTCTATGACAAGAACAGACTCTACTACTGGTGAGAACCATGATACTTCAGCTCATTTTGTTTGGATTGGAGATAGAACTAGACAATTAGATGGTGGACATGTTGAATTTTGTAGAGGAATAGAAAACCCAATTGGAATTAAATGTGGACCAACATTAAAAGCTGATGATCTAATTAATTTATGTAATAAAATTAACCCAAAAAATGAGAAAGGTAAAATTACTTTAATTTCAAGGTTTGGAGCAGATAATGTATCAAAACATTTACCAAAACTTATTAGAGCAATTAAAAAAGAGGGACTTAATGTTATTTGGTCGTGTGACCCTTGTCATGGAAATACTATTCAAGCGGTTACAGGTTTTAAAACAAGACCTTTCAATAGAGTCTTAAAAGAAGTTAAAGATGTTTTTGCTTGTCATCAAAGTGAAGGAAGCTATGCAGGAGGTCTGCATATTGAGCTTACTGGTCAAAATGTAACAGAATGCATAGGAGGTGCTCAAAAAATATCTGAGCAAGATCTGTCGTCAAGATATCATACCCATTGTGACCCAAGATTAAATTCAAATCAGGCTTTGGAATTAGCTTTTTTGATATCAGATGAGATTAAAAAGAATAGCTCTTATTCAAAAAACGCAAATAGAGCGGCATCTTAAAACATTGCAAAATCATTAAAAATTAATATTTAAACAATATGAATTCATCTGAAAAAGTTAAATTTATTTCTAATTGGATTAAGGATTATGCAAACAATATGCCATCTAAGGCAGAGTCTTTAGTCATAGGTATCTCTGGCGGAATAGATTCCTCAGTATCAAGTACTTTAAGTGCTATGACAGGTTTGAGAACAATTGTTTTGTCCATGCCGATTAAACAAAAATCACACCAACATGATTTAAGTTTAAAACATCAAGAATGGTTGGTAAAAAATTTTAAAAATGTTGAAGGACATACAGTTAATTTAGATGAACTATTTCTAGCTTTTAGTGCCAGTTTATCTAAATTTGATAACGAACACGGAATGGCAAATTCTAGAGCAAGATTAAGAATGACAACTCTTTACCAAGTAGCTGCAGCTAATAAAGGCATTGTTGTAGGAACTGGAAATAAAGTCGAAGACTTTGGTGTAGGTTTTTATACAAAATATGGAGATGGTGGAGTTGATATCTCACCAATAGCAGACTGTAATAAAACCCAAATTTGGGAACTAGGAAAAGAACTTGGGATTCTTAAAGAAATAATTGAAGCTGCACCAACTGATGGTTTGTGGGATGATGGAAGAACTGATGAAGGCCAACTAGGATTAAAATATAAAGAATTAGAAGAGGCTATGACCAATCCTAATTCTCCGAATCGATCTAAATACGAAACTATTAGAAAACAAAATATGCATAAAATGGAGCCAATTCCAGTATGCATAATTCCAAATTAATCAAATAGATTCACAAATCTATTTTTTAAGTATATTCCTAAAATCATGAGCAATGATATTTTTTTAACAAATAATCTAAGTAACAAAAAAGAAAAGTTTGTTCCAATAGATAAAAAAAATATTAGAATGTACGTTTGTGGCCCAACCGTATATGACGATCCCCATATCGGAAATGCTAGACCTATTGTGGTGTTTGATATTCTTTTTAAAATTTTTAAAAAAAAATATCCAAAAGTTACTTATGTAAGAAATATTACTGATGTTGATGATAAGATTATTGATTCATCAAAGAAAAAGAATATTTCAATTTCTGAATTAACTAATAATGTTATTAAGAGTTTTGATAAAGATTGTAAATACTTGAATTGCGATATCCCTACACATCAACCTAAAGCAACAGATCATATTGATATAATGATTAAAATGATTTCTGAATTATTAAAAAAAGGATTTGCTTATGAGGAAAACAAGCATGTGTATTTTGAAGTAAATAAATTTAAAGACTATGGAAAACTTTCAAATAAAAATCTTGATGAATTAATTGCTGGTTCAAGAGTTGAAGTAAGTGATAATAAAAAAAATTCACAAGATTTTGTTCTGTGGAAACCTTCTAAAGATAATGAGCCTTCCTGGGAGTCACCTTGGGGCAAAGGAAGACCTGGTTGGCATTTAGAATGCTCTGCTATGTCAAAAAAGCTTCTTGGAAATGAGTTTGATATTCATGGAGGTGGTATCGACTTATTGTTCCCACACCATGAAAACGAAATAGCACAATCAAGGTGTGCAAATGATACAAAAGTTTTTGCAAATTTCTGGTTGCATAATGCATTCATAACAATGTCGAATGAAAAAATGGCAAAATCTCAAGGAAATATTTTAAAAATAAAGGATTTTAGGAATAAGGTAAGCGGTCAAGTATTAAGATTGGCTTTAATGAGCGCGCATTATAAACAACCATTAGATTGGAATGATAAACTTTTAAATGATTGTCAAAATACAATCAGTAAATGGTATAATGTTTATTCATCTGATCATCACGAAGAGGAAGTTGATAATGAAATTCTAAAACCACTTTATGACGATTTAAATACTCCAGGTTATATTGCTAATCTTCATAAGTTGTATGACAAAGCACAAAAAGGTAATTCCACTGACAAAGCATTATTTACATCTGCATGTAATTTTATTGGTTTATTGAATGAAACTAAAATCGAATGGTTAGAGTTTAAGAAAAATAAACTTTCAATAAATGAAGCTGAAATTTTAGATAAAATTGAGCAAAGAAATAAAGCTAGAAAGGATAAAAATTATAAAGAAGCTGATAAAATAAGAGATGAGCTTTTAGACAAAGGTGTTTTAATAGAAGATAAAGATGGTAAAACCACGTGGAAATATAAATGAGTAAAGATCAACTATATATATTTGACACCACTCTTAGAGATGGAGCACAAACTCAAGGTGTAGATTTTTCAATTGATGATAAAGAGAAAATATCAACTTCTCTAGATGAACTCGGTGTTGATTATATCGAAGGGGGTTGGCCTGGAGCAAACCCAACTGATACAGAATTTTTTAACAAAGATCATAATTTTAAATCAGCTAACTTAACTGCTTTTGGAATGACTAAGAAATTAGAACATAGTGCCGAAAATGACCCAATGTTGTCCTCTTTAATTAATTCAAAAAGTAAATCAGTTTGCTTGTTTGGAAAATCATGGGATTTTCAAGTTGACATTGCACTTGGTATTTCAAACCAGGAAAACCTAAACAATATTACTGAAAGTGCAAAACATATTGTTAAATCAGGTAAAGAATTTATGTTTGATGCTGAACATTTTTTTGATGGATATAAAGCAAATTCTGAATATGCACTTGCTTGCTTAAAATCTGCTTATGATAACGGAGCAAGATGGATTGTTTTGTGTGATACAAATGGAGGAACACTTCCTCACGAAATTGAAAAAATTGTTTTGGAAGTTACAAAACATATTCCAGGAAAAAATTTAGGAATTCATGCTCATAATGATACAGAAAATGCTGTTGCAAATAGTTTAACCGCAGTTCAAGCTGGTGTGAGACAAGTTCAAGGAACTATAAATGGATTGGGGGAGAGATGTGGAAATGCAAACTTAACATCTCTTATCCCAACGTTTTTTTTAAAAAAAGATTTTTATGAAAATTATAAACTTAATATTAAACGCGAAAATTTGAAAAATTTAACACAATGCTCAAGGTTGTTGGATGAATTACTCAATCGAAAACCTAATAAACACTTACCTTATGTTGGTGCATCTGCTTTTTCTCACAAAGGAGGAATGCATGTTTCTGCTGTTCAAAAAGATCCAAAAACTTATGAACACATAAATCCTGAGGAGGTAGGAAACTCGAGAAATATAGTTGTTTCAGACCAATCAGGGCAGTCTAATATTATGTCTAGATTAAATTCAATAGGTATAAAAGTTGAGAAAAATGATCCTAAAATAAAAAAACTTCTAGAAGAAGTAAAAGATAGAGAATTTATAGGATATAGTTACGATGGTGCAGATGCTTCTTTTGAATTACTTGCAAGAAGATTGATGGGTGACATACCAAGATATATTTCAATTAATGAATATGATGTTTCAGTTAAAAAAGATAAATCTGGAGAAATTATCTCATACGCTAAGGCTAAATTAGAAGTGGATGGCCAAAAGATATTATGTGAGGGAGAAGGTAATGGACCTGTTAATGCTTTAGATAATGCAATTAGAAAAAACGTTAATAAACTTGATAAGTATTCTGAATATTTAAAGGATTTAAGATTAGTTGATTATAAGGTAAGAATTTTAAATACTGGAACTGAAGCGGTAACTAGAGTTAGTATTGAAAGCACAGACTCTAAAGGATTAAATTGGTTTACAATAGGAGTCTCACCAAATATTATTGATGCATCCTTTAAAGCACTCATCGATAGTTTAGATTACAAACTATATAAAGATAAAGCTCCTGCTAGTATTTAGGCATGAAGATTAAAAAGTTCTCAAATAAACCCTCTGATATTATTGAAAGAATTGGCGCAAAACCGGTTGTTTGTTATCCAAATAATAATATTGAAGAAAAAAACTTAAATATTTTACATCTAGCTCGAAAAAATTTGAGCAAAAAAAATGAAATAATAATTCCCCCAAGAGATGCTAAAACATTTCAAGTTAAAAAGGGCGAATTCTTTAAAATAGAAAGCGTCGAAGGACCTCAAGTAGGAGACTTAAACCTTTTTAATTTTAATAACTTAAATGAAAAATTTTATTCTGGGAAAACCAGAGCACTTTATGGAACACATCTTTCAGTAGGGGATAAAATGTTTAGTTGTTTTCCTTATCTTAGATCTTTAGCAACTATTACATGGGATACGTTAGATTGGTATGATTATGATAATGATGGCGGATCAGTACATGATGTAATCGGAACTAGGTGTGATCCTTATACTTCAAAACTATTATCGGGTAATGACTATCATTATTGCTGTCATTCCAACTTAACTAGAGCATTAGTTAAAGAAAAAAAACTTAAAATTGATGAAGCTGAAAAAATAGTCCATGATGTTTTAAATGTTTTTATGTTAACTGGGTTTACGAATGATACTAAACAATATTTTATGAAGGCAAGTCCTGTAAGACCAGGTGATTACCTAGAATTTTTTGCAGAGACCGATTTATTAGGAGTTTTATCAGCTTGTCCTGGTGGAGATTGTGGATCTGAACATTCTTCCGATGTAGCAAAATGTTATCCATTAAAGGTGAGTATATGGCAAACAGATGAAAAATATTTAAAAGATTTAGATAAATCTGAAATTTCAAATTATGATAGAAGTCACGGTATAGACTAATTATGTCAAACAATAATATTTCATTTATTTTACATAAACCACAACTGTCAGAAAATATTGGTGCATGCGCAAGGGCTATTAAAAATTTTAATTTTCAAAAAATGATTGTTGTAGATCCTAAACCCATCTACCCAAATGATAAAATTTTAGCTACATCTGTGGGAGCAAAAAACATTATAATTAAGAGTAAAAATTTTGATAATTTGGAGTCAGCTCTAAAAAATATTGATGTAGTGATTGCTACTTCTGCTAGGTTTAGAAATAAAAATATCAAATATATTCAATTAGAAGATTTAAAGAAGATTGATTACAAAAAAAAAGTTGCTTTTTTATTTGGATCTGAAGCTTCAGGACTTTCAAATAACGAGATAAGCTATGCAAATTATACTCTTCAGATATCAACTAACCCAGATTTTAAATCTCTTAACTTGTCTCACAGTTTAATTATAATTGCTCAAGTTGTGCACAGCGTCATTAACTCAAAAATTTCTAGTTTTAAAAAATCTAAAAAAATAAAGTCAGCCTCAAAAAAAGATATATTATCAATGATTAACTTGTGTATTAATAATTTAAATGACATAGAGTTCTTCAAACCAAAAGAAAAGAAACCAATAATGCTTCAGAATTTAAGAAATATTTTTTATAGAATGGAATTATCCTCAAAAGAAACACGTATTTTGTCTAGTATATTTTCAAGTTTGGGTAAAAAAGAAAAAAAAATTTAATTAAGTATATTTGTTGAATTAAGTTATTAAATCCTTTAAAATTCTATCATGCTAAAAATAAGTTCATCAATATTAATTTTACTTTTTTTGACATCATGCGCAACTATAGTAAATGATGCTGAGGTTCCTGTAACACTTTCGTTTAGTGATGGAAGTTCTGGAAGTTGCAATCTTTCAAATAAAAGAGCTCAATACCAAGTTGATGTACCTGGAACACACAGAGTTAGACGTTCAGATGATGCTTTGAAATACAATTGTAAGACAGATGGAGGTAAAACTGCATTTGGAAGTATTCCTAGTGAGATGGAAGGTGCAAAACTTGCTGGTAGTGTCGTTTTTTTTGATTTAGGTATAACTGACTCAATTACAGACAAACATAGAACTTATACTCCTAACTTTACTATTCCAGTTAGATAAAATTATATCGTAAAGGGTTTTAATTTAAGATAAATCGTCGATTGACAAAATAATGAGTAGGTTTATAACCCCCTCTATTAAATGACTAAAAGATTAAACTCTAAACATAAAATAGACAGAAGATTAAAGGTTAACCTTTGGGGTAGACCAAAAAGTCCATTTAATACTAGAGCCTATGGACCAGGACAACACGGCCAAACCAGATCGTCTAAGCCTTCAGATTATGGAATTCAATTACAAGCTAAGCAAAAATTAAAAGCTTACTATGGTAATATCAACGAAAGACAGTTTAGAAATATTTATAAAAAAGCTGTAATGCTTAAAGGTGATACTGGTGAGAATTTAATAGGTTTATTAGAAAGAAGATTGGACGCAGTCATTTACAGGGCAAAATTTGCAACAACAATATTTTCAGCTAGACAACTTATTAACCATGGACACGTTAAAGTTAATGGTAAAAAAGTTAATATTGGGAGTTATTTGGTTAAAGAGGAAGATTCAATTGAAATAAGAGACAAGTCTAAACAATTAGCTATTGTTGATATTGCCTTAGCAAATAAGGAAAGAGAAACTCCAGAGTATATTCAAATGGATGAAAAAAATAAAAAGTTGAAGTTTGTAAGAACCCCAAAATTTGAAGAAGTTCCTTATCCAGTTGTTATGGAACCTAATCTAGTTATTGAATATTATTCTAGATAATTAATTTTTTGCTTTAAAATTAATATTTTTACTTTCAAGCAGTTTAGCAAGTTCACCACTTTCAAACATTTCTTTTATAATGTCACATCCACCAACAAATTCATTTTTAACATATAATTGCGGGATAGTAGGCCAATCACTATAAACTTTTATACCTTCTCTAAGTTTCTGATCTGCTAGAACATTTACACCTTTAAAATTTACTTCCATTACTTTTAAAATGTTAGACGTAGCCATTGAGAATCCACATTGAGGTGCATCGGGCGTACCTTTCATGAATAGGCAAACTTCGTTATTTTCAATTTCATTTTTAATTAAATCATTTGTTTTTTGGTCCATTTTAATTTTCCTTTGTTTTGATTGCTAAAGCGTGTAACTCATTACCCATTCTACCTTTTAATGAGCTGTATACCATTTTATGTTGTTCAATTTTACTTTTTCCAGAGAACTGAGATGATGTTATAGTTGCAGAATAATGATTTCCATCGCCTGCTAAATCTTGTATTTCAACAGTAGCATCAGGCATCGCCTCTTTTATTAAACTCTCAATCTCATTTAAATTCATTGCCATTAGTTACTCATATATTCTTTTAACCACTTTGTATTAAACCCTTTTAATTCGTCAATTGTAACTTTTGTCTTATCATTCAAAAATAGCATATTTTCATTGATTGCTCCAAGCTCATCATAATGAACTGCATTTTTATTTAATATATCTAATACCTTTTTTTGGTCTTTTTTACTAATTTCAACAATGTATCTCCCTTGATCTTCTGCGAAGAAATATTCTATTTCGCTGATTAAGTATTTAGGTTTTTTAAGATTAATACCTTTGTTACCCTTAATACACATTTTTGATACAGCAGTAATTATTCCACCTAAAGAAATATCATGGGCACTTTTAATTAAATTGGTATCAATTAACTTTAAGAGTGTTTCTCCATTATTTTTTTCATTAAATAGATTTATTTCTGGTGGCGGACCATTTT
This sequence comes from uncultured Pelagibacteraceae bacterium, assembly GCA_902601785.1. Classification (GTDB taxonomy): domain Bacteria; phylum Pseudomonadota; class Alphaproteobacteria; order Pelagibacterales; family Pelagibacteraceae; genus Pelagibacter. Next base: position 570 of record CACKOH010000021.1, on the reverse strand, counting down.
TTTCATCTAATATAAATCTTGAAAATAAACTTTGATCAATATGACCTTCAGTTTTACCAATAACAAGCACAACATTATCAACTTCTTTAAAATCCATAGTAATCATTTTAGTATAATCTTTTATTAATCCAACTCCACCTATAGATGGTGTTGGTTTGATACCTTGATCTTTTGTTTGATTATAAAAAGAAACATTTCCAGACACGACAGGAAATTTTAAATAAGAGCTTGCTTCTCCAATTCCTTGAACGCATTCAACGAACTCACCCATGTTTTCTTCTTTTTCAGGACTGCCAAAATTTAAACAATTTGTAATAGCGACAGGTTTTGCTCCAACAGATATTAAATTTCTAAAACTTTCGCACACCACTTGTTTTCCTCCGGTAAGAGGATGAGCCCAACAATATACTGCAGACGAATCAACTGATGCAGCAACTGCTTTGTTGGTTCCGTGAACTCTAACTACACCAGAATCTCCTCCTGGTTTCTGAATAGTATCTCCCATCACTGTATGATCATATTGCTGCCAAATCCATTCTTTACTACAGATATTCGGATTAGCTAAAATTT
>CACKOH010000020.1 GCA_902601785.1 uncultured Pelagibacteraceae bacterium | reverse complement strand
AAATCTAAGTTCCATTTATCAAATATCTTTTTAGCCTCATCTTCTTTTCCGTTTTCTAAAACAATCAACATTCTTTCTTGACTTTCAGAAAGCATAATTTCATAGGGAGTCATTTTAGACTCTCTGCATGGCACATTATTTAAATTAATTTCTATCCCTAGATTTCCTTTTGATGCCATCTCAATACTTGAAGAAGTTAGACCTGCCGCACCCATATCTTGAATAGCAATAATAGAGTCTCCTGCCATTAATTCTAAACATGCTTCGAGTAATAGTTTTTCTGTGAAAGGATCACCGACTTGTACTGTTGGTTTCTTTTCCTCAATTTTGTCATCAAAACTAGCTGAGGCCATACTAGCCCCGTGAATACCATCACGACCTGTTTTAGATCCAACGTATATTACAGGTTTATTTAAACCAGCTGCTTTAGAATAAAAAATCTTGTCTTTCTTTACTAAGCCCAATGTCATTGCGTTAACAAGAATATTTCCATTATATGAACTATCAAAACTTGTTTGTCCTGCAATTGTTGGAACACCCATACAGTTACCATATCCTCCAATTCCATGGACAACACCTCTTAGTAGATTTTTGGTTTTTTTATGCTGAGTTGAACCAAAGTGAATTGAGTTTAAATTAGCTATTGGTCTTGCACCCATTGTGAATATATCTCTCATTATTCCACCAACTCCGGTTGCAGCTCCCTGGTAAGGTTCAATAAATGAAGGGTGGTTATGGCTTTCAATTTTAAAGACAATCGCGTCATTATCTCCAATATCAATTACTCCAGCATTTTCCCCTGGTCCTTGAATGACTTGCTTTCCTTTAGTTGGCAACTTTTTTAAATGAAGCCTAGAAGATTTGTAAGAACAGTGTTCATTCCACATAGCTGAAAAAATCCCAAGTTCAGTAATATTTGGAGTTCTTTTTAACAGTTCACAGATTTTTTTATACTCATCTTTTTTTAATCCATGATCAATGGCTACATTTTCGTTTACAATCATTTCAAATTATTAATTAGGTTTTTAAGAAAAAGAGAGCCATCTTCCCCTGATAGAGAAGTGTCAATCATTCGTTCGGGATGAGGCATCATGCCTAGCACATTTTTTTCTTTGTTAAAAATTCCTGCAATATTTTTTATTGATCCATTTGGATTAAAAGAATCTTCAACTTGTCCATTTTGGTTACAGTAATTTATTGCAATTTGTTCATTGTCTTCAATTTCTTTTAACTGATCATTTGTACAAAAATAGTTTCCCTCATTATGAGCGATGTGAAGTTCTAATACGTTACTATTAATATTTTTGAAATAATCATTATTCTTGTCGTTAATTTTTACAAAAACGTTCTTACAAATAAATTCTAAGTATTTGTTTCTCAATAAAACACCAGGCACTAATCCTGTTTCAACTAAAATTTGAAAACCATTACAAATACCCATTATCATTCCACCAGAATTTGCAAAATTAATTACTGATTGCATAATCTTAGATTTAGAAGCCATGCTTCCACATCTAAGATAATCGCCATAAGAAAAACCACCGGGTAAAACTATTAAATCACTTTTTGGCAGCTCAACATCCTGATGCCAAACCATTTTATTTTTAAAACCAAATTTTTTTAAAGCAACATCCATGTCTCTATCACAATTAGAACCAGGAAATGTAATAACTGCTGATTTCATTAATTAATTTGCATCAATAATTTTATAATTCTCTATTACAAGGTTAGCTAAAAGTTTTTTGCACATTTCTTCTACTTTATCTTTTGCTTTTTTAGGATTTGTTTCTTTAGTGTCAATTTCGAAATATTTTCCTTGTCTCACTTCATTTACATCGTCAAATCCCATTCCATCAAGGGCTTGATGAATAACTTTACCTTGAGGGTCTAAGACATCTTTTTTAAGTGTAATAATTACTGATATTTTCATTTACTCTTTCTTTTAACTGAAGATAGTTTTGTCACATTTACTGCACTTAAGTTTGACTGTTCATGAAGTATACCAAGTCTTTTAGCAACTTCGGTATAAGCTGGAATTAGATCTCCCAAATCTTTTCTGAACCTATCTTTATCCAATTTTTTATCAGTTAAACTATCCCATAACCTACAGGTATCAGGACTAATTTCGTCAGCTAAAATTACATCTTTCTTTCCATTAGAATCTATTCTCCCAAACTCTAACTTGAAGTCTATAAGTTTAATTCCAACACCTCTAAACATCCCAATCATAAAATCATTTATTCTTAAAATCATTTTTTTTACTTTTTCTATTTCTTTTTTAGATGCCCAATCAAATGCAAAAATATGCTCTTCAGCAATTAGTGGATCTCCAAGTTTGTCATCTTTTAAGCAATATTCAATTAATGGCTCTTTTAAAATAGTTCCATCCTCAATTCCAAGACGTTTTGTTAAAGATCCTGTAGCAACATTTCTTACAACAAATTCAATAGGAATTATCTCAACAAGTTTAACAACTTGCTCACGCATGTTTAATCTTTTAACTAAGTGATTTTTGATACCTATTTGTGAAAGGCTTGAAAGTATATGCTCTGAAATTCTATTATTTAAAACTCCTTTACCTTCAATGGTAGATTTTTTTTGATTATTAAAAGCTGTCGCATCATCTTTAAAATATTGAATTACTAAATCTTTATCTGTTGTAGCATAAATAATTTTAGCTTTCCCTTCGTATAATTTTTTCCCTTTTTTCATTATTTAAAAACTCTTCTAAATATCAAATTTACGTTTTTAAAATGTTTAGAGTAACTGAAAATAGATTTCAGTCTTTTTTGAGAAATTTTAGTCATGATAAATTCATCCTTTAAAAGAACATCATGTAAATTTAGATTTTCTGCAAAACACTTTTTTGCATAGCTCTGAACCATTTTATATGATTTTTCTCTGGATAAACCAGATTTTGTTAATTCTAACATAACTTCTTGTGAAAAAATTAAACCTTTGGTTATATTTAAATTTTCAAGCATTTTTTTTGGATAAACAATCATATTATCTAAAATATTCGTAAGTCTAGCTAAAGCAAAGTCTGTTGTTATATTAGCATCTGGAGCAATGTTTCTCTCAACACTTGAATGAGATATATCTCTCTCATGCCACAGTGCAATATTTTCTAATGCAGGCACAACAGTACTTCTTACCATCCTTGCAAGTCCTGTTAAATTTTCACTTAAAATAGGATTTTTTTTATGAGGCATTGCTGAAGAGCCTTTTTGTTTTTTTGAAAAAAATTCTTGTAATTCATAAACTTCTGTTCTCTGAAGGTGTCTAATTTCAATTGCAACTCTTTCAATTGAGCCAGCTATAATTCCTAAAACTGAAAAATAGAATGCATGTCTATCTCTTGGTATAACTTGTGTTGAAATTGGCTCAACTTTTAAACTTAATTTTTTTGCAACATGTTTTTCAACATTAGGATTAATATTAGCAAATGTTCCAACGGCTCCTGAAATTGCACAAGTCGATACTTCATTAATTGCGTATGATAATCTATTTCTATTTCTTTTAAATTCCTCATAAAATGAAGCTAATTTCAAACCAAAAGTAATTGGTTCTGCATGAATCCCATGACTTCGTCCCATACACGGAGTTAGTTTATATTTTTTAGCCTGTCTTTTTAAAACTTTTAAAATTTGATCGATATCTTTTAAAATGATTTTTCCTGATTGGACTAATTGAATGTTGAAACTAGTATCCAAAACATCAGAGGAAGTCATACCTTGGTGAAGATATCTAGCTTTTATTCCAGCTTTTTCAGTAATTGAAGTTAAAAAGGCTATCACATCGTGTTTAACCTCAGACTCTATTTTATGAATTCTTGGGACATTAATTTTAGCTTTCTTTTTAACAATAGATGAAACTCCTCTTGGAATTTGTCCAAGTTTTTCCATCGCCTCTGCAGCAGCAATTTCAACATCTAACCAGATTTTATATTTATTTTCCTCTGACCAAATATCAGTTAATTGTTTACGCGAGTATCTTTTAATCATTAATTATAAGTATGGAGGCTTTGAATAATCTTTAGCAGATTCTGTAAAGATTTCATAACCATTTTCAGTAATTCCTAAAGTATGTTCAAATTGAGCTGATAAAGATTTGTCTTTTGTAACTGCTGTCCAGCCATCATTTAACATCTTTACATCATATTTTCCTGAGTTGATCATAGGCTCAATAGTAAATGTCATCCCAGGTCGAAGTTCCATTCCTGTATTTTTGTTTCCATAATGTAAAATATTTGGAGATTCATGAAAAGTTGTACTAATTCCGTGACCACAAAAATCACGAACAACAGAGAAACCTTTATCTTCAACAAATGATTGGATTGTATATCCAATATCACCTAATTTTATACCAGGTTTTAAAATTTTAATTGCTCTCATCATTGACTCGTAAGTCGTATCAATTAAATTTTTTAATTTAACTGGAGTTTTGCCAATACAAAACATTCTACTAGTGTCACCATAATGTTCATCAACAATTGCAGTAACATCTACATTAACTGCATCACCTTCATTTAAAATTCTATCTGAAGGAATTCCATGACAGACAACATGATTTAAAGATGTGCACAGTGATTTTGTAAACCCTCTATAATAAAGGGGAGCAGAGTATCCTCCATTATCTCTTATAAATTCATATCCTAATTTATCAATGTAGTTAGTACTTACACCTTCCTTTATATTTTCAGTTAACATATCCAAAGTTCTTGCTGCCAGATTACCTGCAACTCTCATCTTTTCGAATTTTTCTTTATAATCACTCATCAACTATTTTAATTTTTTTATCTATAAATATTTTTTTTGAACTTATATTACATCTGTAAGCTAAAAAAATTACTCCAGCTTTTTTAGCTAGTAAATAATTTTTATAATATTGCTCATCGATATCTTTAGCTATTTTAAAATATTTCATATTTTGAATTTGAACTAAAAATAATAGATATGTTTTATAGCCTTTTTTTATGGCATCAATAAGTGTTAATAAATGTTTTGACCCCCTTGATGTTATAGCATCTGGAAATTCAGCAGTATTTTTGTCTCTAAATAAAGTTACATTTTTAACCTCTAAAAAGCTTTTTTGGCTGCTTTTTTCCAATAAAAAATCGAATCTGGTTTCTTTATTAAAAAATACTTCTGGCTTAACAACATCATTATTTTTCAGTTCGCTGATCAGGTTATTTTCTAAACCATGCTGTACAATTCTATTAGCCATGTGAGTATTGACACCAACCAAATTTTTCCTTGAATTTATAATCTCTAGCCCAAATTTAAGTTTCCTTTTAGGATTATTATTTGGAAGTAAATAAACCTCATTACCTTCATCCAACAAGCCTTTCATTGAACCTGTATTAGGACAATGAGCTGTTACAGTTTCTTTTTGTAATTTTACATCAGTAAAAAATCTTTTATACCGTTTGATTAATTTGCCTTTTATTAAAGACTTGGTAAATTCCATCCTTAAATTATATATATAAAATGACTAAAAAAACAAAAGTTAATGCCGCGATTTTAATTATAGGTAATGAAATTTTGTCAGGTAGAACTCAAGACACCAACACGTCAACAATAGCAGTTTGGCTTAATTCAATTGGGGTTAAAGTAGAGGAAGTTCGTGTAATTCCAGATATCGAAAAAACAATTGTTGATACATTAATTTTGTTAAAATCATCATATGATTATGTTTTTACAACTGGAGGTATAGGTCCGACTCATGATGATATAACTGCCGCGTCTGTTTCAAAAACTTTTGGTGTAAAATATGAAATCCATAAAGAAGCTTTTAAAATTTTAGAAGCTTATTATAAACCAGGTGAATTTAACGAAGGTCGACAGAAAATGTGCTGGATGCCTGAAAAAGCAAATTTAATTTTAAATCCAACAAGTGGTGCTCCTGGATTTAATGTTGAAAATGTTTTTTGTTTACCTGGTGTTCCATCTATTCTTAAATCTATGTTAGGCGGTTTGACAAACACAATAGTTGGTGGTGAACCAATTAAAAGTCACACAATAAGTTTAAGAACAGTTGAGAGTGAAATAGCAAACTCACTAACCAAAGTACAAAATGATAATCAAGATGTTGAAATAGGTAGCTATCCTTTTTTCCACGCAGGAAAATTAGGTGTTTCAATTGTAATTAGGTCTGAAGATCAATCAAAAATAGATATTTGTAATTCTCAAATTTTAAAATTTGTTAATGCAAAGAAAATTGAAGTTGTTAAGAGATAATGCTTTATTTTGCTTATGGAAGTAATTTAAATCACTTTCAAATGAAACGTAGATGTAAAGATAGTATTTTTTTAAAAAAAATAAATTTAAAAAATTTTAGACTAAACTTTAGAAGCAGATATAGGGCTGCAGATATTGAACCAAAGAAAAACTCAATAGTTCCAGGTGGGTTATTTGAAATTTCAAACAGTGATGAAAAAAAATTAGATATTTATGAAGATTATCCAATACTCTATAAAAAGCATTATTTTAATTATTATGGAAAAAAAATAATGACATATACTATGGTTAAAAAATCACCATTTATGTTCCCAACGGATAGATATCTCAATATTGTAAAAAAAGGCTATAAAGATTGTAACCTTGATAAAAGATTTTTAATTAAAGCACTTAATCAAAAATAAATTGCTAAAACTTAATAATAAATCCAAAAAACTTTTACTTTTACAACGCAATGAACTTCTAACAGAAAGACAAAAGTGGACTAGAAAAAAATTTGGAAGATATATTTTTACTAATTTTTTTATTAACTTCAATCAAGCTAAGGATATTGAGTTAAATGTAGAAAATTTGTTTGAAAATGAAATAGAAACATTTAAAAATTTTCTACCAAAATCCATTGATAGCATAATGGATGTTGGTTGTGGATTAGGTATAATAGATATTTATCTTAACAAATTTTATAGAAATAAACCTATCTTTTATTTGCTAGATAAAAATCGTACTGATAAAAAAATCAAATATGGATTTAGTCCAAATTATGAAAGTTATAACAATCTAAATGAGACAAAAAACATACTTTTAAAAAATAATATCGATATAAATCAAATTCATTTATTTGATGTGGATAAAGAAATTAAAATTAGTCAAAAGATAGATTTGGTTATTTCATTAAAATCTATGGGCTATCATTATCCACTAGAGATATATTTAGAATTATTTAAAAAAACCTGCACACCAGATACAACCTTTATTTTTGACGTAAGCGAAGGCTATTTTAATGAAAATTTATTAAAAAAATATTTTGAAAATTTTAATATTATTTATGAGGAAAAAAGTAAGCATTCTTTGAAAAGAATGTTTTGCAAAAATTTTAAAATTTAATATTTCAATTTTTCTATTTTAAGTTGTATTTAAAAAAAATAAATTAAAAATTTATCTTTTAATTATATTGATTTAAAAATAATCTTTAAAACGTGAGGTTTATATTAATAATTTTATTTTCAATTTTCTTATCTAACCAGTCTTTTGCGAAAACTGGCAAAGGCGAAATAAAATTATCTCAAAACACAATGGAATTTTTAATTATGTATATGTACGGCGCTGGCAGTAAAAAATATTCAGGTAATGCAAAACGAACCCACGATCCTACAATAATGGCAGTGTCGGAAGATGGAAGATCATCTTATTACAGTTATTGTCCTGCAGAATATCATTATGGATGTGAACCACCAAAATCATATAGAATAATAAAGGGCTGTGAGAAATATTCAAACGGCTCACCTTGTTTTATTTTTGCTAAAAAAAGAAGAATTGTTTGGAAGAATGGTGGTGAAAAAGTAAAGATAAAAAGAAAAGATCTTAAAAGCCCCTATGTAGTAGCTAAAAAAATTCAAGATGGAGGATTTTATGATGGTGATATTTCAAAATTAGCTGGCATAGATATAACCACAGGGCAAATTTCTGACGATACTAATATTACAGGAGCAAAAGAAAGCAACACAACCCAATCGAATAATAATAATGATATAGTTAAAGAGTTAGAAACTTTAACAAAATTGTATGAAAGTGGAACTTTAACTAAAGAAGAATTTGATAAAGCTAAGAACAAGTTGCTCAACAATTAAACTCTTAAAGTGTTTAAATTTAATTTATCTTTAATAATTATTTTTTTTTTTTCAGTTATTTCGGTTTCAAATTCTGATGAAAAATTAATTAAACTCAAAAAACTCTTAGAAAAAGGTTTAATAAGTGAAGCTGAATTTAAAAAAGTTTTAAATTTATCAGGTAAACCAACATCTAATATCAAGGTAAAAAAAATAAGTGGCAAAACGGGTAGAGAAAAATTCGAAAAATACGAATTTTACATTGATAATTATAGAGTCCATACTTTAGGTCCTGGAACTGTAAGGATTGATAATATGTTAACAGGCGAGACCGATGTTACACTTACTAGTAATTTTAAAACAAGATTTACAAGTAATGGAAAAAATTTTTTTAGATTTGAATTTGATAAAGAAAGTTTAAAAGGGGATTTATATTACAAGGGTAGAAAATTAATTAATTGGACTGGAAGATACGTTTCAAGATATAGGGCTACATTTCATCAAATGCAAGTTGATGGAATCCAACCTTTTCACTATTTTATTGTCATACCAGGAAAAAATCCAATTGCTATAAATTACAATTTATTTGAAGAAAAAATTGAAAAAGCAGTTTCAAAAGTAAAAAAAGAATTATCACTAAAATATAATTTATCGATAGCTGACATAGACAAGATTATGGAAACCAAAGAAAGTGCAATGTCTAAAGAGCAAGAAAAAATTATTCAAGATTTAGTTAAAGAGTATGCAGGTAAAGAAATTACTGATGAAATTAGAAGAGAAATAGAAAAAACTGTTGGTCAAGAAATGGCTAATGCTTTTATTTCTGAAATTGAACAGGTAACAGGACAGGCGATTGATGATGCAATAGAAAGAGAGCTGGCAAGCGCTATTGATGAAGCAGTTGCTTACGCTGTCCAGCAGGGGATAAGTGAAGCAGTTGCAGCAGCAGCAATCGAGGCTATGATAATAGTTTATGCTCTTGGAGGAAGTGATGAAGATGCTATGGATGCATGTAGAAAAATTGCAGGTGATGCATGTTAAAATTTAAAATGACAAAAATTAATTTTTTATATTTTATTTTTATATTCTTTTTTTCAGCTAATGTGCTTGCAGATGAATTTTATAAATGTCCTGAAAAAGTTACAAAAGTTTTAAAAGGTCAAAGTCAATATATTAGTGAAGGTTCAATAATTGGCACCAACTATATAAATATTCGTAATAATTATATCACTATTAAATTTAAGGAATTAGGCAGCAGTATTAGAGCTATAAAGATAATTTCTAATAAAAAATTAAATAGAAATTCATTAGGTTATGAAATTTTTGGAAAATTTTCAGATAACAATCTCACAAAAGAAAATACTTATAACTTAATTAAAATTGGTGATACTTACGCATTTACAAGAAAAGAATATTATTGGTCGTCCAATTCTCAAAGCCAGAATAAAAAAAATTATGAATACGAATCTTCAGGTAGATGTATAAAAATTAACGAAAATGAATTTAAAAAAGAGAAAATTATTAAAGTTGTTAAGAAAGAAGAAAAGAAAATAACAAAAAAGAAAAAAATAAGTCAAAGCAGTTCAAAACTAATAAAGGGAGAAAGATCCTTTGCAATGTCATGGCAAGGTTATGATGATTTAATTCTTGGTAAAATTAAATTTAGTGAAAAGGATTTAATTGGAAAGTTAGAATTTTCGCTTCCTAATAATGATGGCACATGTATTGGAACATATGTTCTTTCTAAAACAAAAGGAACATGGTCAATTCTTTGTGAAAGCAAGGATGTAAATGCTTCTGGTATGTTAAAGTGGAATAATAATGATGGTTCAGTTAATGGGAATGGAAAAGATAATAAAGGAAAAAAAATTAAATTTAAAGTTGCATCAATTAATTAATAATGTTTCTGCATACAAAATTAGAATATAGAGAAGATCCAATTAAAATCTGTTTTATTGGATGTGGAAAGTTTGTGAGTATGTTCCTGGCTCAATATAATCATTTAAATAAAATTCAAATTGATACCATCATTGACATTGATATAGATCAAGCTGAGAAAAATTGCTTGAAAAGTGGATTAACTAAACAATCTGTCAAAAAGATTAATTTTTCAAACTCATTAGAAGATGTTCTCGACAGAGATATAGAAATTTTTATTGAGGCTACAGGTAATCCCATAGTTGGTACTGTGCACGCAACTAAAATAATAAAAAGTAAGAAACATGTAATATTGGTAAATGTAGAAGCAGATATAACGTGTGGTAAATATTTATCAGACCTTGCAAAAGAAAATGAAGTTATTTGCTCTATGGCTTATGGTGATCAACCATCTTTAATTCTTGAACAAGTAGAGTGGGCGAGATTAAATGGATTTTCAATAGTTTGTGCTGGTAAAGGAACCAAATATCATCCAAGTTTTGAATATTCTACACCAGATACTGTTTGGGGTCATTATGGTTTAACTAAGGAACGAGCTGAAAAAGAATCTGGAATGAATCCAAAAATGTTTAATAGTTTTTTGTGTGGAGACAAATCAGCTATTGAGATGTGTGCTGTCAGTAATGCTGCAAATTTAAAATGTCCAAGTAATGGACTAACTTTTCCACCTGTTGGTGTTTATGATATTGCAAAAAAAATGATCCCAAAAAATGATGGTGGTTTAATTGAATTTGATGGTCAGGTAGAAGTTATTTCAAGTATAGATTTAGAAAAAAAAGATATTCCAAATGATTTAAGATGGGGTGTTTATATTGTGATCAAAGCTCAGAACGAATATGTAAAAAATTGTTTTAAAGATTATGGGATGGTAACTGATGCATCTGGAAACTATTCAGCAATATGGAGACCTTATCACTATATTGGATTAGAATTGGCACAATCTGTTTATTCAATTGCACTAGACAATAGAGCAACAGGCTATACAAAAAATTATAATGCAGATGTTGCAAGTTTTGCCAAAAAAGATTTAAAAGCTGGCGAAAAACTTGATGGTGAAGGAGGGTTTTGTGCTAGAGGTAGATTAATTACTTCTGAAAAATCAAAAAAAGAAATGATTTTACCACTAGGTCTTACAGATAATGCAGTTTTAAAAAAAAATATAAGCAAGGATGATATTATTAAGCTTGATGATGTTGAGTTAAATCTTCCATCTGAAGTGACAGAAGCAAGAAACTACCAATATAATTTATTAAATTAGTTATATTTCTTTTCCATTACCAAATCCAAAAATAAAGAAGCAGTCCAAGAAAAGTTACTTGCTCCAAATGCTTTTCCAGTTTTAAAACTGTAGTATTCAAAAAAGC
>CACKOH010000019.1 GCA_902601785.1 uncultured Pelagibacteraceae bacterium | reverse complement strand
GAATAGAGTTTGTTCAAAATTTTGAGGTTGGTAAAGATGCAACTTTAGATCAATTACGTAAAAAACATGATGCAATTTTGATCGCAACTGGAGTTTATAAAGCAAGAGAAGTTGAGTTAAAGGGAAATGATTTGGATAATATTTTTCCAGCCATGGATTTTTTAACTGCATCAAATAAAAAAGGTTTAGGAGATGAAGTTGAATTATTTGACAAAGGAATTTTAAACGCCGAAGGTAAAGACGTTGTTGTAATTGGAGGCGGTGATACTGCTATGGATTGTGTAAGGACATCTATTAGACAAAAAGCAAAATCTGTAAAATGTTTATATAGAAGAGATAAAGAAAATATGCCTGGTTCAGCTAGAGAGGTTGCTAATGCTGAGGAGGAAGGAGTGCAATTTGTTTGGCTATCAAGCCCAAAAGAATTTAAAGGTACAAATAAAGTTGAAAAATTAGTTGTAGATCAAATTAAACTTGGTGATCCTGACGAAAGTGGAAGAAGGAAACCACAAGTTCAGGAGGGTTCAAGTTATGAAATCAATGCTGATATGGTTATAAAGGCTTTGGGTTTTGACCCTGAAGATTTACCAAAAATGTTTGAAGCAAATGAGTTACAAGTGACAAAATGGGGAACAATTAAAGCTGATTTTGATACTATGGAGACCAATATTAAAGGTGTATTTGCTGCTGGTGATATAATTAGAGGTGCTTCTTTAGTGGTTTGGGCGATTAAAGATGGAAGAGATGCAGCAACTTCAATTAAAAATTATTTAGAAAATAAGTCCTTAAAAGAAAGAAGAGTAGCTTAGTGAAAAAATACGTTAAGAATAAAGAATTATTAAAACAAAATCATGTTTACTCTGACGATATGGAGCATGATGCGTGTGGAGTTGGAATTATTGCATCCACTGAAGGTAAAAAATCTCGTAAAGTTGTTGAGTATGGTATTGAAGCTTTAAAAGCTGTTTGGCACAGAGGCGCAGTAGATGCAGATGGAAAAACAGGAGATGGTGCAGGTATTCATGTTGAAATTCCAAAAGATTTTTTTGTTGAAAAAATAGAGGTGACTGGTCATACCCATGATAACTCTGAAATAGGCGTTGGTATGATTTTTTTACCTAGAAATGATTATGAAGCTCAAGAAAGCTGCAAAACAATAGTGGAGAGTGAATTAACAAAAAATGGTTTTAGTATTTATGGTTGGAGACAAGTTCCAATTAATCCAAACGTATTAGGCGAAAAGGCACTACAGACTATGCCTGAAATCATTCAGGTTTTGTTTAAATCGTATGATCCAGAACTTACAAATAAAGATCTAGAAAGAAAAATATATGAAACTAGAAGAAAAATAGAAAATGAGGCATTTAAAAAATCCTTAAATCATTTTTACATTTGTTCATTAAGCTCTAAGTCAATTATTTACAAAGGTATGTTTTTAGCTGAGGCAATTTCAGATTTTTATTTAGATTTAAAAGATGAAAGATTTATTTCAAGATTTGCAATTTTTCATCAAAGATTTTCGACGAACACGGCTCCAAGTTGGAATTTAGCCCAACCATTTAGAGCAATCGCTCATAATGGTGAAATAAATACATTCAGGGGAAATAAAAATTGGATGAAAGTTCATGAACAAGAAATGAATAGTAATCTTTTTGAAAATATAGAAAATTTAAAACCAGTAATTCAACAAGGTACTTCAGATTCTGCTGCGCTAGATAACGTGTTTGAATTGCTCAATATTTCTGGTCAGCCTGCACCTCTAGCTAAGTTAATGTTGGTTCCAGATGCGTGGTCTAAAAAAAATGAAACTTTACCTAAAGATCATCAACAATTGTTTAATTTTTTAAACAGTACAATGGAACCATGGGATGGTCCAGCAGCTATTGCAGGAACAGATAACGAATGGGTAATTGCTGCTAATGACAGAAATGGATTACGACCATTAAGATATGCAATTACAAAAGATAAATTATTATTTGCAGGATCAGAGACTGGCATGATTGAACTTAACGAAAAAAGAATACTTTCTAAGGGTAGATTAGGACCAGGAGAAATCATTGGTGTTAGAATTGAAAAAGGAAAAGTTTTTAAAAATAAGCAAATTAAAGATTATCTAGCAAAAGAGTACAAACATTTTAATTCTCAAATTATTGACTTAGATGAAAAATTAGAAATTTCTGATGAGAAATATTCTTATTCTGGAGACGAATTAAGAAGAAGACAATATGCATTTGGAATTAGTTTAGAAGATTTAGAATTGATATTACATCCGATGGCAGAGGATGCTAAAGAAGCTATAGGATCGATGGGAGATGATACTCCTTTGGCAGTATTATCAGACAGATATAGACCTCTATATCATTTTTTTAGACAAAACTTTAGTCAAGTAACAAACCCTCCGATAGACTCTTTAAGAGAAAATAAAGTGATGAGTTTAAAAACAAGATTTGGAAATCTTGGAAATATCCTTAATTTTGACAATCTAACAAAGCAAAATATTTACGTTTTAAACAGTCCAATTTTATCAAATTCACAATTTGAGAAATTTATTAATTTTTTTGGTAAAAATTCTTCGATAATTGATTGTACTTTCTCAAACAATGAAAATTTGCACAAGTCTATAAAAAGAATTCAAAAAGACGCAGAAATAGCAGTAAGACAAGGAGTTACACAATTAATTTTAAGTGACAAAGAGTTTTCAAACGTGAAGCTTCCAATTCCGATGTTACTCGCAGTTGGTGCAATCAACTCATTTTTAATTGAAAAAAAATTGAGAGGGTATGTTTCTATAAATGTCCAGTCAGCAGAAGCAATGGATACTCACTCTTTTGCAACTTTAATTGGGGTTGGTGCAACTACAGTAAATCCGTATCTAGCTTTTGACAGTTTATATCAAAGGCATGAAAAGAAATTGTTTGGAAAATTTAGTTTTGATGAATGTGTTGAAAGATATATCAAGTCAGTAAATGCAGGACTTTTAAAAATAATGTCTAAGATGGGTATTTCTGTTTTAAGTTCTTATAGAGGAGGATGTAATTTTGAGACGGTTGGTTTAAGTAGAACAATAGTTGCAGACTATTTTCCTGGAGTAGTATCAAAAATTTCGGGTATAGGACTAACAGGAATTGAAAAAAAAATCAGAGAAATACACAAAGAAGCTTTTGAAAGTAGTGATACAATTCTCCCTATAGGTGGAATTTATAGATATAGAAAAAATGGAGAGACTCATCAGTATCAAGGAAAATTAATTCATTTACTTCAAAGTGCTGTAGGTTCTAATTCTTATGATGCTTACAAAAGATATGCAGAGGGTATTTATAATCTACCACCAATAAATTTAAGAGATTTAATTGATTTTAGAACAAAAAAATTAAAAGGATCAATTGATATTTCAGAAGTGGAGCCTCTAGCAAATATATTAAAAAGATTTGGAAGTGGGAGCATGTCACATGGTGCCTTGTCAAAAGAAGCTCATGAAACATTAGCTACTGGAATGAATAGAATTAAAGGTGCCTCTTGCAGTGGAGAAGGAGGAGAGGATGAAAAAAGATTTAAGGTATTAGAAAATGGAGATAGCGCAAATTCTAGGGTAAAACAAATAGCTTCTGCGAGATTTGGAGTAACAGTCAATTATTTAAATAATTGTAATGAAATTGAAATTAAAATTGCACAAGGAGCAAAACCAGGAGAAGGCGGCCAGCTTCCAGGATTTAAGATTACAAAGGAAATCGCAAGACTTAGACATTCTACACCAGGAGTAACATTAATTTCTCCTCCACCACATCACGACATTTATTCAATCGAAGATCTTGCACAATTAATTTATGATTTGAAACAAATTAACCCTAAAGCAAGGATAGGAGTAAAACTAGTTGCTTCTTCTGGTGTTGGAACAATTGCAGCTGGTGTTGCCAAAGCTAAAGCAGATATAATTTTGATATCAGGACATAATGGTGGAACTGGAGCAACACCCCAAACAAGTGTTAAATACGTTGGAATACCATGGGAAATGGGTTTGACCGAAGCTAATCAAGTTTTAACTTTAAATAACCTTAGACACAAAGTTACTTTGAGAACAGACGGAGGAATTAAAACTGGAAGAGATGTTGTTATTGCAGCCATGATGGGAGCTGAAGAGTATGGTGTTGCTACTACAGCCTTGGTAGCAATGGGCTGCATTATGGTAAGACAATGTCATTCGAACACCTGTCCAGTAGGTGTTTGTACCCAAGATGAAAAATTGAGAGAAAAATTTACTGGTACACCAGAAAAGGTAGTTAATCTGTTCACATTTATTGGAACTGAAGTACGAGAAATATTAGCAAAACTAGGATTTAAATCTTTAAATGATATAATTGGCAGAACTGATCTATTAAGACAGGTTAGCAAAGGATCCCCAAACTTAGACGATTTAGATTTAAATCCATTATTTGTTCAAGCTGATACAGGAAATAATAAAAGGTATTGCGATATTCCAGAAATAAACAGTGTACCAGATACTTTGGATCAAAAGATTTGGCCTGAAATAGAAAAGTCTTTAGATAGTTCAGAAAAAATTGAAAAGGTTTATCCAATACAAAATACACATAGAGCTGTTGGAACAAGAATTTCTCATCATCTCTACAAAAAATATGGATATGAAAAACTTAATGATGATTTTTTAACTTTAAATTTTAAAGGCTCTGCTGGACAGTCTTTTGGAGCATTTTCTTCTAAAGGGTTAAAACTAGTTCTTAAAGGAGACGCTAACGACTATGTTGGAAAAGGTTTATCAGGTGCAACAATTTCAATTAAATTGCCAGAGGAAAGTAATTTGGTTTCCAATGAAAATACAATTTTAGGAAATACAGTTCTTTATGGCGCTACCTCTGGTAAACTTTTTGCAGCAGGTCAAGCAGGAGAAAGATTTGCTGTAAGAAATTCTGGAGCTACAACAGTAATTGAGGGATGTGATTCAAATGGTTGCGAATATATGACTGGTGGAATGGTAGTAATTTTAGGAGAGGTAGGAGATAATTTTGCAGCAGGAATGACAGGTGGTATGGCTTTTATTTACGATAAATCGCATCAATTTACAAAAAAAGTAAATCCAGAGTCAGTTGTTTGGCAAACTGTAGAAACAGATTATTGGAAAGAAATTTTAAAGAATTTAATATCTGAACACTCCAAGGAAACAGGATCTCAATTTTCAAGAAATATAATTAAAAATTATGAAAAGGAGTTAATTAATTTTGTTCAAGTTTGTCCTAAAGAAATGTTAGACAAACTAGACAAACCAATTACTCTTAAAGGTATTAAAAAAGTTAGTTAAATTAATAATTTCAACTCTTTAAGAATTATTTTTAGACCTTTCTTACTAGACAAACTATGATCACCTTTTTTGACTATGTTTAACTTTTTCTTTGCATTTGGAAAAAGTTTTAAAATTCTTCTAGAATAAGAAACCTTAACTGCCTCATCTTTTTCTCCATGAACCATAGTAACTTTAATTTTTAAATTAATTTTTTTATTTAAAACTTTATTTTTTCTTCCATCTTTAATTAGTTGATATGTTATAGGATATTCATAATTTCCATGTTTTAAATTATAAATCCCTTTTATAATTGTTTCTTTTTTCATCTTTTTGGAAAATTTTTTCCACATAATATGTTCTAAAAATTCGGGAGCTGCACCAATTCCTAAAAAACCAACTATTTGATTTTTAAAAATTTTAAATTGTTTTAAAGCAATCCAAGCACCCATGCTTGAACCTATAAATATTATTTTGTGGTTTTTTACATATCTCCTAACTAATTTTGAAGTTTCATCACTCCATTTTGAAATATTACCTTTTGTAAATTTTCCTGAAGATTTACCGTGCCCAGAATATTCAAGCGCAAAGAAATTTATTTTATTTTTTTTAGCAAAATTTAATAATGCTTTAGGCTTCTCTCCTTCAAGATCTGACATAAATCCATGCAGAAAAACTATAGACAAACTATTTTTATAAATTTTAGAAATATATCTAATTTTCTTGGTTTTTGAGATCTTATGATATCTGAAATTTGCCATTTCGTTTATATATTTAGTCTAATAATATATAAGTTTATCAGATGGCAACTAATTTAAAAGTTTTACAAGTCATCCCCAAATTAGGATACGGGGGAGCAGAAACAGGCTGTTTTGATATAGCCCATTATTTGCCAGAAAATAATTGTCAGTCATTTGTTGTAACAAGTGGTGGTGAATTACTTAAGTTTGTTGATAAAAAAAAGGTAAAAATTTTTAAGCTTCCTGTACAAAGTAAAAATCCTTTATTAATTTTTATTAACTCAATTATTTTAATTGGAATTATTTTACTAAATAATATTTCAATAGTTCATGCTCGAAGCCGAGCACCTGCATGGTCCTGTTTGATAGCATCAAAAATTACTGGAAGAAAATTTGTGACAACTTTTCATGGTACTTACAACTTTAAAACTAATTTTAAAAAATTTTATAATTCTGTCATGGTAAGATCTGATTTAATTATTGCAGGATCAAATTTTATATTTTCTCATATTAAAGAAAATTATTCTACGTACTTAAATAATAAAAAAAAATTCTTAGTAATTTTTAGAGGTATTAATGTTGATTATTTTGACTCATCTACAACTCTTGAAAATGATGAAAAAAAATTATTAAAAAAATGGGATATTGAGAAAGATAAAAAAATTATACTTTTACCAGGTAGATTAACTTCATGGAAGGGTCAGGAAGTATTTATTGAGGCAGTTAATTTAGTTAATATAGAACTTGGATATGAAGCATTCTATACAGTCATTCTTGGCAGTGATCAAGGTCGTGAGCTTTATAAAAAAAAATTAATTAGACTGTCTGAACAATATAGAATGTCAAAACAAATACGATTTATAGATCATTGTAAAAATATGGCTTTGGCATATAAAGTTTCGGATATAATAGTTTCAGCTTCAAATGAACCTGAAGCTTTTGGAAGAGTGTCAGTAGAAGCCCAATCAATGGGAAAACCAATAATAGCTAGCAATATTGGTGGCTCTAATGAAACAGTAATCAATGAAAAAACAGGTTTGTTATTTGAGTCAAACAATGCCGAATCTTTAAGTAAACAGATTTTAAGAGTTCTCAATATGGATGAAGCATCTTTAAAAATCATGGGAATAGAGGCAAGAAAAAACGTAACTCAAAGATTTAATGTTGAAAAAATGTGTTTTTCTACTTATTCAGAGTATAAAAGACTATTAAATTAAATGCCTACAATAACATTACCAGACGGAAATAATCTAAATTTTTCAAAAAAAGTTACCGGTTCCGAGGTAGCTGAAAAAATAAGTAAGTCTTTGGCAAAACAAGCAATAGTAATAAGTGTTGATGGCGAACTTAAGGATTTAGATTATTTAATTGAAAAAGACTGCTCAGTCAAAATTTTTACTTCAAAAAATCCAGAGGGTCTGGAGACAATTAGACATGACACTGCGCATATATTGGCAATGGCTGTTCAAGAATTATTTCCTGGTACTCAAGTTACAATTGGTCCAGTTATTGAAAATGGATTTTACTATGACTTTGCTAGAAAAGAACCTTTTACTGAAGATGATTTAGTAAAAATTGAAAATAAGATGAAAGAAATTGTCGACAGAGATGAAATTACAAAGAGAGAAGTTTGGGATAGAAATAAGGCTATTGATCATTTTAAAAAAAAAGGTGAAATTTATAAATCTGAATTAATTAAAGCTATCCCAGAGAAAGAAGATGTCTCAATTTATTTTCATGGTGATTGGCATGATCTTTGTAGAGGTCCTCATTTATCTTCAACAGGTAAAATTGGAAAGTATTTCAAACTAACCAAAGTCTCAGGTGCTTATTGGAGAGGAGACTCAAAAAATGAAATGCTTCAAAGAATTTATGGTACTAGTTGGGCAACCCAAAAAGATTTAGACGAACATCTTAAAAGAATAGAAGAAGCAGAGAAGAGAGATCATAGAAAATTAGGAAAAGAAATGGATTTATTTCATTTCAGAGAAGAAAGTCCAGGATCTGTTTTTTGGCATGAAAGAGGCTGGTCGTTATTTCAAAATTTAATAAACTACATGAGAAATAGACAAGATGCAGCTGGTTACAGAGAAATAAATACACCTGAAGTATTGGATAGACAATTATGGGAAAAATCAGGACATTGGGGAAAATATGGTGACAACATGTATACATCTGAAACACCAGATGAGAAGGTATTTGCAATAAAACCAATGAATTGCCCAGGACATGTCCAAGTATTTAATCAAGGAATAAAAAGTTATAGAGATCTTCCTTTACGTTACGCGGAGTTTGGAAAAGTTCATAGATATGAACCATCCGGAGCTTTACATGGTTTACTTAGAGTGAGAGCCTTTACACAAGACGATGCGCATATTTTTTGCTCAGAGGATCAAATTACAAGTGAGTGTTTAATTGTTACTAATTTAATTTTGGATATTTATAAAGACCTTGGGTTTGAAAATGTGATTCTAAAATATGCAGATAGACCAGAGGTAAGAGTTGGTGATGACGAAGTTTGGGATAAAGCAGAAGCATCATTGCTAGAGGCAGTAAAAGCCTCAAAATTAGAATATAGTATTAACAAGGGAGAAGGAGCATTCTATGGTCCTAAAATTGAGTTTGTTCTAAGGGATGCTATCGGAAGAGATTGGCAATGTGGAACTTTGCAAGTTGATCTAAATTTACCTGATAGATTAGGTGCTTCTTATGTTGATAAAGATGGGAGTAGAAAAATTCCTGTAATGCTTCATAGAGCTCTGTTTGGATCTTTAGAAAGATTTATTGGAATTTTAATTGAAAATTATGCAGGTAAATTTCCATTTTGGATATCGCCTTTACAAACAATGGTAATTCCTATTTCAGAAGAATTTAATGATTATGCTACTGATATATCTAAGAAAATTATAAATGTAGGTATTAGCTCTTCTGTTGATTTAAAAAATCAAAATTTAAATTATAAAATACGAGATCATTCGTTAGCTAAAATCCCTCTTTTATTAATTTGTGGTAAAAAAGAAGTTGACTCCAATTCTGTAACGATTAGAAGATTAGATTCTAACAAACAAGAAAATATGGATATAGACACATTCTTAAAAACTTTCTCTGCTTTAAATAAAGCATCTTCAAACTAAGTGGCAGATTTTAAACAAAATTATTTTCAAAGAAGAACTAAGGATAGAGGCCCAAGATCTAATAATAGAATATCCTCACCTGATGTTCAGGTTATTGCAAGCGATGGTGAAAATCTTGGTGTGCTTAATACCAATGAGGCTATCTCGATGGCAAAAAATCAAGGGCTTGATTTAATTGAAATAGCACCAAATGCAAATCCTCCAGTTTGTAAAATTATGGATATGGGTAAGTACAAATATGATGCCCAAAAAAAGGCTAATCTTGCAAAAAAGAAACAAAAAATAGTTTTGTTAAAAGAAATTAAAATGAGACCTGTAACAGAAACGCATGATTATGATTTTAAAGTTAAAAATGCAAAAAAATTTATCGCTAAAGGGGATAAGGTAAAATTCACAATTAGATTTAAAGGTAGAGAACTACAACACTCACACTTAGGAAATGAGTTAATGGGCAAAATCAAGGAAGACATGAAAGATATTGGTAAGGTAGAGCTTCATCCAAAATTTGATGGTAAGCAAATGATTATGGTTATTCAACCTTTATAGGGTTTAATAGAGGTTGTAAAATTATTCCATTCTTTGTATAAGTCCGCTGAATTATGCCTAAATTAAAAACAAAAAGCTCAGCAAAAAAAAGATTTAAGATATCAGCGAAGGGGAAAGTGATGACAGCCCAAGCTGGAAAAAGGCACGGCATGATTAAAAGAACAAATTCTCAAATTAGAAAATTAAGAGGCACTACAACAATGTCCAAGCAAGATGGAAAAATTGTTAAATCTTACATGCCCTACAGTTTAAGAGGTTAATAATGGCAAGAGTTAAAAGAGGTGTAACAAGTAAAGCTAAGCATAAAAAAGTCTTAAAAGCTGTAAAAGGCCAATGGGGCAGAAGAAAAAATACTATAAGAGTTGCAAAGCAGGCAATGGAAAAATCAATGCAATATGCTTATAGAGACAGAAGAAACAAAAAAAGAGATTTCAAATCTTTATGGATACAAAGAATCAACGCAGGTGTCAGAGCTGAAGGAATGACATATTCTAAATTCATAAACGGATTAAGTAAATGTGGTATTGCAATAGACAGAAAGATTCTTGCTGAAATTGCTTATGATAGCCCAGAGGCATTCAAAACAATTGTACAAAAAGCCCAATCAGCATTGAATTAATTTTCATTGTTGTTTTTCTAAGGTTAACAAATATTCTACAGATATGTCTGATATTAAAAAAATAAAAGATGAATTCTTACATAAATTAAGTGAAGATTTAAACATTGAAAATGTAAATCAAATTAAATCTGAATTATTTGGTAAGAGTGGTAAAATTTCAAATTTTTTTAAAAATCTTGGATCATTACCTCCTGAAGAACGTAAAAAATTTGCATCAGATTTAAATTTTGTAAAAGATGAACTACAAGAAAAAATTAATAAAAAAATTCAAGAAATAGAAATTAGAGAAATAAATTCTAAGCTAGAGAATGAAAAAGTAGATGTAACTTTGCCTGAGAGAGATATTGTTAGAGGTAAGATACATCCTGTTTCTCAAGTTATAGATGAAATATCTTCAATATTTTCTGAAATTGGTTTTAGTGTTGAGGAGGGTCCAGATGTAGAGAATGAGCATTATAATTTTACTGCACTAAATACTCCGGACAACCATCCAGCAAGAGACATGCATGATACTTTTTATTTAGATGATAAAAAAGAATTACTCTTAAGAACTCATACATCTCCAGTTCAAGTAAGAACAATGTTAAAAGATAAACCTCCTTTTAAAATTATTGCTCCTGGTAGAACATATAGATCTGACAGTGATCAAACTCATGCCCCTATGTTTCATCAAGTAGAGGGGCTTCATATTGATAAAAATATAAATATGGGACATTTAAAAGGTTGCTTAAATTATTTTATAAAATCCTTTTTTGAAGTTGATAAAATCAAAATGAGATTTAGACCAAGTCACTTCCCTTTTACAGAACCATCAGCAGAAGTTGACATTGGTTATGAATTGAAAGATGGCAAAATAGTTATCGGTGAGGGAGATAAATGGTTAGAGATTTTAGGTTGTGGGATGGTTCATCCAAATGTACTTAAAAATGTAAAAATAAACTCAGACAAGTATCAAGGTTACGCATTTGGGATTGGTATAGATAGATTAGCCATGCTTAAGTATGGAATAAATGATCTAAGAGCTTTTTTTGAGACTGACTATAGGTGGCTAAATCACTTTGGGTTTGATCCATTAGACGTACCATCAAATTACAGAGGCCTTAGTCGATGAAATTTACAATAGGCTGGCTTAAAGAGCATCTTGATACTCAGTTTAAGGATAATCAAATAATTGAGAAGTTGACAGATGTTGGGCTTGAAGTTGAGAGCTTTGAAAAAGTTGGTTCTGATTTAGATAATTTTAAAGTAGCAAAAATTATAAATGCTGAGCAACACCCAAATGCAGATAAGTTAAAAGTGTGTGATGTTGATATAGGGGAACAAAATACGGTAAAAGTTGTCTGTGGAGCACCTAATGCCAAGAAGGACCTTTTGACTGTTTATGCTGGACCTGGATCTGTGATTCCGAAAAATAACATGAAACTCACAGTCAGCAAAATAAGGGGTGTAACTTCATACGGAATGCTGTGCTCAGAGTCAGAATTAAATTTATCTGATGAAAGTGACGGGATAACAGAACTAAAGTCAAATAAGTACTCTGACAAAGTAGGTAAAAATTTTTTTAAAAATAATACTGAAAAAGTTATTGATTTATCCATCACTCCTAATCGACCTGATTGTTTAGGTGTAAGAGGAGTAGCAAGAGATCTTGCAGCAGCGGGAGTTGGTAAATTAAAAAATATCTCTAATATGAAAATTAAAAATAGTGGGCTTCAAAAAATTAAAGTTTCTATTACAAAAGATAAAAATCAAGGTTGTACCATATTTGGCAGTTGTTTAATTAAAGATGTTACAAACAAAGAAAGTCCAAAGTGGCTGAAGGATAAAATCATATCTCTAGGTCAGAAGCCTATTTCAGCAATTGTGGATATAACTAATTATGTGATGATGGATTTAAATAGACCACTTCATGCATATGATTCAGACAAAATTGATAAGGAAATTATTGTAAGAAATTCAGAAAAAGGTGAAATATTCGAAGCTCTTGATAACAAAGAGTATAAATTAGATAATGATATGTGTGTTATCTCTGACAAGTCTGGCGTATTAGGTTTAGGTGGAATAATAGGAGGTATACGCTCAGGTACTGAGTTTAATACTAAAAATATTTTGCTAGAATCAGCATATTTTTTGCCTAGATCTATTAGAAAAACTTCAAAGTTGTTGAACATTGATACTGACGCTAAATTTAGATTTGAGAGGGGTATTGATCCCCAATCTATTGAAATAGGCCTAGATAAAGCTGCACAATTAATAACTAAAATTTGTGGAGGAAAAATTAGTAGGTTTGATGTTCAAAGCATTAGGAAAGTTAAAAAAAATAAAATCAAATTTAAAATATCTTTGTTTGAAAAAATTGCAGGCTTTAAAATAAAAGATAAAGAGGTCATAAAGATCTTAATAGATTTAGGTTTTAAAGTTTCTAAAAAGAAATCTGAATTAGAATTAACAATTCCTACATGGAGACCCGATATCACTCAACCTATAGATATAGTTGAGGAGATAGTAAGAATAAAAGGTTTCAATAATATAGAAATTCTAGAACCACAAAAAAATAGAATTAAAGACACACTTAATAAACAACAAAAACTTTTTCATTTTTTACAACGTTCTGTAGCATCAAAAGGCTATTTTGAGACGGTAACCTGGTCATTCACAGACTCAAAAATAAATAATCTTTTCAAAGAAAATTATAAAGAAATAAAAATAGTAAATCCTATAAGTTCAGACTTAGATGTTTTAAGAAATTCAATATTTCCTAATTTGGTATTTTATTTGAAGAAAAATTTAGATAGAGGATTTAAAGATATTTCTCTTTATGAAATAGGTCCAATTTTTAAAGACAACAAACCCGGAGAACAATTAACAGTAATCGGTGGAATAAAATCAGGAAAGATATCAAGATTAAACTGGAATGAACAAAACAGATTGGTTGATGTTTTTGATGCAAAAAAAGATACAATTCAGACCTTAATCGAAGCTGGATATGATAGACACAGTTTATTTATAAGAGAAAAATCTCCTTCTTATTATCATCCTGGTAAATCTGGCTCTGTGTATCTAGATAAAGACGATATTGATCCAGTGGCTTATTTTGGGGAAATTCATCCAAACATTATAAAAAAACTTGATATAAAAACTGAGGCTTTGGTTGGTTTTGAGATTTATCTAGATTACCTAAAAGATAAAAAACTTAAACTCAAAGACTCAAAATTAAAATTTCAATTTTCTGACTACCAAAAATCAGACAGAGATTTTGCTTTCGTGGTAGATAAAAATTTTAAAGCTCAAGATTTAATTGAAGTAATATCCTCTATTGATCAAAGTTTAATTAAGTCAGTAAAAATATTTGATGTCTATGAAGGTGAAAATATTCCTAT
>CACKOH010000018.1 GCA_902601785.1 uncultured Pelagibacteraceae bacterium | reverse complement strand
GATACTGAAAAATATATGTGTGAAAAACATAAAGTTTTTTTTAGAATTAAACTCAATGAATGGAAAAAAGAATTAGTAAAGGCAAACAATGAGGCACTTTACAATGGCAGTATGGATGACAACAGTATCTCAGCTGACATTGTTGATCAGGCAAGTTCCTACACTGATAAAAATGTAGAAATGAAAGCTATCAATAGACAAATAAAACTAATTTCTGAAATTGATAAAGCTTTAATGAGAATTAGAGATGAAACATATGGATATTGTTTAGATACAGCTGAGCCAATAGGATTAAAAAGATTAATGGCAAGACCAGTAGCTAAATATACTATAGCAGCTCAAGAGAAGCATGAAAAAAATGAGAAAGTTCATGCAGATGACTAAAAAAATTAAAAGAAAATCTGCATACCAAAATTCTATTTCTTTTTTGTTTGCAAAAAAATATATCTATTTTTATTATCCTATTATTTGGGCAATTTTAATACTTTACTTATTTCTTAAATGAACAAAAAATTAATTTTAATAATCATTATAGTTCTAGCAATAGAGTTATCTGGGATGGGAATTTTTAGCTCTTTGTATAGACTGATAAGCTAAATTTAAGGCTTCGGTATAACTGCACCTTTGTCCATAAAAGCATAACCTTTAATAACTGCATCACGACCTGCAATTTCTGAATACCATCTTGATAAATTTTGATAATTTTTAAGACCAATGTCGTGCCATTCGTGTCTAGCTAACCAGGGCCACGTAGCAATATCAGCAATTGAATAATTTTCACCCGCTAAATATTTATTTTTTGATAAATGATTTTCTAAAACTTCATAAATGCTTTTGGTAATTTCAAAATATCTTTTTTCACCAACTTCGCTTAAGCCTTTATTAAATTTATAAAAATAGTGATATTGTCCTATCATTGGTCCAATTAATCCCATTTGTGCCATTAACCATTGATCAATATTTAATTTATTCTCTTTGTCATAAAATTTTCCACTTCTTTCTGATAAATAAATCAAGATTGCACCAGATTCAAAAATGGCTTGGTTATTATTTGAATGGTCAACAATTGTTGGTATTTTTGCAAAAGGACTAATCTTCTTAAATTCAGGTTTAAATTGGTCGCCCTTAGCTAAATCTAATTTTGTAACTTTGTATTCAAAACCTATTTCCTCCAACATTATACTTATTTTTTTTCCATTAGGTGTATCAGACGAAAACAATTCAATCATTTTTAATACCAAGTCTTTCTTGAGCAGCTTTTGAAGTAGTTGTAAACTCAAATCTTAATTTTTCATCTGGTTTTGCATATTTAAAGCAACCTCTTGCAGCCAAAGCACCCTCATGAAAACCAGAAAGAATTAATTTTAATTTACCTGGATAAGAACAAATATCACCAATTGCAAATATACCATTTATATTGGTCTCAAAATTTTCTGTATTAACCTCAACTTTTTTTTTATCAATATTTAAACCCCAATCTAATATTGGACCAAGTTGCATTATCAAACCAAAGAAACCAAGTATGTAATCAGATTTAATTTCCTTTACTTCACCTTCATCGTGTTTAATTTTAACTGAGTCAATTTTATTTTCTCCTGAGACAGATTCCATTTGATATTTGGTATATAAATTTATTTTACCTTGATCATTTAATTCTTTTACTTTTTGAACACTTGATTCTGCTCCACTAAATCCATCTCTTCGGTGAATTAAATTAACTTTAGACGTATTAGAAAGTTCTATAGCCCAATCTAGCGCTGAGTCTCCTCCACCAAAAATTGAAATAGTTTTATCTTTAAAAATTTTTTTGTCTTTAACTGAGTAAAATAATGAATTTCCCTCAAATTTTTTACATTCTTTTACTGGAAATTTTCTTGGTTCAAAAGATCCTACCCCTCCTGCAATAACAATACTTGCAACATCAAATTCTTTATTGTCATTGGTTTTTACGTGCCAACGATTTTCAACTTTTTTAAGTTCTTCTACTCTTTGGTTTAAATGGAAATTTACATTAAATGGTTTTATTTGTTTTAAAAGATTATTGGTTAATTCTTCACCAGTGCACTCAGGAATTGCTGGAATATCATAAATTGGTTTATCTGGATAAAGCTCAATGCATTGTCCACCTGCCTTATCTAAGTTATCCACTATCTCACACTTAAGTCCGATTATTCCAAGCTGATGTGCACAAAATAAACCTGTTGGACCTGCTCCAATAATTAGTACGTCTGTTTTAATCATTTATCCCTGCTTTGATGGAATGTTTACCACCAACCCATCAAGTGTATCTGAGACAATGAGTTGGCAACTTAATCGGCTATTTTTTTTTGGTTCAAATGCCATATCCAACATATCTTCCTCTCCATCTTCTTTTACTGAAAGTTTATCAAGCCATTCCTCATTAACATACACGTGACATGTAGCACATGACATTCCTCCCCCGCAGTCAGCATCAATACCTGGAATATCATTTTGGATTGCACCTTCCATTACAGTCAATCCATTTTGAACATCAATCGTATGAGTTTTATTATCATGTGTATTATATGTAATTTTTGGCATAATTTATATATAGGCTCTTCTTTAGATAGAGCAAGTGAGTAAAGTTAGACTTAGTCTATTTTTAGACATTTAGTAACTGTGGGATGTCTTTTTTTAAAAAATAATCTTCCTCTTTCGATTGTTTTATTATTGCTGGAATTATTTCTTTATAGGCATCAATTAATCCCTCATTTGTTCTTGGAAGTTGATCTTTAATGTGATGGTGTAGCTTATCTAGATTGTAAGAGGGTACTGTAGGAAACATATGGTGTGTCAAATGATATTCCATCTTCCAATACAAAAAACTTAAAACAGGATTTAAGTACATTTCTCTTGAAGTAAGTCGATGATCCTTAATATTCCTTGCAAGACCTGCATGTTGGGTAAAAGCAACAAGTTTATGTAATGTTTTTCCATAAAATTGTGGTAATAAAAAATAAAGTATAGGTAGCCAACTTGAGGCTAATATTGACCACAAAATAATTGACAACCAAATAAATAAATAAATTCTTGAATTAAATATGGCTTTTGAATGTGCACTTTCAGGAATGCTGTCTTGCATAACTTTTGTTTTAATTCGAAAAGCGTGCTGAATAATTTCAAATGAGATATGTTTTTTTAAAAAAAGTAAATCTAAAAAAGGAGTAATATTTATTAGTAATCTTTTTGGAGTTTCTCTTAAATCATTTCCATATTCTATTTCGTGATCAAAAGGATTTTCTGTAGAATAAGTATTTCCATGATGAACAAAGTGTGTGTATCTCCATCTTATTGGCTCAAAGTTAGACATAAAAGAAGAAATATAATAAAAAATTTCATTTAAATATTTAGATTTAAATGCAGTCTTGTGACCTGTCTCATGCCATAATGGGTTTGAAAAAGAATAAATGTTTCCATAAACTAAAAACCAAAATACTGACCACCAAGTTCCCAAGGTGATATAAGCTATCGTTCCAGTTAAGGTCAATGATCCAAAAAAAACTGATACATGTTGAAAACCTTTTAAGTCAGATTTTTTTGATAATTCTTTAAGGATTTCTTTATCTATATGACATTTGTGCCATTTATCTAATTTAACATTCATTTTAAAATATATGTATAGTTATTATATATAATTTTATTACAGGCAAAAAAAAGGGCAAGTATAAAAATATACCTGCCCTTAATTTAATTTATTTAGTAAAACTACTTAGCTCTTTTTCCGCTTGAACTAGTTGCAGCAGCCCAGATTACTAGACCGAATGCAATTTTGTTAATAAAGTCAGCTAAGTTGTAAACAACGTTTAGCGAGTCTGCATCTACTCCACCTGTTAGGTAACCAAATACGTAACCTAATGGGTAAATAGCCCAACCTACTGTAACAATCATTCTCATTGCACCAAATGCTGTCACAAGAGATTTGTTACCACTTTTCGCTGCAGCCTTTCCAGCTTCACCTGAGAATACTTCATAAAGAATGTATACCCAACCTGCCATTCCGATTATAAATCCAAGAGTAGCGTTGATGTATCCAGCTTCACCTAAGTATCCACCGATTAACATTACTAATGAACCAAGTAGCAATCTCCAGAACATTCCAGAATTTGCTTTACCTATAGCTGATAGAATTAAATAGAATTCAATCATCTGTAGTGGAACTGTAATTAACCAGTCAATATATCTGTAAACTGTTGGTGAGTCCCCAGTAGCAACCCATACTTCTCTCATGTACATGTAATGTATGAATGCAATACCAGTTACTAGCCCAGCAACAATAACTGAAGTTCTCCAGCCTGCTGCTACGTTACCAACTTCCATGAAAAAGAAAGCAGTCGCTGCTAACATTCCCATAGATATGATCCAAAATGAAATTCCTACGAAATCATCCTGATTCAACATGGTTGCGTCTGCTGCAATAGCTATACCTGAAAATCCAATCAGTGCCATAGCTGCAAGAGCAAACAATTTTAGTTTATTCATAAAAAACTCCCTCTCTAGTTAGTTTTTATTTTTTAGTTTATATAAACCAGACTTAGGTTTCCCTAAGCCAAAGTTCACGTTAAATAGCAAATAAAAATAGATTAATGAAGAATAAATTGTCACTAATTAACATTGATTTTACTTAATTTTTAAAATTAAATACAATTTATAAGTTAAAAACCAAATAAATTACTAAAATCGAATCAAATAAATATGTCCGATAAATTCAACAAAATTTACGATCATTCAATAAAAAATCCTGAAAAATTTTGGCAAGACGCAGCTGAAGACATCTTTTGGTTTAAAAAACCTACAAAAATTTTAAATAAATCTAATCCTCCCTTCTATAAATGGTATGAAAATGGAATAACAAACACTTGTTACAATGCTTTGGACATTCATATTGATCAAGGTAGAGGAAAAAATACTGCTCTTATCTATGATAGCCCTATTACAGGTAACAAAAGCAAGTTCACCTTCGAAGAACTTAGATCCAAAGTTGCAAAATTTGCAGGAGCATTAAAAGCTCAAGGATTAAACAAGGGTGATCGAGTAATTATTTACATGCCGATGATCCCTGAGGCGGTAATAGCAATGCTTGGGTGCGCAAGAATTGGTGCAATTCATTCCGTTGTCTTTGGAGGATTTGCATCTACTGAACTTGCAAGCAGAATTGATGATAGTAAAGCAAAACTGTTAGTGACTGCTTCATGTGGTTTTGAACCTGGAAGAACAGTTGAATATAAACCACTAGTTGATGAGGCTGTAAAAATTGCAAATCATAAAATAGAGAAGATGATTTTATTTCAAAGACCAGGTCATGAGGTAAAATTAAATGCACCAATCGAAGTAAGTTGGGATGAGGTGGTATCAAATGCTGAAGCTGCTGATTGTGTTGAGATGAATTCAAATGAGTTTGCGTATATTTTATATACCTCTGGAACAACTGGAACTCCAAAAGGAATTGTTCGAGATGTCGGAGGTCACATTGTTGCTCTTAAATGGACTATGAAAAATATCTACAATATTGATACCAATGATATCTGGTGGTCAGCTAGTGATATTGGATGGATTGTTGGGCACTCATATATTGTCTATGCGCCACTCTTTAAAGGATGCACTACAGTTTTATTTGAAGGTAAGCCTGTTGGAACTCCAGACGCTGGAGCTTTTTGGAAAATTATTTCAGACTATAAAGTAAAATCTTTATTTACCGCACCAACTGCATTTAGAGCAATAAAGAAAGAGGATCCTGAGGGAAAATTTTTTTCCAAATATGATCTTAGTAGTTTTGAAAGCTTATTTCTTGCTGGTGAGAGAGCTGATCCAGATACAATCAAATGGGCTGAAAATTTGCTTAAAGTTCCAGTGATTGATCATTGGTGGCAAACTGAAACTAGTTGGGCGATAAGTTCAAATTGTACAGGAATAGAAATGATGGAAACTAAGTATGGTTCAGCTTGCAAAGCAGTGCCTGGATATGATGTAAAAATTATCAAACCAGATCAATCTTTAGCGAAACCAAATGAAATGGGGGATATTGTAGTAAAATTGCCTTTGCCTCCTGGAACATTTCCAACGTTATGGAATGCCGACAAAAGATATAAAGAAAATTATATGTCAAATTATGATGGCTACTATCAAACCTATGATGCAGGACATATTGATGATGATGGTTACATTTGGATTATGTCTAGAACGGATGACATTATAAATGTTGCAGGTCACAGATTATCTACTGGAGCAATAGAAGAAGTTTTATCTGAACATCAATCAGTTGCTGAATGTGCAGTGTTAGGGATTGCTGACAAATTAAAAGGTCAATTACCAATTGGTTTGATTGTTTTAAAATCTGGAGTAGATAAAGATAATGAAACCATATCTAAAGAATGTATACAAATGGTGCGGGCAAAAATTGGCCCTGTTGCTGCATTTAAAGTAGCAATAGTTATTAAGAGACTTCCTAAAACAAGATCAGGAAAAATTCTAAGAGGAACCATTAGAAAGATTGCAGATAGTGTTGAATATAAAATTCCTCCCACTATTGATGATCCAGCTATATTAACTGAGATTAAAGAGGATTTAATCAAACATAAAATTCTTAATGGTTAAGACTTATATTTTTTTAGTTGGGGCAATATTTTGTGAAGTTGCTGGAACTATGCTGCTACCAGTATCACAAAACTTCACAAAACTAATACCAACTGTTGCACTTTCAATATTTTATCTTTGTGCATTTTATCTTTTAACATTTGTGGTTAACAAGCTTCCAATTGCAATTGTTTATGCTACATGGAGTGGTCTTGGAATTTTTACAATAGCGATATTAGGATATATCTTTTTCAAACAAACTTTATCTTGGCAAGCTATAGTTGGATTATTTTTAATTGTAGTTGGTGTAATTCTTGTAAATAGTTTTACTGTAAAACTTAGCTAAATTTTAAAGGAGTTCCCTCAGGATCTCCTAATATTTTTCCATCCTGCATTTTAATTTTCCCAGCAATAATTGTATAGGTTGGTGTACCTTTAAATTTGTTGCCATTGAATGGAGACCATGCACATTTACTCTCAATATTTTCATTTTTAATTTCAACAGTTTTGTTCATATCTACTATTGTAAAGTCAGCATCATATCCTTCTTTAATAAATCCTTTACTTTGGATACCGAAAATTTTGACAGGGTTTTCACAAACAAGATTTATTAATTGAGTTAAAGATAATTTTCCATCATTCACATGGTTTAACATTACTGGCATTAAAGTTTGAACACCCGGCATACCTGATGGTGTTTCTGGATATTCTTTATCCTTATTAACTTTTAAATGAGGAGCATGGTCTGAACCAATTGTGTCATTGAAATTATTTCTTACTGCATACCATAGTCTATCGTAGTGAGATTTGTCCCTTAAGGGAGGATTCATTTGAGCATAAGTTCCAAGTTTATTGTAACAATCGGGTGCATATAAAGTTAAGTGCTGAGGTGTAATCTCAAATGTAATATTTCCTTTGTGTTGTGATAAAAAGTCAATTTCCTCTTTTGTGGTTATATGGAGAACATGAGCTTTTTTATTATATTTTTCTGCAATTCTTACAATTCTTCTTGTGGATGAAATTGCGCACTCTGCACTTCTCCAAACAGGATGCGTATGAACATCTCCTTGCTTAATGAGTTTTTTATTCACTTTTAATATAGCTTCATCTTCCGAGTGAACTGCAACAACTTTTGAAGCATTTTGAAAAACTTTATCAATATCATCTTCCTCAGCGACTAACAAATTTCCAGTAGAAGAACCTGCAAAAAGCTTAATTCCACAACAACCTTCTAGATTTTTTAAACTTGCTAAATCATTCGCATTATCAGCAGTTGCACCAAAATAAAATGCATAGTTGCAATACATTCTGTTTTTAGCGAGATCTAATTTTCTTTGAAACTCTTTTTTATTAGAAGTTGGCGGGTTAGTATTAGGCATTTCAAAAACACTGGTGATCCCACCTGCAATTGCTGCTCTGCTTCCTGAATGAAGATCCTCTGTATCGGTTGATCCGGGCTCTCTGAAATGAGTTTGAGTATCTATGCATCCTGGCAATACTGTGTGGTTGCTCGCATCAATAGTTTCTTTTGCTTCTTCTGAAATTTGACCAATCTTATGAATTTTTTTGTCTTTTACAGCTAAATCTATATCTTTCAATTCACCATCAATGTAACATTTGCCGTTTTTAATTATAAGATCTAACATTTTAAGAAAATGTTATTATATTACATCTTATAATTAATCAATTATGAATATCAAAAACGTTTACATTTTAGATGATCGGGCAATACTTTATATAAACGGAGATGATGCTGTAAGTTTTCTTCAGAACCTTATTAGTAATGATATTGGTAAGGTCAGTGAAACCTGCAGTTGCTTTGCATCTTTGTTATCTCCTCAAGGAAAATTTTTGTATGAATTCATTATAATAAAACATAAATCAGGTTATTTAATTGATTGTGAAAAATCTCAAATAGATGGATTGTATAAACAACTTGTCCTTTACAAATTAAGATCAAAAGTTGAAATTTTAAATCTTAGCAATGAGTTTGTTGTTGCTGCTTTTAGCTATAAAAAATTTTTAACTTTTGAGAAAGCAGAAGACGTTTCCGGATTTACATTAAAGTTTAGAGAAGATCCAATATTTTTAGATCCTCGTAACAAACAATTAGGTGCAAGATTAATTATCAATTTAGAAAAGCTATATTTATCTTTAAAGAGATTAGAATTACATGATGCTGATTTAAGTGAATACTATTCATTAAGTCATAAACTTGGAATAGTTCCAAAAAACCTAAATCAATTACAAAATAAAGCTTTTGGAATTGAGTGTAATTATGTTGAACTTAATGGAGTCGATTTTAAAAAAGGTTGCTATGTCGGACAAGAAAATACAGCAAGGATTAAACTTAAAAATAAACTTACAAAGAGATTGTTGCCCATAAGTATTATAAATGGAAAATTGCATGAAGGTGAAGGTATTTTTAATAACGAAAATGAGATTGGAAAAGTATTGATTAATAATGAATATCCATTTGGGCTAATAAAATTTCTAGATGAAAACTTTGATGAAAATGCTGAATTCAAAACAAAAGAAGCATCGATAAAAATTAAAAAACCTGATTGGATAAGTAAATAACTAATTAATTGGTGCGGTCGGAGAGACTCGAACTCTCATGGACTAGGTCCACACGGCCCTCAACCGTGCCTGTCTACCAATTTCAGCACGACCGCAATATGCCTCATAATAAATGAATGACAACCATCTTTCAAATTGGTAAAAAACTCCATGGAATTTACACAAGAAGTAAAGCAAGCAACAGATCCTATTTACCAAAAAATTTCTAAGGTTATGCCTGAAATTGAATGGTCAGTTCATGCACCTTATATTCACAAAATCAATAAATTAAAAAAAGAAAAGAACGCA
Organism: uncultured Pelagibacteraceae bacterium; assembly: GCA_902601785.1. Lineage (GTDB taxonomy): Bacteria > Pseudomonadota > Alphaproteobacteria > Pelagibacterales > Pelagibacteraceae > Pelagibacter. The sequence goes on along the minus strand of CACKOH010000018.1, from coordinate 5,807 downwards.
GTTATTCTTGCTCATAATTATCAAACACCAGAAATATACCATGGAGTAGCTGATTTTTCTGCTGACTCTTTGGCATTAGCAATTCAAGCCTCAAAAACTTCTGCAGACATAATTTTAATGGCAGGAGTTCATTTCATGGCAGAAACTGCAAAATTAATGAGCCCTGAAAAAAAAGTAATTTTACCTGACATGGATGCAGGTTGTTCTTTGTCTTCATCAATTACTGGCAAAGATGTGAGATTATTAAAAGAAAAGTATCCAGGTGTCCCGGTTGTTTCATATGTTAATACTTCTGCTGAAGTTAAAGCTGAAACTGATGTTTGTTGTACATCTGCCAATGCCGTTAAAATTGTAAAATCACTTGGAGTTAAAAAAGTAATATTTTTACCTGACGATTACCTTGCAAAATATGTTGCCTCACAAACAGATGTAGAAATTATTTCATGGAAAGGTGTTTGCATTGTTCATGACCAATTTAATGAGCAAGAAATACATGATATTCGAAAAAATAATCCAGGAATAAAAATAATTGCTCACCCTGAATGTCCTCCAGATGTTATTAAGGCAAGCGACTTTGCAGGCTCCACATCGAGCATGATTAATTATGTTAAAGATAACCAACCCAAAAAAGTAATGATGGTCACTGAATGCTCAATGAGTGATAACATAGAGGTTGAAAATCCAAATGTTGAATTTATAAAGCCATGTAATATTTGTCCACACATGAAAAAGATTACTCTTCCAAAAATACTAGACTGTTTAGAAAATGAAACAGGTGAAATAATAATGGACAAAGAAACTATCGATAAAGCAAGAATTTCAGTTGAGAAAATGGCAGCTATCGGTAGATAAATAAGTGTCAAAAATAAAACTCAGTAAAGAATTTATTCGTAATACCGTTAAACTAGCACTTAATGAAGATCTATATCCCTCTGGGGATATTACTTCAAGTTTAATTAAAAATAATAAAATTATAACGATTAAACTTTTATCAAATCAAAATGCAGTGATAGGAGGTTTATTATTTGCTAGACAAGCTTTTGCCCTAATTGACAGTAAAATTAAATTCATAATTAAAAAGAAAGATGGTACAAAAGTAAAAAAAGGTTCTTTAATTGCTTTAATTACAGGAAATGCAAAAAATATATTAATTGCTGAAAGAGTTGCATTAAATTTTTTATCTCATATTTCTGGTATAGCTACTAAGACTAATGAGTTTGTAAAACTAGCAGGAAAAAAAACAAAAATTTGTTGTACACGAAAAACAATTCCAAATTTAAGAGTAATTCAAAAATATGCAGTTAAGTTAGGAGGTGGAACAAATCATCGATTTAATTTAAGTGATGAATATTTAATTAAAGACAATCATATAGCTAGTTCAGATTTAAAAACTTTAGTATCAAAAGCTATAAAAAATAAAAAGGGAAGAAAAATCACAGTCGAAGTAGACAGCCTCAATCAACTTAAATTAATAATGGGACTTAAGTTTAATACAGTTTTATTTGACAATATGAGTATTAGAAATTTGAAAGAAGCCGTCAAAATCTCCAACAAACATTACGAAACTGAAGCTTCAGGAAATATAAGTTTGAAAACAGTTAAATCAGTTGCTTCGACTGGTGTTAATAGAATTTCTGTAGGATCTATCACTCATAGTGCTCATGCAATTGATCTAAAATTAGAAATTTAAGAAACAAATTTAGAAAGATCAGGTTTGAAATAGCTTGGTCCTTTCATTACTTTGCCAGCACTATTGTATATAGGTGTTCCATCTTTATCTAACTTGCTCATGTTTGAATTTTGAACCTCCTCAAAACACTTATCCAAATTAATACCAAATGCGTGTCCTGCACCATATGTAACATACAAAATATCTGTTAAAGCATCTGCTACTTCTAATAAATCTTTTTTGTTTATGGCATCTGTTAACTCTTCTAACTCCTCCCTAATAAGATCTATTCTCAATTTATTGATTTTATCTGTGCTAAATGAAGGCTCAGTTTTGACTTCTTGGCCAAAAGTTTTCATGAAAGTTCCTACTTTACTAAAATTTGACATATTGCTCCTATATGTTTTTAATAATTTATTGTATATTATAATTATTTGTAACTTAGTAATTAATCAATGAAATTAAGAAAAGAATTCGATAGCATTGGTAGTGTCAACGTTCCTAATGATAAATTATGGGGAGCATCTACTCAAAGATCTAATAAGTTTTTTAATATTGGCAAAATTTTAGTAAATATTTCTATCATCAAATCTATTGCTATCATTAAGAGATGTGCAGCAATTGTACATAAAAAGGACAGATTAATTGATAACAAAATATCGAAAGCAATTATTAGAGCTTCTGATGATGTAATTAAGGGTAGGTTAGATGATAATTTCCCATTAAAAGTTTGGCAAACAGGTTCTGGAACACAAACAAATATGAATGTTAATGAAGTTATTGCTAATCGTGCAATAGAGATAATGGGAGGAAAAAAAGGTTCAAAAAAACCTGTTCATCCAAATGATCATGTGAATAAATCACAATCTACAAATGACGTTTTTCCAACTGCAATGCACATATCAGTTGCAAAGGAAACATTGATTAAATTGTTGCCAAACTTAAAGATTCTAGAAAAAGAATTAAATAAAAAATCTAAAGAATTTAAAAATATAGTAAAAATTGGACGGACGCACCTTCAAGATGCAACTCCTCTTTCTTTAGGTCAAGAATTTTCAGGATATCACGTGCAAGTTAAAAAAAGTATTGAAAGAATTGAATATGCATTAAAAGAAATTTTATTTCTTGCTCAAGGTGGAACTGCAGTTGGAACAGGGATAAATTCTAAAAAAAACTTTGACAAAAAAGTAGTCAAAGAAATAGCAAAGTTTACAAAAATAAAATTTAAACCAGCGCCAAATAAATTTGCAGAACTTGCAGCCCATGATGCGATAGTAAATTTTTCTGGAACCTTAAACACTTGCGCGGTAGCTTTAATGAAAATATCTAATGATATTAGATTTTTAGGATCAGGTCCTCGAGCAGGTTATGGAGAATTGATTTTGCCTGAAAATGAACCAGGTTCATCAATTATGCCTGGTAAAGTAAATCCTACTCAATGTGAAGCTGTTACAATGGTATGTGTAAAAGTTATTGGAAACCACAATGGTATAACTATGGCTGGATCTCATGGTCATTTTGAGTTGAACGTTTTCAAACCTTTGATTGCACATAATATTTTACAATCAATAGATCTAATTGCTGACAGTACCAAAAATTTTGCTCTTTATTGTGTTATGGGAATAAAGGCGAATAAAAAGAAAATTCAAGAACATTTAGACAATTCTTTAATGCTTGTTACAGCGCTTGCACCCCATATTGGCTACGACAATGCTGCCAAAATTGCAAAGACCGCACTAAAGAACAATACTACTTTGAAATATGAAACACTAAAAACAGGACTAATTACAGAAAAAGATTATAAAAAAATAGTTAATCCTAAAAAAATGATCTATCCAACGTAAGCTTTAAGTAGATTATTAATCATATTTTTTAAATATATTTTATTTTGCATGCTAGAACCACGAAAATAAATATTATTTAATTCATTGTTTACTTTTTTTTTATATTTCCCATCAATTATAATATCATTTATCATTAAAGCTTTTTCATCAAAAGAATAAGAAAAACCTAAATCAATTATTTTTATTTTTTTTCTAAAATTTTTTGGTGTGAGAAAAAACTTATAAATATTTTTAATATTCGTTATATTTATCTTTGATTTACCATCTAAAAAAAGTTTACCATCCTTAACAAAAATTAATGTATCTGTTAGTTTTATAATTGATCTATCTTTCCATTCTATTTTTGTATTATCTATATCAATTAGGCCTTCTTGAATTTTAGATTTTAGATCAAAATTTACAAAATTTTGATTATTTTGAATCTTATTTGCATTTATGTTTAATTTAAAATCTATATTTTTACTATTAAAAATACCAGTTCTCAATAATTCAGAAATGATTGCATTTTTACCAAATAAATAGGAAATATTTATTTCTTCTGCATCACCCTTAAGAGTGGAATAAAAGGGTTTAAAGTTAAATTTTCCATTATATAAAAAATTTTTTTTTTCTAATTCATTATAATAATTGAACTCAAAAAAATTTTTATTAGTTTTATAATTTACTAAGCTTTTTTTTTTATTAAAAAACAGATTAGCTAAACCTGATTTATTGTCCCCATCATAATTAAATATATTTTCGATTTGTAATTTTGCAAAATCTAGATTTAACTTACTGTATAATTTTTTTTCATCTTCATGGTCAATTACCTCTAAAGAAAAAGGTGTATTAAATATTTCATTTTCTGAATAAAGAGTATTTTTTAATTCACTTTGATCATAATAATAGTTCATATTCTTAATTTTATTTATGAATAAAACTTCTTTATCTGAGTTTCTAAAAAAAAAATTACTGTTTTTGATTTTTAAGTTAGCATCTAAAAAATTATTATTTAAAATTTTAAAAAAGAAATTACTATTTTTATTATTTAATTCAAAGTTTGCTTTTTCTAAGATTACTTCATTAATATTAAAATTTTTTATAGTAAATAAATTATCTAGAGAGACATAGATTGTTATTTGGTTTATCTCTGCAATATTTTTTTGGTTTTTAACAATTAAAGAGTCTTCACTTGTGAAATGTGGTCTTGGAAAAAAGTTATAATTTAGTTTTTGATTAAAAGTAAAGTCTAAGTTGAATTTACTTAATAGTTCATTTTTTAATTTTTTTGAAATATCATCCTGTTTGTAAAATGTAGGTACTAAAAGGTAAGAAATAAAGAAAATAAAAACTGCGACAACAGTGAGTATAATTTTATTATTACCTGCTAGAATTTTTAAATTATTAAATTTTAACTTGTTTAAATTTTGCTCTAATAGACTATTAATTAATTTGCTTATGTTTTTTAAATTTTTAACAAATGAGTTTTGCTTAGCCATTTTAATCAAGAAATCTTATAAAGTATTATTTTAAATGATAAACAAAGATTATCTGAAAAATCTAAATGAACCTCAAAAAGAGGCTGTATTACACCTGGATGGACCACTTTTGATTGTTGCTGGGGCTGGTTCAGGTAAAACTAAAGTTCTAACTTCCAGAATTGCCAATATTATTAAAGAAAAAAAGGCATTTCCTAATCAAATTTTAGCAGTAACTTTTACAAATAAAGCTGCAAAAGAAATGCAAAATAGAGTTAGTAATATTTTGGGATCTACTGCAATTGGACTTTCTTGGCTTGGAACCTTTCACTCTATTTGTGCAAAACTACTTAGAAAACACGCGTCTGCTGCAAATCTAAATTCAAATTTTACAATAATAGATACAGACGATCAAATAAGACTTATTAAAAATATTTGTAAAGCTGAGAATATAGATATTAAACAATTGTCCCCAAGATTTATATTAGCAATTATAGATCGTTGGAAAAACAAAGGATATTATCCATCTGAAGTTATTATTAACCAAAAAGATATTTATGAAAAAACTATCTTGCCTCTGTATAAAATATATCAACAAAAATTAACTGATTTAAATTCATGTGACTTTGGTGATTTAATTTTACATACTGTAAAAATCTTAGAGAACTATTCAGACATAAGAGAAATATATTCTAAAAATTTTAAATATATTCTCGTAGACGAATATCAAGATACAAATTTTATTCAGAGTAAATGGCTTAATCTTTTATCTGAAAAAAATAAAAATATATGTTGTGTTGGGGATGATGATCAATCAATCTACAGTTGGCGGGGAGC
>CACKOH010000017.1 GCA_902601785.1 uncultured Pelagibacteraceae bacterium | reverse complement strand
TTCAGTTTAAAAATGTATTTACAGGTTTAGAAAAAAGAGATTATGTAAGAGCGACTACTTCTCAAAAATGTGTCAGGGCAGGAGGAAAACATAACGACCTTGAAAATGTTGGTTATACACCTCGTCACCACACTTTCTTTGAAATGCTTGGAAACTTTTCTTTTGGAGATTATTTTAAAGAACAAGCAATTCATTATGCTTTGGATTTGATAACTAAAGATTTTGGCATTGATAAAAACCGACTTTATGTAACTGTATTTCATGAAGATGATGAAGCCTTTAATTTTTGGAAGAAAATAGCAGGTTTTAGCGATGACAGAATTATTAGAATAGCCACATCTGATAATTTTTGGTCAATGGGAGAGACAGGTCCATGTGGCCCTTGTTCTGAAATCTTTTTTGACCATGGAGATCATTTAGCTGGAGGATTACCTGGTTCTAAAGACGAAGATGGGGACAGATTTATTGAGATTTGGAATTTAGTCTTTATGCAATATGAGCAAGTTTCAAAAGATAAAAGAATAGATTTACCAAAACCATCTGTTGATACTGGTATGGGTTTGGAGAGAATAGCTGCTTTATTACAAGGTTCACATGATAACTATGAAACAGATCATTTTAAAAAAATAATTAGTTCAGCATCCGAAATTGTAAAAGTTAAATCAGATAAATCTAATCTTGCAAGTTTCAGAGTTATAGCTGATCACTTGAGAGCAAGCTCTTTTTTAATTGCAGAAGGTGTTTTACCTTCAAATGAAGGAAGAGGTTATGTGCTTAGGAGAATTATGAGAAGAGGAATGAGACATTCACATTTACTAGGATCCAAGGAACCGATTTTTTATAATTTGTTCGATACACTTAAAAATGAAATGTCAGGAAATTATCCAGAACTTGTGAGAGCTGAGTCTTTGATAAAAGAAACTTTAAGAATGGAAGAAGAAAAATTCTTAGTTCTTCTTGATAGAGGAATTAAAATCTTAAATGATGAAATTTCTAAAATTGATAAAGTTTTACCAGGTGAAGTGGCATTTAAACTATATGACACTTATGGATTTCCACTAGATCTTACTGAAGATATTTTAAGAAATAAATCAATGTCAATTGATAGAGAAAAATTTAAATCCTTAATGAAAGAAAGTAGAGAACTTGCAAAAAAAAATTGGAAAGGTTCAGGAGATGCTACCGTTGAAGATATTTGGTTTGGGATTAAAGATAGATTAGAGCCTACAGAATTTTTAGGTTACGAAACAAATCAAGCTGAAGGTGTTGTTTTGTCTTTGTTAAAGGAAAATAAAGAAGTTAATCAATTAAAAGAAAATGATGAGGGAATGATCATAGTAAATCAAACTCCATTTTATGGTGAGTCTGGAGGTCAAGTAGGGGATACAGGTGAGATCGTATCGAATGAATTTAAATTTGATGTAACAGATGTTCAGAAAAAACTTGGGGATTTATTTGTACATTATGGAAAAGTAGTTAGTGGTTCTATTAAGCTTAAAAACAGTGTTGAAATGAAGATAAATGTTGAAAGAAGAGATGATACTAGAGCTTATCACTCTGCAACTCACCTTTTACATGAGTCTTTAAGAAGAGTATTAGGAGATCATGTAACTCAAAAAGGTTCTCTTGTAGAGCCTGGCAGATTGAGATTTGATTTTAGCCATATGAAGCCTATTCAAAATGATGAAATTGATAAAATAGAGAAATTTGTAAATAAGATGGTTTCAAAAAAGTCAGATGTAAAAACCAGGTTAATGACACCAGATGAAGCTGTAGAAAATGGAGCCTTGGCTTTATTTGGTGAAAAATATGGAGATGAAGTGCGGGTTCTTTCTATGGGAGATGAAGACGGAAAGTATTTCTCCACAGAATTATGTGGCGGAACCCATGTTAAAAATACTGGAGATATTGGAAAATTTAAAATAGTCAGCCAATCTTCAATAGCGGCAGGAGTAAGAAGAATAGAGGCTTTAAGAGATAAACAATTAGAGGATTATTTAGAAAATAAAGAAAAACTTTCAGTATTATCCTCTGAAAAAGATGAAGAAACTATTAAAGATTTAAGTCAGCAAATCACTAAGCTTGGAGGGAAACCTAGCATAGATAATTCAGATCAAAAAAATTCAATTAAAAATTTAACAAAACAATTAGAAACTCTTTCTGTAAGTTCAATTTTAAATGATAAATCAAAAAATATTATTAAAGACCAAGATGTTAATGGAATAAAATTAAGACTTCAAAAAGTTGATGATCTTCCTCCTAAAGAGCTTAGAAAATTGGTTGATCAAGGAAAAAAAGATTTATCTCAGGGTATTGTAATAGTGTTTGCAAGCAAAGATGATAAAGTAGGGATAGCAGTTGGAGTTACAGAAAGTTTAACAAATAAATATGATGCTGTTGAATTTGTAAAAACTGGTTCAGAGATTATTGGTGGTCAGGGTGGTGGAGGAAGAAAAGATTTCGCTCAGGCTGGTGGTCAGGATAAGTCAAAAATTGAAGATGCTTTTGAAAAACTTAAATCTTTAATTTAATTTTGCTTTAAGATTACTGTCAATTTCATCTAAAAATTGATTAGTTGTTAAGTACTTACTTGATGGACCAATTAGTATTGCTAGATCCTTTGTCATAGCTCCATTTTCAACACACTCGATACAAACTTTTTCAATCGTTTGTGCAAATTTTATTAATTCATCATTATTATCAAGTTTTCCTCTGTGAGCTAGCCCTCTTGTCCAAGCAAAAATTGATGCAATAGGATTTGTTGAAGTTTCTTTACCTTGTTGATGCATTCTATAGTGTCTGGTTACAGTTCCATGGGCAGCTTCTGCTTCCATAATTTTTCCATCTGGAGTAAGAAGTGTACTTGTCATCAATCCTAATGATCCATAACCTTGTGCCATAGTATCAGACTGAACGTCACCGTCATAATTTTTACAAGCCCAAATATATTTACCACTCCATTTCATTGCACATGCAACCATGTCATCAATTAATCTATGTTCATAAGTTAAATTATTTTTATCAAAATCTTTTTTATATTCATTCTCAAATACTTCTTGGAATATATCTTTAAATCTACCGTCATATTGTTTTAGAATTGTATTTTTCGTAGACATGTAAACTGGCCATTTTTTAATTAGCCCATAACTAAAACAGGATCTTGCAAAATCTTGAATGGATTTATCTAAATTATACATTGAAAGTGCTACTCCCGGACCAGTGAAATTAAATACCTCGTATTTTATTTCGTCTTTTCCATCTTCTGATGTCCACTTAACTTCCATTTTTCCTTTGCCAGGTACTTTAAAATCTGTTGCTCTGTACTGGTCTCCAAAAGCATGTCTTCCTATAATTACTGGATCTGTCCAAGAAGGAACAAGTTTTGGGATATTTTTACAAATAATAGGTTCTCTAAATACAGTCCCTCCAATTATATTTCTGATTGTCCCATTTGGTGACCTCCACATTTTTTTTAGGTCAAACTCTTCTACCCTTGCTTCATCAGGCGTAATAGTTGCACATTTAATGCCAACACCGATTTTTTTAATAGCATTTGCCGAGTCTATTGTGATTTGATCATCAGTATTGTCACGGCTTTTCATACCAAGATCGTAATACTCAATTCCTAGATCAAGATATGGTAAGATAAGTTTATTTTTAATGAACTCCCATATAATTCGAGTCATTTCATCGCCGTCTAACTCTACGACTGGGTTTTTTACCTTGATTTTACTCATTAAAATAAAAATTATCTTATTAATTGAATTTGATTGGTTTATATACATATTAATCAAAAATTAGCAAATAGAAGAATATGTTTACCAAGATATTTCCAAAAATTCATACTGAGGGATATAAATTTTTAGTTATTGCTGCCTTCATAACTATTATTTTATTAATCATTAACAATTTTTTAGGCTTAATTGGTTTGTTGTTAACGATATGGGTTTATTATTTTTTTAGGGACCCTGATAGAACTATTATAGGTGACGATGATTATCTTGTAAGTCCAGCTGATGGTGAAGTTATAAAAGTTGAAGAGGTAGATGGACCAAAGGAAGTTGGTCTTGAAAATAAAAAATTCAAAAAAATTAGTATTTTTATGAATGTATTTGATTGTCACGTAAATAGAACTCCTTGTTCAGGAACAGTTGAAGACATATTATATAAACCTGGAAAATTTTTTAATGCATCATTAGATAAAGCTAGTGAAGATAATGAGAGAAATTATTACAAAATTAAAGACAAACATGGCAACGATATAATAGTGGTTCAAATTGCAGGTTTAGTAGCAAGAAGAATTGTTTGTGAAACAGATAAGAACCAAGAACTAAGTCAAGGTGATAGAATTGGAATGATAAGATTTGGAAGTCGAGCAGATGTTTATTATGAAAATTATGAACCTCTTGTGAAAGTTGGTCAAACGGCAATTTCTGGTGAGACCTTATTGGCTAAAAAATAATTATGTTAAAACCAAAAAACAATTTTAAAGTTGTTACTGACAAAAAAAATGCAAGAGTAATTTTACCAAACATGCTCACATTAATCGGAGTTTGTATTGGATTAACCTCAATTAGATTTGCTTTAGATGGACGATTTGAATTTGCAGTTGTTGCTATAATCTTGGCGGCAGTAATAGATGGATTGGATGGAAGGATTGCAAGATTAATTAAAGGGACCTCAAAAGTAGGAAAAGAACTAGATTCTTTAACCGACATGATTAGTTTTGGTGTTGCACCAGCTTTTATAATGTATTTTTGGAAACTTAATAGCTTAGGTCGATTTGGTTGGTTAGTTTGTTTAATATATGTGATTTGTGTTGCTTTAAGATTAGCAAGATTTAATATTAATACTGGTCAAGACCCCTCATGGAGAGATAATTTTTTTGAAGGAGTGCCATCCCCTGCAGGTGGGATTTTAGTTTTGACACCATTAATATTCAGTTTAACTAATTATGAATTCACCCAAATTAATTACAATATAGTTGTACCAATCTTCTTTATCGTGACCTCATTACTATTAATAAGCAAGTTCCCGAGTTATTCATTGAAAAAAATAGTAATACAAAGAAAAACAACAATTTTTCTTTTATTTGGCATAGTTTTATTTTTTGGTTTACTATTAATTTATCCATTTAATCTAATAGCTATAAGTGCGATTGTCTATTTAGCTATGTTACCAATAAGTTACTTTCATTATCAAAAGTTAAAAAAACAAAATGATGATCTAAATTTCAAAGAAGATGATGATGATCAAGAAGATATTCTTTGATGAAGAAAAATGTGATAATTTCACTAGCAGACTCTAATTATTTTGAATTATTAGAAGAGCTTGTAGATTCAGTTAAGAGGTTTAAAGAGAGTGAAAATACTGCAATTTGCATTCTAGATGCTGGATTAACTGAGGAACAAAAAAAAACTTTATCTTCTAAAGTAGATCAAATTAAATCTGCAGACTGGGACATTGAAGTCCCTCAATCAAAAGTAAAAGGTAAGGAATGGTTAAAAAGTCAAGTCTCAAGAGCTTTTCTCCCTAAATATTTTCCAAATTATGAAAAATATTTATGGATAGATGCAGATGCATGGGTGAATTCATGGGAAGCAATTGATTTATATTTAAGAGGATGTGAAAACAATAAATTATCAATAGCAACATCAGCAGATAGAGCATATGGAAGAGTATTAAGAGCCGAATGGATTTTAGGAAGTTTTGCTAAAATTAAATCTCAAAACTATAAGCATGCAAAATCTTCTGGTTTTTCAGAAAAAATTGCAAGACAAGTAGCATTAAAACCGCACTTAAATATTGGAGTATTTGCATTAGAGTTAAATGCACCTCATTGGGAAGTATGGCAAAAAAATTTAAAAATTGCGTTAAACTCTGGAAAAATATGGGGATCAGAGCAAATAGCAATGAATGTAACAATTTATAATGATGAATTAGATGTGGAAATTTTGCCAGCTTATTGTAACTGGACATTAATCGAAGCCCTTAAATTTGATGAAAAACGAAACACTTTGGTTGAACCTTATCTTCCAAATCATGAGATTGGCATTGTTCATTTTGCTGGTAAAAATAATGATCAAATTAGAAAAAATAAAAATTACATTTCTAAAGTAAAAACAATCAACGGTAACCTGATTGATTTAAAACTAAGATATAATAATTAATTGAAAAAAAATAAAATTTCTAAAAATTGGGTTAATAAACAAAGAAGGGATATCTACGTAAGACAATCTAAAGTCGATGGTTATAGGGCAAGATCGGCGTATAAATTGATCGAAATAGATGAAAAATTTAAAATATTTAAAGGTGGATTATCAGTAATCGATATAGGTGCAGCACCTGGTAGCTGGTCTCAGTATTCGTCTAAAATTATTAAAAATGGAAAACTTATTTCAATCGATCTTAAAAAGATGGAGCCAATTGGAAATAGCATTCAAATACAAGGTGATTTTACAGAAAGTAAAATACAAGAAGAAATTAAAAATAATTTAAGTACTAAAGTTGATGTAGTTTTGTCAGATATGGCTGTAAATACTACAGGAATTAAGAACATTGACTCAATTCAAACAGGAGAACTTTGTAAAGAGGGAATGGCATTTGCCAAAGAAATGATTAAAGAAAACGGTTATTTTATATCAAAGATTTTCATGGGTGGAACTTTTAACGAAATAGTCGCAGAGGGTAAAAAGTTTTTTAAAGAAGTTAAGGTTTTTAAACCTAAGTCTAGTCGAAAAGATTCCAAAGAAAGTTTTATTATTTGTAGAAAAATTAGATAGGGACTTTAAATTTAAAAGGAATCGTATATAAAAGATTATGGTTCCTATAAAAGAAGCACTTACCTTTGACGACGTAACACTAGCACCAAATTATTCAGAAATACTTCCATCTGAGGTCGATACGTCTGTATCATTGACTGGTGATCTTAGGCTAAAAATTCCACTTCTATCATCCGCGATGGATACAGTTACTGAGAGTAAAATGGCTATTGCTATTGCAAAAGCAGGTGGAATAGGTGTTATCCATAGAAATTTAGATATCAAAACACAAGTTTCAGAAATTAGAAAGGTTAAAAAACTTTCCTTAAAAGTTGGAGCTGCTGTAGGAGCATCTGAAAAAGAATTTATTAGGGCAAAAGAAATTATTAAAGAGGGTGTTGATTTAATTGTAGTGGACACAGCACATGGGCACACAAGAAAGGTTGGAGAAATAATTAAATATATAAAAAAAACAAAAAAGAATAAAATTGCTTTATGCGCAGGCAATATCGCAACACCAGATGCTGCAAAATTCTTAATTAAATTAGGAGTAGACATAATTAAAGTTGGGATTGGTCCAGGCTCTATTTGTACTACTAGATTGGTTGCAGGTATTGGAGTTCCTCAACTTAGTGCAATTTTGTCAGTGAGAAACGGAATTAAAAACAAAAAAATTAAGATAATTTCTGATGGAGGCATAAAATATTCTGGTGATTTAGCAAAAGCATTTGCAGGCGGTGCAGATGCTGTAATGATAGGGTCATTATTTGCAGGAACAAATGAAACACCTGGAAAATTAATTAAAAAAAATGGGAAATTATACAAAAGTTTTCGTGGAATGGGTTCAGTAGGTGCCATGAACAAAGGTTCAGCAGATAGATATTTTCAAAAAAAACAAAAAGACATATCCAAATATGTACCTGAAGGTGTTGAAGGTTTTGTAAAGTACAAAGGAGATGTTGGAAGTATTATTTATAAATTAATTGGTGGTTTAAAATCTTCTATGGGATATTTAGGTTCAAAAAATATTATTGGACTGAGAAACAAACCTCACTTTGTAAAAATTACGAAAGCAGGTTTTTATGAAAGTATGGTTCACAATGTTGATGTGATTAAAAATGATAGCAAATACTAATGAGTAAAATTTTAAAATTAATTTTTGTTATAGTATTATTCTTCTCATTTAACACTAAAACTTTTAGTAAAGAAAATTTTTTCAAAAAAGCTTTAAAATTATATGAAAAAGAAAAATATCAAGATGCACTTTTTTTGTTTGAAAGAAATATAGTTTTTAATCCTAAAGATGCTACTTCATATTTATATCTTGCCAAAATTTACAATCATGAAGAAAATCAAAGAAAAGAAGAGTACAATTTAGAAACTGCTCTGCTCATTGAGCCTGATAATGAGGAAGCTATGTTAATGATGATGAAAATAGCAATTGAACAATCAAATTATGACAAAGTTAAAAATCTGTCTGATACATTTTCAAAAGTTTGCAAAAATTTATGTGATGAAAATCGGGAAATCAAAGAGTCATTGAAAAATATAGATCCAAATAATGAGTCTTGATCAAAATCTGGAAAAAGTCGTAATCATAGATTTTGGTTCTCAATTTACTCAATTGATCGCAAGAAGGATCCGAGAACTTGGAGTTTTTTCGGAAATTGTAAGTCATAAAAAAATTAGAACCATTGATATTAATCAAAGTGTGAGAGGAATTATTTTGTCTGGTGGTCCTTTAAATGTTTACCAGATTAACAAATACTCATTTGATAAAACAATATTAGAACTGAATATACCAATTTTAGGAATTTGTTTTGGTCACCAAATTTTATCAAAATTAAATGGTGGAAGAGTAAAACAATCAAAGCATCGTGAATTTGGTTTAGCTAATATTTTTAGAAAAAGAGATAGCCTTCTAACAAAAAACTTCTATAACATGAAAAAAAACAAGAAAGTTTGGATGAGTCACGCAGATCAAGTATCTAGACTTCCAAAAAATTTTCAGGTTGTTGCATCTAGTACAAATTCAAAATATGCCATAGTTGAAAATAAATTAAAAAAATTTTATGGAGTACAATTTCATCCAGAGGTTACTCATACCGAAAATGGAAAAAAATTAATTAGTAATTTTGTATTTTTAATATGTAAAATTAAAAAAAACTGGTCTTCAAGAGATCAAAAAATAAAACTAATCAACGAAGTAAGAGATCAAGTAGGTACCAATAAAGTTATTTGTGCTTTATCCGGAGGAGTAGATAGTAGTGTCGTTGCCCAATTATTAAATAAATCAATTGGTAAGAAACTATATTGTATTTTTGTTAATACAGGCCTTTTAAGAAAAAATGAGGAAACTCAAGTAGTTCGAACTTTTAAGAAAAGATTAAAAATGAACCTTATCTACGTAAATGCAGAAAAGGAGTTTCTAGGAAAGTTAAAAAATGTTTCTGATCCTGAAAAAAAAAGAAAAATAATTGGAAATTTATTTATAAAAATTTTTGAACGATATGCTAAAAAAATCAAAAATGTTAAATTTTTGGCTCAAGGTACACTTTATCCCGATCTGATTGAAAGTAAATCTGTTACTGGCAGTCAGACTTCAAAAATAAAATCTCATCATAACGTTGGTGGCCTTCCAAAAAAAATGAACTTAAAACTTGTTGAGCCGTTAAAGTTTTTGTTTAAAGATGAGGTTAGGAAATTAGGCTTAGAATTAAAATTAAGTAAAGAAATTATCTCAAGACATCCTTTTCCAGGCCCTGGTTTAGCAATCAGAATGCCAGGAGTTATTACCAATGAAAAAATAAAAATTTTAAAGGAAGCTGATTATTACTTTATACAAGCATTAAGAGAACATGGACTATATCATAAAATTTGGCAAGCATATGCTGCTTTGCTTCCTGTTAAAACCGTGGGTGTGATGGGTGATAATCGCACTTATGAATATTTATGTCTTTTAAGAGCAATTACGTCAGAAGATGGAATGACAGCAGATTTTTTTGAATTTAGAAAGTCCTTTATGCAAACAATTTCTAATAAAATAGTTAATAGCATAAGAGGGATAAATAGAGTTGTTTATGACGTTACTTCAAAACCTCCAAGCACTATTGAATTAGAGTAGTTTTAATCTATAAAGTACGCTTATGAAATATTTACATACAATGATTAGAATTAAAGATGTTGATGAATCTTTAAGATTTTTTTGTGAAGGCCTTGGGCTTAAAGAAACAAGAAGAATGGAAGATGAAAAGGGACGATACACACTTATTTTTCTTGCTGCACCTAATGACGAGAAAGCTGAAATTGAATTAACTTATAATTGGGATGGAGACGAATTGGGAGAAGGATCAAGAAATTTTGGTCATCTCGCTTACCGAGTAGATAATATTTATGAAACTTGTAAAAGATTAATAGATATGGGCTACACTATAAGTAGACCACCAAGAGATGGTCACATGGCATTTGTCAGATCTCCAGATAAGATTTCTATTGAAATCCTTCAAGAGGGAAGCCTAGAGCCCAAAGAACCCTGGGTTTCTATGGAGAATACTGGCTCTTGGTAAGCCAATGAATAAAAAAATTTTATCCATAATTAGAAAAAAAAATAAAACTAAAATAGTAAGTTTATCTGCCTATTCTAAAAATGTAGTAGAAATCCTAGATAACTACTGTGATATTGTTCTTGTTGGTGACTCACTTGGGTCTGTTTTATATAATTATAAATCAACACGAGAAGTTTCATTAGATACAATGATCGAACACTCTAAAAGTGTGAGATTAGGAATTAAAAAAAGTTTGATGGTAGTTGATATGCCCTATAACACCTATCGAAATTCTAAAGAGGCACTTAAGAATGCAAAAAAGATAATGTCAAAAACTAAATGTGATGCTTTAAAATTAGAAGGTGGAAAAAAAACATACGAAATTATTAGAAATTTAGTAAAAAATAATATTCCTGTTATGGGTCATTTAGGGCTTCTTCCACAATCAGCTAAGAATTTTAAGTTTAAGGGTAAAAAGAATTATGAAAGAGAAAAAATTTTAAAAGAAGCAAAATTACTAGAAACTGCAGGTGTTTTTTCAATGGTATTAGAATGCATAGAAAGATCTTTAGCAAAGGCTATTACAAAACAAATCAAAATCCCAACCATTGGTATAGGAGCTTCAAATAATTGCGATGGGCAAATTTTAGTTTTTGATGACTTAATAGGTTTAAATCCAATTAATGTTAGATTTATAAAAAAATACACGAACATTAGAAAAGAGATTTCTAAAGCAGTATCAACTTATGCAAGAGAAGTGAGAAGTAAGAAATTTCCTTTAAAAAAACACTCTTATTAATTAAAAGTATTTTTTAAATTCTTCATTAATATTTAAAATTTCCAAATCTACTAGTCCACCAATAACTAATTGAAGACCAACAATTAAGATAAATACTAAACCGACATAGGCTATCCAAATATGCTGTTGTATATATTTTGCCATATATGTAGCTAATGCACCTGTTAAGACTACAGATAAAACTAATCCAAAAATCATGAAACCAAAATAGCCTTTAGCTGCACCAACAACGCCAATTACGTTATCAAAACTAATTGTAATATCTGCAAATAAAACCTTATAAACACTTTTGATAAAAGAGGGTTCTTTCGATTTCTTGGTAGGAGATTTCTTTTCCTTTTTAATTTCAACTAAATCTTTTCTTAAGTCATTAACGATCCATATCAATAAAAGGCCTCCCAGAATTTTAATAAAATAAAACTTAAATAAGTACGTAGCAAAGACTGCAAAAATAACTTTAAAAACTAAAGCACCAGCAACACCCCAAAGAATAATTTTTTTTCTATTTTTGGGAACAAAATTTGCAGCTATTAAACCAATTATAATTGCATTATCTGCAGCTAGAATTATATCTATAAAAATAATTTGTAATAATATTATGGACTGTTCGATCAAAATAAGAGGATATTAGTCTAATTTTTTAATATTTCAATGTGAGCAGTATTAATTTTAGTTAAATAAATAACCTACAGATTAATACTTAGATTCCTTTACACCATCTATAATATCTTTTAACTCGGTGTACTCTTCACAATTACACTTTTCTAACACTTTTAGTCTCTCTCTTGCTAGCTCTATCCTGTTTGTGGTAACGTATAATTCTCCTAAATATTCATTTATACCTGCATGATTAGGATTAATTTCTAACCCCATTAGATAATATTTTTCGCCGTTTTCGTAATCACCCAATTTTCTTGTAGTAAAACCTAAATAATTCAATGTATCAGCTTGATTTGGTTTTTCTTTATTTGATTTAAGAAGAAATTTTTGAGCCTTTTCATATCTTTTTTTTGCTTTTTCAACTTTACCTTTTTTTTCATATTTTTTGGCAAATTTAATTGACTCCACTGCTTTGTCGTAATCTGATTTTACTTTCTTAGGAGTAGAGTCAGAACCTGCCGAATATGCATGAGCTGAAAATAGTATTAAGAATAAAACTAAAGATATTTTTTTTAACATTAAATAAATTTCTCCAAATGGTTTAAAGGTTTTAATTTAAGCCCATTTTCTAACAAATTCTCTTTTATAGACATTGCTGTAGCTAATGCACTTTTATTATCTCCATGTATGCAAATAGAATCTATTTCACAAGGTATTTGTTTTCCACTGTGACAATTAAGTGACTGATTTTTAACCATTGATAAAACGTGTTTTTTTGCTTGTTCTGGATCAGTTATCAAAGCATGAGGTTTTTTTCTTGAGACCAAGTTTCCATCATCCTCATAATTTCTATCTGCAAAAATTTCACATGCAATTTTCATATTTAATTTTTTAGCAGCCTGTTCCATTTTTGAACCAGTCGGGACTAAATATATTAAATCTTGACTAATCTCGTTTATTGCACTTGCTAAAGTTGTTGCTAAGTTAATATCTTCACATGCCATATTATTTAATGCTCCATGAGGTTTAATATGGGTAACGGTTTCCCCATGATTCTGAGCAATTTTTTGAAGTATTTCGTATTGATCAAAAATTAGTTTTTTTATTTCAATAGATGATAACTCCATCCTTTTACGTCCAAAATTTTCTGGATCATTGAATGATGGATGAGCACCAATACTAACTCCATTTTTTTTTGATATTTTGACGACTTCATTCATGGATTTACTATCTCCAGCGTGATATCCACAAGCTACATTAGCAGAATTTACTATTTCAAGTAAATCTGGATCATATATATTTGAATGGTGTTTTGATTTTTCACCTAAATCACAATTTATATTAATTTCCATACCGTTAATTGTTGAAGTATAACATGGCATGTTAAAAAATATATCAAATCTTGGTGACGCAGCTTTATATTGTGACTTTGGTATACAGGTAAATAAAGCAACGAATTTAGAAGTAATAAAATATTTCAATACTATTAGAGAAAAAAAAATTAAAGGAGTAAACAACCTTACTCCATCATATAATAAATTAATTATTTCATTTGATCTTCGAGTTACCAATTTTAATGAAATTAAAAATAAAATTGAAAACTTAGATACAACCATTGAACAGAATAAAAATAATAAAAAAATTGAAGTACCTGTTTGTTGTGAGGAAAATTTCGCATTAGATAAAAGTAGATTAGAAAAAAAATTAAATTTAAGTTATCAGGAAATTTTGACAAAGTTTTTTGATAAAAAGTATTTTTGTTATATGACAGGTTTTATTGCTGGAATGCCTTTTTTGGGAGATATAGATGAAAATTTAAGAACTCAACGTTTAGAAACTCCTAGAGTCAAAGTACCCCAGGGATCAGTCGGTATAACTGAACAATTTGCAAATATTTATACTTTTGATAGCCCAGGCGGTTGGAATATAATTGGAAACACTCCTCTAAAAGTATTTGATGATAGTAAAGAAAGAGATCCAAATTTAATTAATCCTGGAGATACAATCATTTTTAAAAAAATTTCACGACAAGAATATGAGAATAGCAATGACAAGTAATTATTTTGAAATATTAAGGGGTGGCATTAATACAACGTTCCAAGATAAAGGAAGAGAAAATTTATATCATATTGGAATTCCTTTTAGTGGTGTAATGGATAACCGAAATTTCCTTTTAGCAAATAAATTAGTTGGCAATCATTTGACTGCTCCTGTTATTGAATTTGCTTATCAGGGACCACATTTGAGATATACAGGTGATCAATTAAATTTTGTAATTACTGGAGATGTAATTTTTAAAATCAAAAAAAAAGATTATGAAATTGATGGAGATTGTTATCATAGCTACCATTTAGAAAATGGTGATGAAATTAACATAATTTCTACGAACAAATCTGTTTATGGTTATTTTGCAATAGGGTCTGAAATTGATCTTAAATTTCAGTGGAATAGTTGTTCAATAAATACCAAAGCAAATATTGGTTCAAATAATGGAAAGAAATTAGATAGAGGACAAAAGATTAATCTATTAAAAATTAATTCTGACAAAACACTTAAAAAAGTAAACTATATAAATAGTAAAATTGAAAATATAAGAGTTATTAAGGGAACAAATTTTGACTATTTTTCAGATGAGGGAAAAAAAATATTTTTTGAAAAAGAATTTATTGTTTCAAAGTTATCTGACAGAATGGGGATGAGACTTGAAGGGCAAAAAATTGAAAATGTTGTAAATACTAATATTAAGTCTGAGGGTTTGGTCAAGGGTGTCATCCAGGTACCAGCTGATGGTAATCCAATAATTATGCTATCAGATCATGGCACGGTAGGTGGTTATCCAAAAATAGGTGTTGTAGTTAGCGTTGATTATGATCGCTTAGTGCAGTTAGCTCCAGGTTCGAAAGTGAAGTTTCAAGAAATAGAATTATCAGATGCAGAAACTTTATTTAAACTGTATGAAATGGAGACAAAAAATTTACTTAATCAAATTTGATGAATATAATCAGAAAATTACCAGGACCCTTATTAGTATTTCTGGGTGCATGTAGTTTAAGCTTTGGTGGATTAATAGTAAAATCTTTTGAGGGAGCAACTCTTTGGCAAATTTTATTTTGGAGAACTGTTTTTTTTCTAATTATAATTAGTCTTTACTTAATCATAACTTACAAAAAACAAGTATTTCGTTCATTCTATAATTTAGGTTTTCCAGGATTTATTGGAGGTTTTGTTTTATCGTTTGGTTTTTGTGGTTACGTTTTTGCAATGTATAACACTACTGTTGCAAATGCTAATTTCATTATTCAAACTCAAACAATCTTTTTAGCAATTTTTGGATATTTTTTTTTAAAGGAAAAAATTTCAGTCATCACACTTACTTCTATAATATTAGCAATTTCTGGTATCCTGTTGATGGTAGGAAACTCTTTATCTCCTGGTCAAATGACAGGAAATATTGCTGCATTTATAATGCCAATTTCGTTTGCGGTTTTAATATTAGTTGTAAGAAAATATCCCAATGTAGATATGGTGCCTGCACAATTTATTGCTGGGGTTTTTGCTCTAACCATCGGGTTTTTAATGTCTGGAAAAATTCTAATTTCTGCACATGATATTTTTTTAGGTTTCTTGGCAGGTTTTATGCAATTAGGATTTGGATTTATTTTAATTACAATTGGTGCTCAAAGAACACCATCTGCTATGGTTGGAATCATAATGTTGACAGAGGCAGTTTTAGGACCGCTTTGGGCATGGATGTTTATTAATGAACAGCCACCATTTATAGTGATTATTGGAGGTACAATTGTAATTTTTGCAGTATTACTTCAATTTTACAATCTTTATTCCTTAGAAAAAAAGACTGCTTAAAATATTGACATTGGTTAGTATATGATAGAATATTTCCTAACGGGAGAGATCACAATTTAATGTGGCACCGAAGGAGCAACCACCCAGGAAACTCTCAGGTAAAAGGACCGTAACATATTAACTCTGGAAAGAGATTAGATTCTCGCCGAAGGAGTAAAACTCTCAGGCAAATATACAGATGGGTACGATAGAGTTAGTATGGAAATTAAAAAAACATCTTTAAATAAATTACATCAAGATAGTCAAGCTAAGTTTGTTGAGTTTGCTGGTTATGAGATGCCAATTCAATACAGTAAAGGTGTTATTGAAGAGCATAAATTTACGAGATCGCATGCTGGTATCTTTGATGTTTCACATATGGGTCAATTATTTATTTATGGAAATGAAAATTTAACATCTGATCTTGAAAAAATTTTTCCTTTAGATTTAAAAAATCTTCAACAAAATTGCTCTAAGTATAGTTTTCTTATGAACGAAGAGGCAGGTATTTATGATGATCTTATAATTACCAAACTGGAAGATGGATACTTAATTATTTTAAATGCTGCATGCAAAGAAAAAGATTTTGAAATTTTAAGCAATATATTGTCTAAAAAGTATAAAATGGAACTAAGTAATGATAGAGCACTAGTTGCAATACAAGGTCCAAAAGCAGTAGAAATTTTAAATGAAACCATAAATGGGGTTCAAAACTTAACTTTTATGACGGGTGACTGGTTTGATTATAATGGTCAAAAGTTATTTGTTACTAGATCAGGATACACAGGAGAGGATGGTTTTGAAGTATCCATTCTAAATGATTTAGCTGAAGAATTTACAAAAAGCTTAATTAAGAAGGGTGCAGAACTAATTGGTCTTGGAGCAAGAGATACTTTGAGATTAGAGGCTGGATTATGTTTATATGGTCATGAATTAGACCTAAATAAAACTCCAGTAGAGGCGAATCTTAAATGGGCAATATCAAAAGAAAGATTATCGAATGGAGGTTTTGTGGGCTCGGATAAAATAATTAACCAAATTAAGGAAGGTGCAAAACAAATAAGAGTTGGAATTAAACCTAAAGGCAGATTAATCGCTAGAGAAAAGACCAAGATATTTAATGAAACTGAATTGCCAATTGGAGAAATAACAAGTGGTACATTTGGTCCAAGTATTAATGGTCCAATAGCAATGGGATATGTTGATAAAGAATTTTCTAAAATTGATACTAAAATTTTATTAGAGGTAAGAGGTAAAAAACATCCAGCAAATATTTGTAAGTTACCGTTTTATAAAAAAAGTTATGTGAAAGGAGTGAATTAATGAGTGAAGTTAAATTTTCAAAAGAACATGAGTGGATTATTTTAGAGGGAGATGTAGCCACAATTGGTATAACTCAACATGCAACTGAAATGCTAGGTGATATAGTATTTGCGGAATTACCTGAGAAGGGCTCAAATGTTGAAAAAGATGGAACTGCTGGCGTAGTTGAATCTACTAAAGCTGCAAGTGACGTTTATACACCTGTAAGTGGGGAAGTTGTTGATATAAACCAATCCATTGTTGATGATCCTGCAAAAATAAATGAGGATCCTGAGGGTACAGCTTGGTTTTTTAAATTAAAAATGAAAGATATTTCTGAGTTAGATAGTTTAATGAATAAAGAGGAATATGATAAGTTTGCAAAGGAGAGTTCTAATTAATGTTACATAATTCACAAAAAGATTTTTTGAGAAGACATATTGGTCCATCTGAAGAAGATCAAAAAAAAATGCTCAATAAACTTAAATATAGTTCTTTAGATGACCTTATAAAAAATACTGTTCCAGAAAAAATACAGTTTAAAGGTGAACTTAATATTGGCGAGTCTAATTCAGAATATGAAGCGCTAAGAAAATTAAAAGTGATTTCAAAAAAAAATCAGATTTACTCTAATTTTATTGGTATGGGTTATTATGGAACTTATACACCTTATGTGATTTTAAGAAATATATTAGAAAATCCTGGTTGGTATACTTCATACACACCTTATCAGCCTGAAGTAGCACAAGGTAGGTTAGAAATGTTACTGAACTTCCAACAGATGATTGTTGATTTTACTGGCATGGACATTGCTAACGCATCATTACTTGATGAAAGTACAGCTGCTGCTGAAGCTGTGGGTTTGAGTTACAGATTAAATAAAAGTGATTGCAAATTAGTATTTGTATCAGAAAACTGTCATCCTCAAACAATTGATCTGATAAAAACTAGGGCAGAACCTATGGGGCTCAAAGTTCTTGTCGGGAATGAAGATAAAGTTTTAGATAATTTAAAAGAGGATGTTGTATGTGGAATTTTACAATATCCTGGAACTTTAGGTGACATTAAAGATCCAAGTGAGTCAATAAGTAAAATCCATAAAAAGAATGGTAAAGCAATACTTGCATGCGATTTACTTTCCCTTGCTAAGTTGAAAACACCAAGAGAACTAGGTGCTGATATAGCTGTGGGTAGTTCTCAACGGTTTGGAATTCCGATGGGTTATGGTGGACCTCACGCAGCATTTTTTGCAACAAAAGATGAATATAAAAGATCTTTACCGGGTAGATTAGTAGGAGTTTCAGTGGATAGACACGGAAATAAAGCCTACAGATTATCATTACAAACTAGAGAACAGCACATAAGAAGAGATAAGGCTACAAGCAATATTTGTACAGCTCAAGCCTTGTTAGCAATTGTGTCAGCAGCGTATGCTATCTACCACGGTCCAGATGGGATTAAAAATATTTCTGAAAGAGTATCTCAATTAGCAAAAAATTTTGCAGATAAAATTAAACAATCTGGATATGAATTATATTCAGATTATTTTTTTGATACCGTAACTATTATCACTAAAGATAAGACTGATCAGATTTTTGAAAATGCTTTAAATCAAAAAGTTAATATTAGAAAAGTAAATTCAGAAATGTTATCTGTATCTTTCGATGAAAGAAAAAATGTTTATAGAGTAAACCAATTACTAAAAATTTTTAATGCAGCAGAATCAATTAAAAAAGAAGATCCTGTAGCAAATTTAGTAAATTTACCAAAAAATTTAATTAGAACTTCTAAATATTTAGAACACCCTGTTTTTAATTTATATCATTCAGAGACAGAAATGCTTAGATATCTTAAAAAGTTAGAAGATAAAGATATAGCTCTTAACAGAACCATGATTGCACTAGGCTCATGTACTATGAAATTAAATGCTACTGCAGAAATGATACCTATTTCATGGAGAGAATTAGCTGAGCCGCATCCGTTTGTGCCTGTTGAACAGATGGAAGGTTATAGAGAATTGTTCACTGATCTTAAAAATTGGCTAAGATCAATTACTGGTTTTTCTGGAGTTTCGCTTCAGCCGAATGCTGGCGCTCAAGGTGAATATGCGGGATTAATGGTAATACGAAAATATCATTTAGACAGAGATGATGAAAATAGAAATATATGTTTAATACCTAGCTCAGCACATGGAACAAATCCAGCAAGTGCACAAATGGTTGGAATGAAAGTTGTAGTAGTTGATTGTGATAAAGAAGGGAATGTAGATTTTGAAGATTTAAAGAAAAAAGCAGAAACACATTCAGAAAATCTTGGAGCTTTGATGGTTACATATCCATCTACTCATGGTGTTTTTGAAGAAAAAATATCAGATATCTGTGATTTAATTCATAAACATGGTGGTCAAGTTTATATGGATGGTGCAAACCTAAATGCGCTCGTAGGTATTGCAAAACCTGGAAATTTTGGTCCAGATGTTTGTCATATAAATTTACACAAAACTTTCTGTATTCCACATGGTGGTGGAGGACCAGGTATGGGTCCAATTGCTTGCAAAAGACATTTACAAGATTATCTGCCCAATCATCCAGTGGTTAAAGATTGTGGTCCTGCAACAGGTATTGGTGCAGTTTCTGCAGCACCTTGGGGTAGC
>CACKOH010000016.1 GCA_902601785.1 uncultured Pelagibacteraceae bacterium | reverse complement strand
AGATTTGAGTCAGGATGGATAAGTGCAAATGATCTATATAAGAAAATAAATAGGTAAATTACTCATAATTTTTTAATCTATATTCCCAATTTCCCATCCTTTGATAAGTAACTTTTACTATTAAAGAAGTTTTTTTATCCAACCAAATATCAAAATTTAATCTTTTATCATCTGTAAGTGTCATATCTTTGGAGGTTAATTTGAAATGATCAGTCTCATATTCCTCACTATTAATTATAATTTTTTCTTTTCCAACAAAAGTAACCATCTGTTCTTTTATACTACCTGATATTGGGCTTATTTGGCTACTAGCTTGTAATATTTTATGACTCCACCAGTTACCAATAGCATTTTCAAGAGGGGCTTCACCAGAGAAAGAAGAGCCTACGATATCAAATTTTTTGGTTTCTTTGTTTAAAGTTAGGTTTACAAACTTTTCTTTTTTATTCTGTAGAGTTTTTGATTTAAAAGAAATCAATTGATCTTTCAAATATTTTTCTTCACCAATACCCTCTACCTCAAAAACAGTTGCTCCTAAAAGTTTTACCTCAAATTTGAATTGATTAGTTACAAGAGTAATGTCATTTTTTTTCTAAGTTTTATAGAATAATTGCCTTTAACTGTTGTCTTTGTCCAATATTCATAGGTATGATCTTTGTAAGGTAGAGACTCATCGTCTAATTTTATTCTTCCCTTGATTTCATCAAATAGTTTTTTTTGTAATTTTTTAGTATCTTTTAAATGATAATCTGCATATACATTTTCTTCATCTAAATATTTTTTTACTTCTGGATCTAACTTTGATTTATCTCTTAGAACCTCTAGGATATTTTCTTGATGTATCCAACTATAATGATCTTCCCATTGAACATTGTGACAAGATTTTATTTCCAATTTTTTAGCCAGTTGTGGTATTTTCATAAAGAAACTGATTTATAAATGAATATATTTTTTTTAACACTAATAGTTTTTTTAATTATTTATTTTTTTTTAAATTGGTTTGTTAATTCGAAATCTAAAAAAATTAAAAATTTTTTTCGTAAAACCTTAATATTTGGCTCCATTGCTTTTGCTATTTTAGCCACTTTTGCAGGGCGGTACGTTTTTTCACTTCCATTTCTTTTAGCTATTTTGCCTCTAATTAAAACAAAAGCAGGAATAACCTTATTTCAAATGTTGCGTCTCTGGAGTTTAATAAAAGTTTTAAAAAATTCAGGTAGATTTAATTTTAGTAATTCAAGTGCGGCTAAAAATTTACAGTCAATGTCCAGGGATGAAGCCTGTGAAATTCTTAATTTAGATCCTAAAAAAAAGTATAATGATGATCAAATTTTAAATTCTTATAAAAAAATCATGAAAAAGATTCATCCAGATAAAAATCCAGAATTAAATAGATTAGCAGTTATTGTAAATCAAGCTAAAGACACTTTAATTAAAAGTGCTAATTAGATTTTAATTCTAAAACTTTATTTTTTACCATATTAACACTTATGGAGTTTGGAGAATAAAGAAATTTATGATCAATATTGTTTATGTTTGCATTATGTGGAATTATCCTGTGGTAATTTTTACTATAATCTGTGTATGCTCTTGGAGAATTTATTAATAGCACTATGGATGGTTTTTGAGATTGTGAAGTAACATGATGCATGAAAGAATCGTTTCCAACATACATGTCACACATAGCAAAAAAAGGAACTACTTCTCTTACAGAAAAATTGCTTAAATCCATACAATTTTTTTTTTTAATATTATTAATAATTTTTTTAGAAATATCCATTTGATCTGGTCCTGCTTGAATAAAAAAGAAAAATTCACCTTCTTTATTAAGTTCATTTAGTAAATTTGAAAAATTTTCCTCACCCCATCTAGTGTCTGGTCCAGATGATCCAGCACCAATGACTAAATTATATTTATTATTGTCAAAATATTTTTTTGTTTCATTTATTTTTTTTTGATTTATTTGAATTGTTGTTTCAGTTTTACAATCCACAAGATTTAAATGCTTGCAAGTAAAATCTTTTGCAGCCTTTACTAGATGTAATTCTTTCTTTTTAAAAATTGGGTAACAAAAAACTTGATTTATTCCAGCAATCTTTGCTGCAGAATAAAGACGTGCACTAGGATAATATATAAATATTTTATCTAATTTAAGTTTTTTTAATTCTAAGGAAATTTTTGGAATATCCGTAATATTTTTATTTTTTTGAAATATTTTTATTTCATTAATTAAAGGGTCGTCCTCAAGGGCTTGGTCAAGATTTTTTGCTAAAGTAATTAACGTTATGGGGCCAAAAACTTTAGCAATTTCATGGCAATAGCTTAAGTGCATAAGATTTGCCCCCAAACCAATATAGTTTAAAAAAACTCCTACTCTCATAAAACTATCAAAATTGTTTTTTTTAATTTAATTTATAATTAAATATAAATTATTATTATGATAAATGGAATTTATGCAGCTACATTATCGCTTTTAAATGATGATTTAGGATTGGATATTAAAAACACTATTTCTCATGCAGAAAAAGTGATTGATAATGGATGTCATGGAGTAGTTTTCTTTGGAAGCACGGGTCAGTCTCAACTTATATCTTTAGCAGAAAAAATAAGCCTAATTAATAATTTGTCCTCAAGTACTTACAAAGATAAATTTATAATAGGAACAGGCCTTAATTCTTTATCTGACACAATAAGTTTAATGAAAATTTCAAAATCCTTAGGTTTTAATAAATTTTTAATAATGCCTCCAGCTTATTATAAGTATGGGGATCAGGAAGTTTTAAATTTTTATTCTAAAATAATAAAAGAAGTAATTGATTGTAAAATAATACTTTATAATTTTGAAAAATTATCAGGATATAAGTTTACTGAGGATTTAGTTTATAAATTAGTAGAAAAATTTCCAAACCAGATAATTGGAGTTAAAGACAGCTCTTATAATTTATTTGAAACACTAAAAATAGAGAACTTTTCATTATTACCTGGCTCAGAGGCAAAATTATTAAAAGGTCTTCAACTTGGATGCTCAGGTATAATTACTGCTACAACAAATGCTACAGCATCATTAGCCAGGGAGGTTTATGATAATTTTTTGAATAAAAAAGATCTAAAAGCAGACAAAAAACTGTGTGCAGTCAGGGGTGCATTTGAAAAATTTAACTTGATATCAGGTTTACACACATTTTTTGGTCAAAAAAATAATATTTACAGAAATATTTTGCCCCCATTAAGAATTTTAAATAATATAGAAGAAAATAAATTAATAAATGAATTAGAAATATTAAATTTTAAAGAAAATAATACAGTGTCCTAAATGCAATTAGCTAGATTTTTAAATAGTGTTTTCAAAAATGATGGATTCATACTAATTGATGCTGATTCAAAAAGTTATATAATTGGTAATCCAAAAAAAGAAATCCCTATTAAATTAAAAATATTAAACAAAAAACTTCATTACAAATTATTATTTCATCCTGATCTTTATTTTGGTGAAGCTTATACAGATGGTGAAGTTATAATTGAGAATGGAAGTCTGTCTGATTTTTTAGATCTTGCACTAATGAATTTTGGAAGAGGAGACAAAGAAAAAGAGCAACTTAAAACTGAGTATTTCGGTGTTGGTGATTTAGAGGTAAGTAACAACGATAAGTATCTCGGTTATTCATTAGATGTTAAAGGATCTGAATATTATACAATTTACATTAGAGATATAGAAACTAACAAAATTATTTCTAAAGAAATTACTGAAACATCTGGTGGTATTACTTTTAGTTTAGATGATAAATATATTTTTTACTCAAAATTAGATGGGAATCATAGAGCAAGGACAATTTATAGACACGAAATAGGAAATTACAAAGACGAAGATAAATTAATTTTTGAGGAAAAAAGTGAGGCCTTCACAGTTAGTATTGGATTAAGTTCAGATGAAAAGTATTATTTTATAAATACTTCTGATCATAACACATCTGAACAATACTATTTTCATGTAAATGAGGCAGAACCTTCTCCAAAACTAATAATGAAAAGAGAAAGAGGTGTTCTATATTCAACAAGTTCATGGGATGGAAAATTTTATAATCATACTAATAAAGGTGCAGAAGATTTTAAAATTGACGTCACAGATAATTTAGAGAAACAGGACTGGAAACCTTTTATTTTATCGAAGAAAGAAGTTTTAATAGGAGGACTTACTTTTCTAAAAAATTGGATCATTAGATCTGAAACATCTAACGCTTTAGATAAATTATTTGTTAGAAATATCTCTACAAATATTGAACAAGAATTAATATTTTCAGATGAAAAAATTTATGTCCCTGGTGTTTCTCTCACTCAAAAAAATAGAGATACAGATGAAGTTTATCTTGGATATTCATCACCCAAAACACCCTCGAGGGTTTATAGATTTAATTTATCCAACAAATCTAAAAAGCTTGTTAAAGAACAAGAAATTCCATCAGGACACAATCCAGAAAATTATATTGTGGAAAGAGTAGAGTTTAAATCACATGATGGAAGATTAGTGCCTTTAACAATTACACGTCATAAAAAAACAAAAACAGATGGTTCTGCTAACTTACTACTTTATGGTTATGGGTCTTATGGAAGTTCTATGAGCCCAAGTTTTTCATCAACAAGATTAAGCTTAATAGATAGAGATATAATTTGGGCTACTGCTCATATAAGAGGTGGTATGGAAAAAGGAATGAAGTGGTGGAAGGAAGGAAAATTAACAAATAAAAAAAATACTTTTGAGGATTATGTTCATGCAGGTAAATATTTAATAAAAAATAACTACACATCAAAAGGTAAAATCATTGGTATGGGTGGATCAGCAGGAGGATTACTTATGGGTGCAGTTGTAAACCAGTCACCAGAATTATTTTTAGGAATTATAATGGCTGTGCCTTTTGTAGATTCACTAACAACAAATCTAGATCATTCTTTACCTTTAACAGTTGGAGAGTTTGATGAATTTGGAAACGCTAAAGATAATAAAGAACACTTTGATTATATTTTTTCATATGCTCCATACAACAATATAAAAAAAGCAGATTATCCACATATTTTAATAACAACTAGTCTGAGTGATAACCGAGTTCTATTTGATGAACCTGCAAAATTTACTGCAAAATTAAGAGATTATAAGACTGATAATAATTTACTTTTATTAAAAACTGAAATGAATGCAGGTCATGGTGGCAAATCCGGTCGAGATGGAGCAATTGAAGAAATTGCTATCGACTATGCATTTGCATTAAAAATTTCAAAAAAAATTTAATTTCTTGATCTTGAAATATAAAAAGTAGTTCCTAAATAACACTTGTAAGTCGCCTGATGGGGCTTACTAAATATAAACTTGCTTAACAAAGGAGGATATAATGACAAGTAAGGATCTATCTATATTTAACTCGCTAAGACCTTTTTCAATTGGCTTTGACGATATGTTTGACCAATTTGAAAATATGTTAGGTAATGGAAATTTGACAATGCAGTCGAATTATCCACCTTACAACATTCGAAAAACAGGTAAAGACAACTATGCGATTGAGGTTGCATTAGCTGGCTTTAATAAAAAAGATGTTGAGGTTGAGTTTGAGGATAATTTATTAACAGTTAGAACTAAACAAGTTAATAAATCTGAGAACAGTGAAGTTGACGGAGAAATCATTCATAAAGGTATTTCTCAAAGACAATTTGCAAGATCATTCACTATCGCTGATGATGTAAAAGTAAATGGTGCTGAGCTTAAGGATGGTCTTTTAACAATATCATGTGAAAGAATTGTTCCAGAACATAAAAAGAAAAAACTTATTGATATTAAATAAGTTTAACCTTGCTTGCGGGGATCTTTATCCTCGCAAGTTTGATTTAAAAGCAACCGTTAGAAACAAAACCAACAACAATATTTTCTGAATTAATTTCAAATCTTCTTTCACAAGGTATCAAGTATTTTTTTGTATTATATACAAACTCAAAATTTCCTTTTGCATTCTTAAAGTCCTCATCAGGCTTTCCTAATTCCATTTGAAGCTTGCTTGCAGACTTTCCAATAAACTCACTTAATTTTTCATTTTCTTTTTCTACAATTGCATCTGTTTTTTGTTTTACTGTTTGACAGCCAGCAATTGTCATAGACAAAATTATAGTTATAAAAATAATTTTAAATTTATGCATTGGGTTAATTTAAAACCTAATTATGGCACAAATATAAACTTCTAAGTTGAATGTTGTGAATAAATTAAGGTTTATTAAGGAAATGATCAATAGAATCGAATAAACCTCAATTATTAGGAGGAAAAATGCTTGATAATTATTTTAATTACAAAAAACACAATACAAATTTTAAAACAGAGGTAATAGCAGGAGTTACTACGTTCCTGACTATGGCTTATATAATGTTTTTAAATCCATTTATCTTATCGGGGGAGTTTGCCGGACCCGAAAAAGGTTTCTTTGATTTTGGCGCAGTTTATACAGCAACAATATTAGCAACCGCTTTGGCTTGTTTTATAATGGCTTTTTATGGAAAAACTTGGCCTATCGGACTTGCTCCAGGAATGGGAATTAATGCGTTCGTTGCTTTTGGAGTTTGTGCTGGTATGGGATATACACCACAACAAGCTTTGGGTGCAGTCTTAGTTGCGGGTGTATTATTCTTAATCATATCTCTTACACCAATTAGAGCTTGGTTAATAAACTCAATACCAAAAAGTCTAAAATTAGGAATAGGTGCTGGAATAGGATTATTTCTTGCAATTATTGGTCTACAAATAATGGAGGTTGTTGTAGACAATCCCGTTACGTTAGTCCAGCTTGGTAATCTAGGTGATCCATTGGTTCTATTAGGATGTGCAACATTTATAGCAATTATAGTCTTGGATAAAATGAATGTTAAAGGAAATATTATTATAGGTATTTTAGCGTTCAGTATAATTGCATGGGCGACAGGCCTTGCAAAATTTAATGGTATCGCAAGCTCTCCACCTCCAATGACATATCTTTTTGAATTTGATCTGTCTGCTGCAATGACGGCAGGAATGTCTACAGTAATATTTACATTATTATTTATAGATTTTTTTGATACTGCTGGAACTCTAACTTCTGTTGCTAACGTTGCTGGCAAAGTTGGTAAAGATGGAAAAGTTAAGGATATTAATAAAGCAATGTTATCTGACAGTGTTGGAACAGTTGCTGGTGCAATGATGGGAACAACTACTGTAACAAGTTATGTTGAGTCTGGTGCGGGCGTTAAAGCAGGTGGAAAAACTGGAATGACATCTTTAGTAATTGGTTTGTTATTCTTAGCATGTATATTTTTTGCGCCACTTGCAACTAGTCTACCTAAACAAATTGATGGTGCTGCTTTACTTTTTGTATCTGTTCTTTTTATAAGAAATATTACAGATATAGAGTGGAATGATATATCAGAGTCAGCTCCTGCAATTCTTGCAATGATAGCTATGCCATTAACTTATAGTATTAGTAATGGGATTGCCTTGGCATTTGTTTCCTATGCTTTAATAAAAATATTTACTGGAAAGTTTTCAAGCACTTCTCCAGCAATATGGGTAATTGCAATACTTAGTGTTATAAGTTTTGCAGTTAGCTAAATGAGCTTTAACAGGGCTAGGAAACTAGCCCTGTCTACTAATTTCTTTTAATAATTTCACTAATAGTTAACTCTTCGTAGTGTTCAGTTGGTTGTACTATCCAAGGATCAGACTCTAATTTAACAGGACAGAAATCAGGCTCAAAGGTTGAGGATTTTTTTTTCCACAAACACGCTGTTTTTACTTCTTTAATATAATCTTTAATTTGCGCATAATTTTTAAGCCATTCAATACTCTTATTTAAAGTTAATCCAGTATCAGAAAGATCATCTATTAATAGTACTCTGTGAAAATCCTTATTTTTAGCTAAAGAACTTATTTCTCTTGCAAACATCAATTGCCCTTGTTGGTCTTCCGTTCCTTTTCCTGAATAACTTTGGATTACAATATAGGCTATCGGTAATTTTAAAATTCTTGAAAGAATATCTAATATTGGGGCTGCACCTCTCATAATTCCAACAAGAACCGTCGGTTTATATTCATTATGAATTTGTATTGCTAATTTCTCAACTATTTTTATATATTCCTCAAAAGAGACAATTAATTTATCAGCCATGAAATTTAGTATCATAACTAAAATAATTTAAAAAGGAGAAATCATGAAAGCCTACTGGATAAGTGTTTATAAGGAAGTCGAAAACCAAGAAAATTTAAAAAAATATGCTGAGGTGGTAACTCCAATAATAAAGAGTTACGGAGGAATTCCTCTTGTAAGAGGTGGAAAACACATAACATATGACGGCGATGATTTTTTTAGAACTGTTATCTGGGAATTTCCAAATTATGAAAAAGCTATGGAATGCCATAATTCAAAAGAATATTTAGATGGTTGGAATATTGCAAAAAATACAACTACTAGACATATGCAAATAGTAGAGGGTTTTAGTATTGAATAGGCTCTGGGTCTATACTTCTCCATAAATACCAAGTTGCAACTGAGCAATAAGGTGAGAATTTTTTATACAATAATTTAACAAAATTTTCTGGTGGCAAGTATTTTTTGTTATAATTTTTTGAAATCGCTCTTAATAAACCAATATCTTGAATTGGCCAAATATTAGGTCGGTTGTAAGTAAATAGTAAGATCATTTCTGCAGACCATCTTCCAATTTGTCTTAATTCAGATAAATAAATTATTGCCTCCTCATCAGACATTTTAGGAATAAGTTTTGGATTAAAAGTTTTACCAATTACTTGTTTAGCTAAACTTTTGATACCTTTTACCTTCTGCCTACTTAGACCGCAGCTTTTAAGTTGGGAGGTTGTTAGTTTATAAACTGATTTTGCTGTAATTTTATTTTTGCACTTTTTTTTGAATTTTAAAAAAACCGCATTAGCAGCAGCTACACTAATTTGTTGGCCAATAATACTTTTACATAGTGAAAAAAAAACATCTTTTCTAGATGTTAAGATTGTCTCTGAGGATGACTTATACTTTTTTATTAAAGCAGACATTGTTTTATCTTTCTTAGATAAGTATTTTTTTGCAGTGTTCCAGTATCGTGGAGTATTACTCATGTCGTGAAACTGAAAGTCGTTTCTTTAAAATCATTTCTCTTCTAAAAATTATAAATGAAGATAATATTACCAATAAAGCTCCAATTAGTGTTTTCAATGTTGGAACTTCACTCCAAATAAAATATCCAAATATTATAGCGAATACCAAAGCTAAATATTTCAGAGGGGTGACTAAACTTACCTCAGAATATTTATAAGATTGAGAAAGCCATAAATTTGCAAGACCGCCTAAAATTCCCACCATAGACAATAGAAATAAATCTAAAAAATTAGGCATAACCCAACCCTGAAACAAAGTCAAAAGACCCAAAATTGCTATTGAAAAGGAAAAGAAAAAACTTATCAGCCATACTGGTTCTGTTGTAGATAATTTTCTGATTGCAATAGCAACATATGATAAGCCAAGACAAAAAATTATTGGATATATGTAGTATAAATTTAAAGAACTAAAGCCTGGCTCTGTAATCACAATTATTCCTAGAAAACCTACTAAGACAGCTAACCATCTATATAAACCTACTTTTTCTTTTAATAAAAATATTGAGAAAATTGTTGTAAATATTGGTGCTGCAAATGTAATACTAACTACTGTTGCTAAAGGTAAATTCCTCAATGCAATAAAAATTGCAACTAAAGCAATTAAACCTGATAAACATCTCTTAAAATGAAGACCAAGCCTTGTTGTTTTATAAAAATCTAAAAATCTATCTCTGGGAATAAGAAACAAAATTGGAATTATTCCACAAAAACCCCTGAAAAATAAAACTTGTCCGACAGGATATGCATCTGACCACTTTACTAATACATCCATTAGTGAAAAGGCACATACGGAGATGAACATGTAGAAAAAGCCTAATTGATTTTTTGACAACATAGGCTAACTTTAAATTAATTGAATTAATTATCAATGGAAATAGCAATTTTAGGGTTAGGATGTTTTTGGGGACCAGAAATTAAGTTCAGTAAACTTGATGGAGTTATTAAAACTGAAGTTGGATATTGTGGTGGTCATAATGCAGAAACAAATTACAAAGAAGTTTGTACTGGCTCAACAAATCATGCGGAGGTGGTTAAATTAGATTTTGATCCAAAAATAATATCTTATGAAAAAATCCTTGAATTTTTTTTTGAAATTCATGACCCAACAACCCTTAATTCTCAAGGACCAGATTTTGGAACACAATATAGAAGTGAAATTTTTTATTTAAACGATGATCAAAAAACAACAGCAGTAAATATTATAAATAAAGAAAACGAAAGACTATCTGGAAAAGTTGTAACTAAATTATCACAAGTTAAAAACTATTGTCCAGCTGAAGAATACCACCAAAGATATTTAGAAAAAAGATAGAATGTCTTTAGTAGATACAGATTGGTTAGAAAAAAATATTAACCAAGTAAAAATTATCGATTGTTCTTGGCATATGCCAGCAGAAAATAGAAATGCGGAGGAAGAATTCAATAATGAACATATTCCAAAAGCAATTTTTTTTGACTTAGACAAAAATTCTAAAAAAAATACAGCTCTCCCACACATGCTCCCAAGCTTAGACGATTGGAATAAAATAGTTTCAAACTTAGGAATTTCGAAAAATGATCAAATAATTATCTATGATAACTCTAATGTAATAAGTTCTTGTAGATGTTGGTATAACTTTATTTATTTTGGACATGATCCTAAGCTTGTTAGTGTGCTAGATGGTGGGTTAAGAAAATGGAAACAAGAAAATAAAAAGATATCCAATGAAGTAATTAAATTTACAAAAACAAATTATAAAGGCAAAGAATTAATTTCATTAGTAAAAGACAAAAATAAAATTGATTTAAATATTTCAGAAAAACAGTTTGTTGTTGTTGATGCAAGAAGTAAGGAAAGATTTGAGGGAAAAGTGCCAGATCCAAGAAAAAATGTTAGAAGCGGATCTATTCCTAATTCTATTTGTTTGCCTTTTATAGAAGTTATAAACAAAGATTTTTCATTTAAAAACGAAGAAGAGTTAAAAAGTTTGTTTAATAATACATTTAGAAATCCAATGGATAAACCAGTCTTTTCATGTGGGTCTGGTGTTACTGCTTGTGTTTTAGCCCTTGCATATTCTTTGGTAAACGCTAATTATCTGCCTGTCATATATGATGGTTCGTGGGCAGAGTATGGCAAAATCTAAACTATGAAAAAATCAACAAAAATAACAAGCATAATAATTATATTTTTTCTTATCATTACAACTGTGATTGTTGGAAGAACTATGATTGGAAATCATTTTAAAAAAAAATTTAGTAAAAGGCCTCCACCAGGGATAATTGTAACTGCCGCAAAAGAGAGGATTTTTGAAAACATTATAAGTACTTATGGAACAGCAGCTCCAGTGCGGACTCAATCATTTAAAGTTGAAAAGTATGAAATTCTTAAACCTATCAAGTATAATCAAAAAGTTAGAAGAGGTGATGTTATCGCTGATCTTAAAAATAGAAAAATTTTAGCACAATTTGATGGAATAATTGGAAAGAGAGAATTTTCTGAAGATTTAGAAGTTTCGAAGTCGTCCATACTTATAAATCTAGAGGATACTAGTTCGATTTATTGTGATGTAGATATACCAGAAATATTTGTCCCTTTTATAAAAGTAGGTTTACCTGTAGACATAAAATTTTCTGGATACAAAGATAAGACATACAAAGGCAGAATTGATTCATTTGCTAGTAGAATAAGCGAAGACACAAGATCTTTGGCGACTAGAATTAAAATGGATAATCCTTCAGGCGAAATACTTCCAGGTTCATTTTTAGAAATATCAATTAAATATGATGTTAGAGAAAGTTTAAGTATTCCAGATACAAGTACAATTGTTGAAGGTGAAAATGTCTTCATTTATAAAGTCGATGATAAAAATAAAGCATTGAAAACAAAAATTACTACTGGTGATCGGTATATAGGCTTTGTAGAAGTTTTAAATGGTCTAAATAGTGGTGATAAAATTGTTGCTGAAGGTACAAAGAAAGTAAGACCAAATCTAACAATCAAGCCAATTGAAAAAGGTTCCAAAGAAAAAAAAGGAAATTCTGATTGGAGTAAAAAAGATAAATCTAAAAATTAAATGTTTATAACTGAAGTAAGCATAAAAAGACCTGTTGTTGCTTGGGTAATGTCATTGATATTAATTATTTTTGGTATCTTTGTTTTTGCAGAATTGCCAGTGAGAGAATTACCAGATGGTATACAGCCACCAATTGTTCAAGTACAAACAGAATACAAGTCAGCCTCAGCAGAAATAGTTGACGAAGAAATAACTCAAAAAATTGAGGATGTCATTGGCGGAGCTGAAGGAATTAAAAATATAGATTCAAGTTCTCTCAATGGAAGAAGTAGAATAAATATTCAATTTAATACAGACATAGATTTAGATGATGCAGCAAATGATATTCGAGAGAGAGTATCCAGAGTAGTCGATAATCTGCCAAGTGAATCCAGTCCTCCTCAAATATTAAAACAGGCAGCTGGATTTACAACCACAATGTGGGTAGGCCTATCCTCTCCAACCTGGAGTGACCTAGAACTTGGAGATTATGCAGAAAGATATCTTATAGACGCTTTTTCGAGTGTGCCTAACGTTGGGAGAATAAGAGTTGGTGGATTAAGAGAGTTAAGTGTTAGAGTTTGGATAGATCCAATTAAATTAGCGGCAAATAACCTTACTATTCAAGAGGTTGAAAGAGCATTTAGGAATGAGAATGTTAACCTTCCAGCGGGTACCTTGGAAGCAAGCAATAAAGATCTTACTCTTAATATTGATAAATCTTACTCTAATATTGATAGCATCAAACAATTACCGTTAAAAAAAGATAAAAATAAAGTCATTATTTTATCAGATGTTGCAAATGTTGAATTAGGTCCAGTATCAGAGAAAACTTTATTTAAAGCTCAGAGAAAAAATGCAGTTAATTTAAAAAACTGTAGGTATTGGAATTTATGCTAAGAGTGGTGCTTCTACTGTTGAACTTTCAAATCAAATTAAAGAGAAAATAAACGAGTTAAATAGATCTTTACCAGATGGATTAAAATTAGAAGTTGCTTTTAACAGAGCTACATATGTTGGTGCAGCGATTGAGGAAGTTTATAAGAGTTTGCTTATTGCATTTATTTTAGTTGTTTTAATAATCTATCTATTTCTTGGTAATCTTAAAGCTGTGATAGTTCCAGCAGTTGCATTACCAGTTAGTTTAATAGGATCATTCTTAGGATTATACTTGTTTGACCTTTCAATTAATATTTTTGTATTACTAAGTTTTATTTTAGCCATAGGTATAATCACAGATGACTCAGTTATAATGACTGATGCGATCTATACTAGAATTGAAAATGGTGAAACTCCACTTGTTGCTGCATATAAGGGATCAAAACAAATTACTTTTGCAATTATTGCAACAACTTTAATTTTAGTTGCAGTTTTTTTACCTCTAATTTTTATAAAAGGTATTTCTGGGACTTTATTTAAAGAAACTGCAATCGCTTTATCTTTTTCTATAGTGGTTTCTTCTTTTGTTGCTTTGACATTATCCCCAATGTTAGGTAGTAAATTTTTAAATAAAAAGGAAAAAATAAATTTTTTTGTTAAAAAGTTTAATAATGGATTTAAATCTTTTACTAGCTTTTATATTGATACTTTAAAATACTGGGTAAATAAGCAAAAAACTATTTCTGCATTTATAATTTTAGTAATTGCAGCTTCTGTTTTTTTGTTCGATTTTACAAAAAAAGAATTAATTCCAACTGAAGACAGAGGTGTTTATTTGATAATTGGATCTACTGATGAAGGAAGTTCATTTGAATATACTCAAGAAAAAGCCCAAATTATTGAGAATAGAATAATTAAATTATTACAAGCGAAAAATAGTCCATATGAGAGAGTTATTATGAGGGTTCCAGGATTTGGCAAGTCCGCAACAACTTACAATACATTCATAATTATTGCTTTGCTAGATGAATGGAAAAATAGAGATAAAAGCAGCCAAACAGTATTAAGAGAAGCTATTGGACAAGTCGTTTCTGTTCCTGAAACTTTTGCTTTTCCAATATCTCCTCAGGCAATTAGAGTTTCAAGCTATAACAAGCCAGTTCAAATGGTAATTTATGGAACAAGCTACGAAGAGCTTGAAGAAATACAAAAAAATGTTTTGCGTGAATTAAGAAAAAATAGAAATATGTCACGAATTGAGAGTGACTACACAAAAAATAAACCTGAAGTTAAATTAATAACTAATAAAAATAGAGCTAATGATTTAGGGGTGTCTACGGAAAACATCGGAAGAACTTTAGAAACATTATATGGAGGCAAAAGGGTTACCACTTTCAGTAAAGAAGGAAGAGAGTACCCAATTATTTTACAACAATACCTTACAGATAGACGTGATAAAGACGGTTTATCAAAAATATTTGTTAGATCAGAGACTACAGGAAAGCTAGTATCTGTTGCAAGTTTAGTAGAATTCAAAGAAAAAGGTACAGCAGAGGTGCTTCCCAGATATAATCGACAAAGAGCAGTTACAATTTCTGCAGCCCTTTCAGAAGATTATACATTATCAGAAGCTATAAATTATTTAGAGGATGTCATGATAAAAGTTGCACCTGAAAATCAAATTACCTGGAAAGGAAAGTCAGAAGAATTAAAAGAAACTACTAATGAAATATATTTAATATTTGCTTTAGCATTGATCACAGCATATTTGGTGATGGCTGCAACATTTAATTCTTTCATTCATCCTTTTATAATTATTTTAACAGTCCCACTTGCAGTTTTTGGAGGATTGGTCTTTATTTTATTTTTAAACAGTTCGATAAATATTTTTTCTCAGATTGCATTAATCATACTGATCGGTATCTCAACCAAGAATAGTATTTTAATAGTAGATTATACAAACCAGATAAGAACAACTGGTGTTAAGCTTCAAGAAGCAATCCTCAAAGCATGTCAACAGAGAATAAGACCAATTATTATGACATCCTTAAGTACCATGATCGCGATGTTGCCACTAGTTATAGGAAATATTGGGCCAGGTGCTGGAGAAGGATCAAGATTAGCTGTTGGAGGAACTATTCTTGGAGGAATGATTATTTCAACTTTCTTCACATTATATGTAACACCAACAATGTACTTAGCATTGGCAAAAAATACAAAACGTATTGATGCGGTAGACATAGAACTTAAAAAACAATTAAATTAAAAAATAATATATTTATTTGTAGATAAAGAATTTTTACAATCAGATAATTGTTTTTTATAAATATTTGATTGTTTTTCTACTCTCTTTGCTAAATTAATAACTTTCTTATTATTTTTATAATTTTTATAATTTCCCCACCCTTCATGGTAAGCAATATATTGTTTGAAAGCATCTGTTTTTGAAACTTTTAAAATTTTTTCAGTTTTGGTTGTATACCAACCAATAAAATCAAC
Organism: uncultured Pelagibacteraceae bacterium; assembly: GCA_902601785.1. GTDB lineage: Bacteria > Pseudomonadota > Alphaproteobacteria > Pelagibacterales > Pelagibacteraceae > Pelagibacter. The sequence goes on along the minus strand of CACKOH010000016.1, from coordinate 5,373 downwards.
ACTATCTTTAAATCTTGTTCTTGTAGCAAGTTTATTTCCAGTTTCAGTTTTATACTGTTTCCAAGTTCCCTTAACTGCTTGAGAATAGCCGAATGAACTAGAAGGTCTTTTGTAAGGAACTATTTTAAAAAGTTTTTGCCTAGGTGGTTTTGCTAGCCAATCAAAATCCGACTCCATTTTAATTATTGCAAGTTGTAAATAAACCGGAGTACCCCACTTTTTTTCAGCTTTTTTAGCATGTTTATACCAGAAATAATTTTCATTAAATATAGAGCAGCTGTTTGAGGTATTAGATGGTATCGAGGAACAGGCTGGAATTAGAAAAACTATTATAAATAAAATTTTATTTTTTAAAAAAAAATTAATCATTAATAATTATAGTTTTATTTATCAAATTATTCTAAAAGATAAACATATGAGTTATTTAATACTAGTAAGACATGGTCAAAGTGTATGGAATCTTGAAAATAAATTCACTGGATGGGTGGATGTTGACTTAAATGAAAATGGAAAAGCTCAAGCAAAGAAAGCAGGAGAATTAATTAAAGAAAAACAAATAAATATTGATCTGTATTACACTTCATTTCAATTAAGAGCCAAAAATACTCTTAAAATTATACAAGAAGAATTAAAGGATTTTAAAAGTGTAAAATCTGCCTGGCAGCTCAATGAAAGGCATTACGGATCTCTTACAGGTTTAAATAAAGATGAGATGAGAAAAAAGCTTGGAGAGGAAAAAATTCATCAATTTAGACGTTCTTGGGATTTAAGACCTGACCCATTGGATAAAAATAGCTCTTATCATCCTTTAAATATTAATATTTATAAAGATATACCACTTGATAAAATTCCTGATACCGAGTCTTTAAAAGATACATATGAAAGAGTAATCAAATTTTTTAATGAAGAGTTTAAAAACAAAATTGAAAATAAAAATATTTTGATTTCAGCACATGGAAACTCTATAAGAGCATTGTGCAAATATCTTTTTAATCTAGATGACAATGAAATTTCAAAGTTGGAGATACCAACTGGTAATCCTTTGCTCATTCAGTTTGATAAAAATGGCAAAATTTTAAGTTGTAAATATCTTGATGCTGAAAGAGCTAAAGATCTTTTAGTTTATTAAAGGTATTTAAATCTGTTAAGTGGTAAAATTTTTTTTTACTTTCAAAACCAAATAATTTTTTCTTGTCGATTAATTTATTCCAGATATTTAAAATAGAAAATTTATTAACATTTTGATTGTTTAATATTTTTTTGTTTATAATTTGACAACCAATATAAATAAAATCTGCTTTATCATTTTTTGAAATTATATTATTCATAAGATTGAAATCGCCTGAAAAATTTTTATCGAAGCTTAAATTTTTATTAACTAACAGAAGAATATTTTCAATTTTTTTTAAAAAATAAATTTCTTCCATTTTTAAGATTTCATTTTTATAATCATTTGACCAAATTGTATCAGGGTTAAATACAATAAAATCATCATCAGTTGATTGATTTATCATATTGAGTATGCCTCCTCCTGTATCTAAAATACTTTTACCATCATCAACAATATGAATATTAATATCAAAATTTTTGCTTTTTATAAAATTTGAAATATGATCTTTCAAATAGAAGGTGTTAAGAATAATTTTATTAATACCTAGCTCCTTTATTAAATTTATACTTTTCTCAAGCATAGTAACGTTATTTATTTCAATTAATGGTTTTGGTTTCTTTAAAGTAATAGGATTTAATCGTTTACCAAAGCCAGCACATAAAATTAAAGCAGTATTTATTTTCACAGTTCTAGTTAATTAATTTAGGGAAGTAATTTTCTAATATTGATTTTAAATTTTTAAATTCTTTATTATTTTTTATTCTATAATTAATCATCTTCCAGGCATAAGGAATCATTTTAGTATATTTTTTTTTATTATCTCTTACCGCTAAACGAGTAAAAATACCTATAATCTTTAAATTCCTTAGAACAGATAAAGTTTCAAAATCATTTATAAATTTTTTAATTTCATTCTTTTTTAATGTTTTAAGATAATCATTTAAAATTTGATTTTTTAACTTATTTGATGTTTTTATTCTAACGTCATCAATGAGAGATGCTAGATCATAAGCTTTGTTACCAATCAATGCATCTTGGCTATCAATTAATGCTATATTATTTTTAAAATTTATTAAATTTGAAACATGAAAATCTCTATGAACAAAAGTATCATTTTTAAAATTTAATTTTGATAATAATTTTTTAATTTCCTTTTGATACTTTTTTTTAAAATTTATATTTTTGAAAGAATTTAATTTTTCTGGTGTATACCATTCACAAAACAAATTTGCTTCATTAGATAACGTTTTATTATCATATTCCATAACTATGTATTTTTGATTTTCAAAGTTAATTATGTGTTTATCTTTAATTGATTGTAATTTGATAAGAACTTTTAATATTTTTTTAAAAGTTAATATTTTGTTAGTTTTTTTAAGTTTTAGTATTTTATTTAATACATCATCACCAAAATCTTCTACTTCAATATAGTTATTTTTATAATTTTGACCTAACAGCTTAGGGGCTAAAATTTTATTTTTTAATAATATTTTGTTAATAGCATCATAAATTAAAAGATTTTTAACTTTGTCTTTTATAGCATAAACGACAATTGAGTGATTTTTTTTATTTCTATAAAATTTTCGGAAAGACGCATCTCCCTTAATCTCTTTTAATTCTTTAAAATTTAGCATTTTACTAAATTTAATTTAAACCTTTTATCTGAACTGTTCTATTTTTTAATTCATTTTCATAAGCAAAAAGTAAATCTATAGATTTTACCTTGGCATTATTCTCTAATATTTGAGGCCATTCAATAAAGGTAATAGTTTGACTCTTCACATCAAAAATATCTAGATCTTTAATTTCCAAACTATTTTTTATCCTAAATAAGTCATAGTGCTTAATAGTAAAATGTTTAGTTTCGTACTCATTCAGTAAATTAAATGTCGGACTAGTAACCTCTGTAAGTTTTAATTGCTCATCAGTCTGAAATTTGTTTATAAAATATTTTACAAAAGTTGTCTTTCCAACTCCCATCTCACCATGCAAAAAAATATATTCACCACCTTTAAAATAAGAAGTTAATTTTTCTGCTAATTCTCTTGTGGACTTCTCTGAGGTAATATCAATTTTGCTATCTTTAATAGCGGTAGGCATCTGGTTTAAAAGGACCTTCTGTTCCTACACTTATATAATCTGCTTGATCTTTAGATAGTTTAGTAAGTTTAGCACCAACTTTTTTAAGGTGTAATGTGGCAACTTTTTCGTCCAAATGTTTTGGTAATACATAAACCTTATTTTCATAATTTTTGTGATTATGCCAAAGTTCTATCTGCGCAATTACCTGATTAGTAAAAGATGCGCTCATAACAAAACTAGGATGTCCAGTTGCACAACCTAAATTTACTAATCTTCCCTCTGCTAATAAAATAATTCTCTTACCTCCAGGAAGTTCTATTTCGTGGACTTGAGGTTTAACTTCAGTCCACTTATAATTTTTTAAAGCTTCAACTTGTATTTCGTTATCAAAGTGACCAATGTTACATAATATTGCTCTATCTTTCATGTCTCGCATGTGGTCTGCAGTGACTATATCTTTATTTCCTGTTGCAGTTACAACTATATCTGCTCTACTTATAGCTTCTTCCATTAAAACAACCTCGTAACCCTCCATTGCTGCTTGAAGAGCACAAATTGGATCGGCTTCTGTAACTAATACTCTTGCTCCACTTTGTCTTAAAGATGCAGCACTTCCTTTTCCAACATCTCCAAAACCAGCAACAATTGCAATTTTACCTGACATCATTACATCCGTTGCTCGTCTTATGCCATCAACCAAGCTTTCTCTACAGCCATATAAATTATCAAATTTTGATTTAGTAACAGAGTCATTTACATTTATAGCTGGAACTAAAAGAGATTTATCTTTTTCCATTTTATTAAGTGCTTTAATTCCAGTTGTTGTTTCCTCTGAAACGCCTTTAACATCTTTCATCAATTCTTTATATTCGTTGTGCATTATCGCTGTTAAATCGCCACCATCATCTAGTAACATATTTGGTTTCCAATCAGACTTACCTACGATAGTCTGTTTAATACACCATAAGTATTCTTCTTCAGTTTCACCCTTCCAGGCATATACAGGAATACCTGCTTTAGCAATAGCAGCGGCAGCATGATCTTGAGTTGAAAAAATATTACAAGATGACCATCTTACTTCAGCTCCTAAATCAACTAATGTTTCGATTAGTACAGCCGTTTGTATTGTCATATGTAAACAGCCAATAATCTTAGCACCTTTAAGGGGTTTGTTTTTTGAATATTCTTCTCTTAAAGCCATCAATCCTGGCATTTCACTTTCTGCGATAGAAATTTCTTTTCTTCCAAAATCAGCTTGTAAAATATCTTTTACTTTATAATCTTCCATGGCAAAGTTTATAACGTTAAGTATTAATTTATCAACATTAGATTAAATCGTTGGAAATCTAATTTCTATCATAGCACCAACAGTATCAACTCGATTTGATGCTACAATTTCTCCATCATGTAAATCAACTAGATTTTTAACGATATTTAATCCTAGTCCTGAATGTTCTCCAAACTTATTAGGTCTATTACTATAAAATCTCTTAAATATTCTTGATGTATCTTTTTCCTTAAACCCTTCTCCTTCATCAAGTATTTTGACTGAAACTTTATTTTCTGAAGTATCAGAAACATTAATTAAAATGCTGGAACCTTTTTTGCTAAATGATATAGAATTATCTAATAAATTTGCAATTATTTGCTCAATTCTGTTTTCTATACCCCTAATAAAATATTCTTTTTTTCCGTCATTTTCGTATCTTACATCAATATCTTTTTTAACTTTATGGATATTGTTATAATCATCTACAACTGATTGGATAACTGGTTCTATATTTATTCTGTTCATTTTTTCTTTACTTAAAGCAACTTCATCCTTTAACATTTGAGAGTAATCTGTAATTAACCTTTCAATACGCTGAACATCATGGCTAAGAATATTTATTAGTTTCAGTCTTTGATCTTTATCATTTGTATCTTGTAAAATTTCTGATGCGCCTTTTAAAGATGCTAAAGGATTTCTAATTTCGTGAACAAGATCAGTAGAAAAATTTTCTGCATGTGTTACTCTTTTTTGTAACTCATTTGTCATGTCTTCAAGTGAAGTTGAAAGAAGACCTAATTCATCTTTTCTATTTTTTAAATTTTCAATGTTTGACTTGGTCTGATTTTTTTCTTTTATAAGTTTAGTATAATGAACTAAATTTTGAATTGGTTTAATAAAATATCTACTT
>CACKOH010000015.1 GCA_902601785.1 uncultured Pelagibacteraceae bacterium | reverse complement strand
TCTGACATTCAATCGGGAAAATTTACTAAGGAGTGGATGGACGAATGTAAAAACGGCCAGAAAAACTTTTTAGCAACTAGAGCTAAGTTGGCAGAGCATTCTGTCGAAAAGGTTGGGGCTGAACTTAGAGCTATGATGCCATGGATTGGTAAGAAAAAACTAGTTGATAGTGATAAAAGTTAAATTTAGATAAAGACCCAAAAAGGTCTTAAAAAATTAACCAAAATCTAACATTTATTTTGCAATCTCACTTATAGATTGTAATATGAATTTTCTATAATATTTAGTTATGAGCAGCAAAGATAGAGTTATAATTTTTGATACTACTATGCGAGATGGTGAGCAATCACCAGGCGCATCCATGAGTTTGGAGGAAAAAATCCAAATAGCAAGAGTATTTGATGAATTAGGAATAGACATTATTGAAGCGGGGTTTCCGATTGCATCCCCTGGAGATTTCGAAGCAGTAACTGAAGTTAGTAAAATTTTAAAAAAATCTATTCCCGCAGGATTATCAAGACATTCTAAAAAAGATATCGATAGAGCCTATGAAGCTTTAAAACATGCTCCAAGATTTAGAATCCACACATTTATTTCAACGAGCCCTCTTCATATGAAGCATAAATTAAATATGTCTACAGAAGATGTTTACGAGTCTATTGGACAGCATGTAGCTTATGCAAGAAAATTTACTGATGATGTTGAATGGTCTTGTGAAGACGGTACAAGAACAGATATGGATTTTATGTGTAAGACAGTAGAGCTCGCTATTAAAAATGGTGCAACAACTATAAATATTCCTGACACAGTTGGTTATACTATTCCTTCTGAGTTCACAAAGATTATTGAAACACTACTAAACAAAGTTCCAAATATTGATAAAGCAATTTTATCTACACACTGTCATAATGATTTAGGTTTAGCAGTTGCAAATTCTTTAGCAGGGGTTCAGGCTGGCGCTAGACAAATTGAATGTACGATTAATGGTTTAGGAGAAAGAGCTGGGAATGCAGCACTTGAGGAAGTTGTAATGGCAATCAAAACAAGGCCAGATTTGATGCCTTATGAAACAGGAATTAATACTACACTTTTAAGTAAAGCTTCTAAAATTGTGTCAAACGCTACAGGATTTCCCGTGCAATACAATAAAGCAATTGTTGGTAAAAATGCTTTTGCTCATGAAGCGGGTATCCATCAAGATGGTATGCTTAAAAATAGACAAACTTATGAAATTATGACACCCGAAAGTGTTGGTGTAAAACAAACCTCATTAGTAATGGGTAAACATTCTGGCAGACACGCATTTAAGGATAAATTAAATAGTTTAGGGTATCCAGATTTAACTGATGACGTTGTTGGCAATGCTTTTGCAAAGTTTAAAGTATTAGCAGATAAGAAAAAACATGTTTACGATGAAGATATTATTGCACTTATAGATGATAGTTTAATTATTGATAACAAAGTTAACGCAATCAGTCTTAAATCTTTAAAAGTTTTTGCTGGAACAGGTGAACCCCAAAGAGCTGAAATGACTTTAGACGTATATGGTGATGTTAAAAAAGCATTAGAAACTGGAGATGGTCCGGTTGATGCAATTTTTAAATGTATTAAAACACTATTTCCCCATGAAGTTAATTTGCAACTGTATCAAGTACATGCAGTAACTGAGGGAACTGATGCTCAAGCTACAGTAAGTGTTAAAATTGAGGAAAATGGAAAAACAACAGTTGGACAAGCTTCTGATACGGATACATTAGTAGCATCAGCAAATGCTTATATTAGTTCATTAAATAAAATGATTATTAAAAGAGATAAAACCGCTCCAATGGAGCAAGAAAGTCAAAAGGTAAGAGGTATATAGATGGGAATATTTGACAGTGTTAAAAAAATTTGGAGCCAAGATATGGCTATTGATCTTGGAACTGCAAACACGCTTGTAGTTTTAAAAGGTCAAGGTGTAGTTCTTAATGAACCTTCAGTTGTTGCAATAGTTGATCAAGGTGGAAAAAAAAATGTATTAGCTGTTGGAGACGAAGCGAAAACAATGCTTGGACGAACACCAGGTAACATTAGTGCAATTAGACCTCTAAGAGATGGTGTTATTGCAGACTTTATAGTTACTGAAGAAATGATTAAACATTTTATTAAAAAAGTTCATAAAGGAAGCACATTTGCTAATCCTAGAATTTTAATTTGTGTACCAACTGGTTCAACGCCAGTTGAAAGAAAAGCAATTCAAGATAGTGCTTTAGCTGCAGGAGCAAGAAGGGTTCAATTAATTGAAGAACCAATTGCAGCAGCTATTGGAGCAAATCTTCCAATTTCTGAAGCAACTGGCTCAATGATTGTAGATATTGGAGGAGGTACAAGTGAAATCGCTGTTATGTCTTTGGGTGGTCTAGTTTATTCTAAATCTTTAAGGGTTGCAGGTGACTCTATGGATGTAGCAATAATAGATTATATGAGAAAAGAATACAATTTATTAATTGGTGATACTACTGCTGAAAAAATAAAAAAAGAAATGGGTACAGCTGTACCAACTGGAACAAATACTTACCCAGTTAAAGGAAGAGATTTAAGATCAGGTACCCCGAAAGAAGTTAATATTACAGAAGAAGATACTGCAGAAGCACTAAATGATATAATGAAACAAATGGTTAGTGCAATTAAAGATGCCTTAGAAAATACACCCCCTGAATTATCAGCTGATTTAGTTGACATGGGTTTAACTTTAACAGGTGGTGGTGCTTTGTTAAAAAATATTGATAAAAGGTTTTCTAAAGAAACAGGTTTACCAGTTCATATAGCAGATGACCCATTATCTTGCGTTGCTGTTGGTACAGGAAAAGCTTTGGATCAAGAAGAAACTTTTTCCACTATGTTATCTGAATATTAAAAAAGATGGCTACAGGCAGAGACGATTTTGTAATTGCCTTTAGATCAGCTTTTTTAAAAAAAAAAGATAAACAAAAATTTTCATTACTTAGTCTAATATTATTATCAATAGTTGTAATTATTTTAAGTAATATAAATTTTAAACCTATTCAGTTTGTAAAGATTGGTATTAATGAAATTATTTATAGATCTTCATATATAGCATCTAAGCCTGAGAATTATCTACAGGAATTAACTCTTAAGATTAAAAATCATATAAATTTATTTGAAAACTATAAAGATATAAAATTAGAACTAGAAAATTTAAAACAAGAAAAAATAACAAACAATTTTTTAAAATCAGAAAATGAAAAGTTGAGAAATCTTATTAACGAAAATATAAATTCTGATGAAATATTAGCAAAAGTTTTAATTGATCGGGAAAGCCCTTTCCTAAAATCTATAATCTTAAATAAAGGAACAAAAGATAATGTAAAACTGGGAATGGCAATAATAGATGGTGTTTATCTCGTAGGCCAAATAATTGAGGTTAATTATACTAATTCTAGAGCCTTATTGTTATCTGATCTTAATAGTAAAATACCTTCAGTTTTAGCTCCACAAAATATTCAAGCAGTGGTTTCAGGCACTGGTAAGGATTATGGAATAATTGAACATACTAAAGATGATATTGTGGAAGATTTAAATAAAATAGACTCAATAATTTATACATCAGGTCTTGGAGGTCTTTTTAAACCCGGGGTACCTATTGGAAAAATATCAAAAGATACAAAAAATAAAGTTAATTTTTTTTCTGATTTTACACAATTAAACTTCATTAAAATAGTTTCTTTTAGTATTGGAGATAAAAATTAATGTCTTCTCTAAATAAAAGCACATTTTTCAGAGCATTTTTATCCTACTTACCTTTGATCATTTTGTTTATTTCCGTATTTAATGAGTTTGATTTTAATTACTTAAAAATTGAAAATTTCTCTTTTAATTTTGTTTATATTTTAATTTTTTATTGGACTTTAAGAAATCCTGATAGCCTTGGATATTTTTCTATATTTTTAGCAGGAGTTATAAATGATGTTGTAATCGGTATCCCTATAGGAATTAGTAGCCTATGTTATTTGATATTATGCGCAGTCACAGCATACATACGGAATATTACGTTAAGCCCAAACTTTGTAAAAGACTGGTTTTCTTTTTTATTTACAATGATCCTAATTAATTCAATACAGGTAATTATATTAGATTTGATATTTCTGATAGAAATTAATTACATGAGCTACGTAGTTAATACAGGATTTACATTTTTGTTTTATCCAATATTTTTCACAGTATTTAACTTTTTTGATCAATTAATTTTACAAAAAAAAAATGATTAAAGAAAATTTAGGAATTAGAAAATCAGACGTAATAAATAGAAGAATGTTTATTGTTGGTGCTGCAAAAATAGTAGTTTTTGTAGGAATTGTTGCTAGATTATTCTCACTTCAAATAAATGAAAATAAAAAATATCTTACGCTCTCTGATAAAAATAGGATTAGAGAATGGAAACTCCCACCCACAAGAGGTAACATTGTTGACTACTTTGGAAATATAATTGCAGGAAATTTAAAAGTTTACCAATTACACATTATACCAGAGCAAGTTGAAAACTTTAATTATCTTTTAGTAAGATTAAAAACACTTTTAAATCTAAGTGATAAAAAAATTCAGAAAATAGTAAATTTAAAAAATAAATTAAAACCTTGGGACAGTATAATTGTATCAGAGAATTTAAGTTGGAGCCAATTCTTAAAGGTTAATAATTATTTATATGATTTAGTTGGTGTAAAACCTGTAATGACAATTTCTAGAAATTATCCATATAGTGAAATGTATACTCATGTTTTAGGATATGTAAGTCAACCGAATGAAGAGGAAATATTAGAAAATGAAATAGTAAAAGAGAGATTTGTTCCAGGTATGAAAATTGGAAAGTTAGGCTTAGAAAAAACATTAGAGAACCAATTAATAGGAACTAACGCAATTCAAAGATATGAGGTTAATGCTTATGGCAAAAGAATAAATCAACTCGAACATCAAAAAGGACTTCAAGGCAGCAAAATTAGATTAACTTTAGATACCGAAGTTCAAAAACTTTCTGCTCAATTGCTCTCGAATAAAGCAGGATCAATAAGTGTCATGGATATTTATACAGGAGATGTAATTGCTATGTATTCTTCACCCTCTTATGATCCAAATTTATTTTTATTTGGTATTAGCCAAGACGAGTGGCAATTAATTAGAAATAATCCATTAAAACCTTTAATTAATAAAACTCTTTCAGGGCTTTATTCTCCAGGATCAACCATTAAGCCAATCGTAGCTCTTTCTGCTTTAGAGAACAATATTATCAATCCAAATTTTAAGGTTAAATGTACAGGTAAAACAGAACTATATGGTCAAACTTTTCATTGCTGGAAAGAAAAAGGACATGGTTTTGTAAGTTTAAAAAATGCAATGAAACAATCTTGTGATACTTATTTTTATGAAATTGCAAGATTGTTAGGAGTTGATCGATTAAATGTCACTGCTAAAAAGTTTGGTTTAGGTGAAAAAGTATTAGGAGAATATTTTGATAATGAAAAAAGAGGTTTGTTTCCAAATACTAATTGGAAAAAAAATAATCTTGGAAGGGGATGGGTTTTAGGTGAAACATTGATTACAGGAATTGGACAAGGATATACTCAAACTACGCCTCTACAATTGTGTTTAATGACAGCTCAAATTGCAAATGGTGGATATAAAATCAAACCAAAAATTATAGTAAATGATGATCCTTTAACTTTAGAAGATGTAAAAAAATCAATGGAACTTCAGTCTTTGCAAAAACCTTATACCAAACTATTTAACGACTCAAAAAATATTAAAATAGTTCAAGAAGCAATGTTTAGTTCTACAAATGAGCAATTTGGTACTTCTTACAGATCCAGAATTGACGATCCAAAATATCAATTTGCAGGCAAAACTGGAACTTCTCAAGTAAAAAGAATAAGCAAAAGAGAAAGGGAACTTGATCTAAAATTAGAACAAATACCTTATAAGGATAGAGATCATGCACTTTATGTTGCTTATGGTCCATATAAAAATCCAAGATATGCATTAAGTATAATTGTCGAGCACGGTGGTTCGGGCAGTAAAGCTGCCGCTCCAATGGCAAAAGAATTATTTAAATTAATAATCGATAGGGATGAACTTAGAAACAAACAATCTAACTTCGAAAATATTAATATATAATGTTTCAAAGAGATACATTAAATTCAGAGCTCTCATTTTTTCAAAAAATTAAAGAGATGGATTATACATTGTTGATTTGTATCACTCTTTTATCAATAATAAGTTTATTGGTGATGTATTCAACAGATGGTGGAGAGATACTTTTTCATACAAAAAGTCATTTTAGCAAACTAGCAGTTTTTTTTCCTCTGATGATATTCATTGCGTTTTTTAATATTAGATATTGGCATACTTTTGCATATTTATTTTACCTCTTAATCATTCTTTTGTTACTTTACGTTTCATTTTTTGGTCTTAAATCATCAGGCTCACAAAGATGGATGGATTTATATTTATTTGTTCTCCAGCCTTCAGAACTAATGAAAATTGCTATTATTTTATGTCTTGCAAAATACTATCACCGGATAAAAGTTGAAAATGTAAATTCTCTGACAAGTATTATTTTAGTACTATCAATTATAATAATACCAACTATATTTGTAATCTCTCAACCTGATTTAGGAACATCTATATTAATTGTGTTAAGTGGACTAATTGTTTTGTGGTTAGGGGGAGTCAGGATTAAATATTTTGTCTATTCTTTTGTCACTTTCTTAATATCTCTTCCTTTTATTATATCCTTTTTAAAACCTTATCAAAAATTGAGAATATTAACATTTTTAGACCCAGATAGGGACCCTCTTGGAGCAGGCTATCAAATTATTCAATCTAAAATTGCTATAGGATCAGGGGGTCTAGATGGAAAAGGATTTCTGAAAGGGACACAAAGTTATCTAGATTTTCTTCCAGAAAAACATACTGACTTTATTTTTACATTATTTTCTGAGGAATTTGGCTTTATAGGGTCAGTTGGTCTTTTAATTCTTTACACAATAATAATATTTAGAATTATTCGTATTGGAGCACTATCAAGAAGTAATTTTTCTAAATTGTTTTGTTTTAGTTTTGCCTTTTCAATTTTTATTTATATCGTAGTAAACTTATCAATGGTTTTAGGCTTGCTTCCTATAGTTGGTTCACCACTGCCAATTATGTCATATGGGGGTTCCTCGATGTTAGCCACTATGATAGGCTTTGGTATTGTTTTGAGCGCCAAAATTAATCATAAACAAATAATTGCCTAGTAAGATATATTTTAAACAAGCATAATTTGTCACTCTCAAAAAATATTTTTTGATTGTATAAGGAACCATGAGTAAGAACATTAAAATTGGAATAGTAGGTGCAGGCATACAGGGTGTTTCCAATGCTTTATTTTTGCAAAAAAAAGGTTTTAATGTAACTATTTTTGACAGAGATAATCCTGGAGCGCAAGCTGCATCTTATGGAAACGCAGGACATTTTTCTCCATATGCTTCAGTTCCAATTAATAGACCCGATGTATTAACAGATGTGCCTGCAATGCTTATCAGCTCATCTGGTCCATTAGCATTAAAATGGAACTATGTTCCAAAAATGATTCCATGGTTTTTAAAATTTATAATGAACTCAACAACTAGTAAAATGATGTATACAGCAAAAAATATGCATCAAATTTTAGATCAAGCCTTACCGGCATATGATGAATTGTTTGATGAAATAGATTTAGAAGGTTTAGTTGAAAACAAAGGAATTTTATATATTTGGAATGATCAAAATTTAAAAAGTAGAGAACTTGAAATTAAAGTAAGAGAGGAATTGGGTGTCAAGCAGCAATTAGTTAACAAAGCTGAAATTCATGACTTAGAACCTCACATAAAACCTATTTACCATGCTGGAGTTTACTACCCTTATGCGAGACATGCTCGTAATCCAAAAAAAATACTTCTAAAGTTATTTGATTTATTTTTAAAAAAAGGAGGAAAATTTAACAAAGTTAATATTGAAGACATTAATTTTGATGATGAAAAACCTATTTTTAAAACTGAAATTCAAAATTATATTTTTGATAAAGCAGTGATTGCATGTGGTGCTTTCTCAAAAAAACTTACTGATAATTTTGGTGAAAAAATACCACTGGACACTGAAAGAGGATATCATGTTCATTTTAAAAACTGCGATCATTTGCTAAGCAGACCAGTAATATTTTCAAATCGAGGTTTTGGAATAACACCAATGGAACAAGGATTAAGAGTAGTAGGAACTGTAGAGTTTGGTGGATTGGATAATCCTCTTTCAAAATCAAGAATAAAAAATTTAATTAATAATGCAAAATATATGCTTGGAGACCTACCTGAACATGAGGATGAGTGGCTAGGTTTTAGACCAACACTCCCTGACTTTTTGCCAGTTATGGGTCCATCTAAAAATTATAAAAATATATATTATTGTTTTGGACATCATCATTTGGGATGGACTTTAGGGCCAATATCTGGGAAGATCGTTTCAGGTATGATTGCAAACGAAAATACTAATTTAGATTTAAAACCATATAGTTCTCTTAGATTTAATTAAGTGAGCCAAAATTTTAAAGCTTATTTTATGTTGGTTTGCGCCACATTGTTTTGGGCAGGCAATTTTAATATCGGAAAATTTGCATTTATAGAAAGTATATCCCCATTTACACTTGCATTTTTAAGATGGCTTCTAGTTTGGATAATACTAATGCCTTTTACTTATAAAGAAATTTTAAGTTTAAAAAAATTAATATTTAAAAATTTTAAATTATTATTTTTATTAGGAGTGACTAGTGTGTTTTTATTTACTGCTCTTACTTACAAGGCACTAAATTATACACAAGTAATAAATGCGTCACTTTTTAACACTGCAATACCAGCTACAATTATTTTGGTTTGTTTTTTACTTAAAATAGAAAAAACAAATATTTTTCAGTTATCTGGTCTGTTAATTTCATCACTAGGAATTTTAGTAATCATTTCTAAACTTGATTTAGACGTATTAATTTCGCTAGACTTTAACACAGGAGATTTATTTATGGTTGCTGCAATTATTTCTTGGGGGGTTTACTCTGCTTTTTTAAAAAAAAGGAATTTTGAAATCTCTCTCTTAGCACTTGTCCAAATTATTTGTACTTTTGGACTGCTTATACTTACACCTGCTTTTTTTATTGAATTAAATCAGGGTAATTCAATAAATGTAAATTTAAACTTAATATATATTTTACTTTATGTTGCGATTTTTCCAAGCATTGGATCTTATTATTGTTGGGCTGGAGCAGTATCAATAATAGGGCCCAATAGATCAGGAATATTTTTATCATTAATCCCTTTATTTAGTACAATTTTTGCAATGATATTTTTTGATGAAAAATTTTTATTTTATCATTTAATTGGAACCATTTTAATTATATTAGGTTTGTTTTTATCAAACAGAAAAATAATAAATGCTTAAAGTTGCTATTTTAGATGATTATCAAAATGTTTCACAACAATTTGTAGATTTAGAAAAACTATCAGGAAAATATGAATTTAAAGTTTTTAGTGAGCCTTTTATAGATGAAGCCGATGCTATAGAGCAATTATTAGATTTTGAGGCATTGCTTATAATGAGGGAAAGAACACCAATTACTAAAAATTTAATTGATAATTTAAATAGTTTAAAATTTGTTATCACTAGTGGATTAAGAAATAAATCAATAGATTTAGATGCTGCGAAAAAAAGAAATATAATTGTTTGTGGTACAGACATAAATAAAAATCCAACTCCCGAGTTAACATGGGCCTTAATATTAGGCTTAGCTAGAAATTTTAAAGAGGAATTTGACAATATGTATCAAGGATATTGGCAAACGACAGTAGGAGTCGAATTAAAAGGAAAAATCCTAGGATTAGTTGGTTTAGGTAGAGTTGGATCACAAGTTGCAAAAATTGGAAAAGCTTTTGGAATGCAAGTTATGGCATGGAGTGAAAATTTAAATCTCAATACTTGTAAAGAATTAGATGTTTTACCATGTAGTAAAGAAGACTTAATTAAAAATTCTGATTTTTTATCTATCCATGTTCAAGGTGGCCAAAGATATAAGGACTGTATTACAATTAAAGAATTTGATAATATGAAAAAAACCTCATTTATTATTAATACTTCTAGAGGAGAAATTATTAATGAAGATGATTTAATTATTGCATTATCAACTAATGTAATTGCTGGTGCAGGTATTGATGTATTCGAAAAAGAGCCATTACCGGAAAATAATAAATTAAGATTTTTACCTAATGCACTTCTAACACCTCATATAGGTTATGTTACTGCAGAAAATTATAGTATTTTTTACAATCAAATGATTGAGGGTTTAGAGGCTTGTGTTAATGGCAAACCTATAAGAGTGCTAGAATAAATATGGAACTTCCAGTTGTTAATCATGAGGACTATTTTGCAAAAATTGGAGATGATCATAAGTTTCCAATAAATAAGTTTGGTGAATTAGCCAATTATTTAATTAAAAACAAAATAGTAGAAAAGTTTTATAAGCCCTACCCCTGTTCTGTTGAGACTTTGAATTACGCACATTCTAGAGAGTATATATTTGATATTAAAAACAAAACATTAAGTAAAGACAAAGTAAAAAAAATAGGATTTCCTCTAGTTGATAGCGTAGTACAAAGATCTCTTATTGCAACAGGTGGAACTGTTCTTGCATCAAAACTTGCAATTAACTATGGGATAGCATGCAATACTGCTGGGGGTAGTCATCATGCAAATTATAATGGTGGTGCTGGATATTGTGTATTTAATGATGTTGCAGTTGCTGCTCATTATTTAATTAACAGAGGCTTAGCAAATAAAATTCTTATAGTTGATTTAGATGTCCACCAAGGAAATGGTAATTCAGATATATTTAAAGAAAATAGAAATGTCTTTACATTTAGCATGCATTCAAAGACAAATTATCCAGCAAAAAAATCAACTAGCGATTTAGATGTTGAGCTAGAAGATAATCTAGAAGATCAAAATTATTTAAAAACACTTAAACATTATTTGACAGAATTAAATTATGAGAATTTTGATTATGTTTTTTACATAGCTGGTGTAGATATCCATTTTAATGACAGATTAGGAAAACTGAAAATTTCAGATGATGGAATAAAAATGAGAGATGAATTAGTAATTGATAATTTTTTTTCAAAAAAAATACCTGTTTGTGGTGTTCTTGGTGGAGGATATAATAAAGATTTTAATAAATTAGTGGAATTACACTCAATGTTACATCAATCTTGTGCTAAATATATTTAATTATGGTTAAAAAAATTAATCAAAATCTAACTGCTGAACAAAAACTAATTTTATTTGAAGAAGGCACAGAACTTGCTGGAACAAGTGAGCTAAACCGTGAAAAAAGAGAAGGAAGTTTTCATTGTGCAAATTGTGGAGTCAAACTTTTCGATTCTAAAACAAAATATGAAAGTGGTTCAGGTTGGCCTTCATTTTATGAGTCTTTACCTGGTGTATTTGAAACAAAAACAGATCATCATATAGGTTATGCCAGAACTGAATATCATTGCAAAAGTTGTGGTGGTCATCATGGACATATTTTTGAAGATGGACCACAACCAACTGGCAAAAGATACTGCAACAATGGTGTTTGCCTAGTATTTAAACCCAAAAGCTAACTAGTATGTTTAGCGAAATCGATATTGAGAAACTTAAATCTAAGTTAAAAAATTATTCAAAAGATTATAAAGAAAATTTTAACCAAATTGAAAAATATATAAAATCTGAAATAGACGAAATTTCAAAATTAAAAGCCTTAAAAAGATCAATTATACCTGAAATATCTTTCAATCAGATCAACCTAAGAAATACCAAATTTGTTGAGAGTATAAAAAAAAGAGGATGTGTCATAGTAAGAGATGTTTTTGAGAATTTGACGATTGAAAGATTAAATAATGATTTGGAAAAATATATTGAAGAAAATAATTATTATGACGATCAAAAAAAAAAATCTGGTCTTGATAAGTATTTTAGTGATTTAAAATCTAGTAAACCTCAGATTATGGGCCTTTATTGGTCTAAAGCTCAAATGGAGATTAGACATTCTGAAAATATGTTAAAAGTTAAAAAGTGGCTCAATAATCTGTGGATATATAAAAATGATGAGTATGAGGTTTTTGATCCAAGCAAAGAATTGTCTTATGCAGATAGAGTGAGAAGAAGAGAACCAGGCGATAATACATTGGGTTTATCACCTCATTGTGATGCAGGATCAGTTGAAAGATGGTCAGATGATTATTACCAGAAAATATATAAAGATATTTTTTCAGATAATTTTTTAAAATTTAATCCATTTAATGCAAAATATAGAGATAAGACAACTGAATTTGAATCCCCAGCAGTTGCACATGTTTTTAGAACTTTTCAAGGATGGACTGCATTAACAGAACAGGGACCTAATGATGGAACTCTGCAACTAATTCCAATTGCTAAAGCTATGGCTTATATTTTAACTAGAGCTTTACTTGATGACGTTCCAAAAGATGAATTATGTGGATCTAAATTAGGAAAAGCTTTGTCGGTAAACAAAGAATATCACTCTTTACTTTTAGAAGGACTGATTTCAATTCCAAATATGAAACCAGGGGATACAGTTTGGTGGCATCCAGATGTTGTACATGCAGTTGAGGAAAAACATTTAGGAAAAAATTATTCAAATGTAGTTTATGTAGGATCAACTCCTTATTGTAAAAAAAATCTTGATTATGTGCGAAAACAAGCAAAAAAATTCTTAAAAGGTGAAAGCCCACCAGATTTTGCAGCAGAGGACTTTGAAACTAATTACAAAGGTAGGATTAAAATTGAAAATTTAACATCATTAGCTAAAAAACAACTAGCTATTGAAAACTGAAATTAATCATTTAATTTTTCTAAAAGCTTATTTTCTTTTTCCAAGGCTCTCGTTTCATCATAACCGCCTATATGCTCATCATCAAAAAAAATTTGAGGTATAGTTCTTTTTCCGTTAGCTTTTTTAATCATTTCATCCATAGCACCATCAACTTTTGAAATATCTATTTCACTATAAGGTGCATTATTTCTAGCAAGCAGTCTTTTTGCAGCATCGCAGTAATTACAAAATGGACCTGTATAAATTGTAATTTTTTTCATTAATTATAGATAGTCACCTTTTTTAATTTTGCTAGTAATTTCTTTTCTAGAGTACTCAAACTTTTTTCTGTGTTTTATACTTTTTTGGTTAACTCTTTTCCTCCATAATCTAAAAGAACCTGGTTTAACAGATCTTCTCATAATTCTAATTACTTCAGATTCTGTTTTTCCAGTTTTTTTTTCTATTTCTTCAAAAGTAATCCTATCTGCCCAAGCTGCCCAAATGACCCAATCAGGGTCAGTTATATCTGGTTCAGGATTTTTGACTCGAGTGACAGGAATGCGACCTTTTTTTTTCATAAACCCTTTATAATTGAAATAAAAATTTAATGCATTTTTTTTAGCCTCTGATAATATGATTTGGATAGTCCTTCTTAGCCATCTTTAGCTCCCGGTTTTTAAGGACTATCTTAAAATGCTCCCCCTAAATTATTTTTTATTTTTACAGATAATACTTTTTTTATTTATTACTCCAGGGCCGCCAAGAATTGTAATTGTTTCATATTCTATGAATTATGGAGTTCAAAAATGTATCTGGACTGCTTTAGGAGATATTAGTGCAAATATCTTACAAGCATCTTTAGTTATTTTTGTTATTGGATCTTTTTTTTCTGAAAACCCAACTTTTTTAAATATATTTAAATGGATTGGTGTTGTATATATTTTATATCTAGCATTCGATATTTATAATTCTAGACCTAAAAAATTTAATTCAAGCAAAGATTTCTCAAAAAGTTTTTTTTCATTTTTTAAAGATGGATTTCTAGTTGCAGGAACTAGTCCAAAGGCTTGGATGTTTTTTCCACTAATTTTTCCACAGTTTATTGACTTTAATGAGAATTATTTAATTCAATTTTTAATTTTAATAACAACTTATGTTGTTTTAGATTTTTTATCTCTGATTGGTTATGCTTTACTTGCACAAAAGTTAATAAATTGGATAAATACAAAACCTAGAACAATTAATACAATTTCAGCGAGTGTATTAGTTATTATTGCAGTAATTATAGTTTTAACTCAACAGTATTAGTAAACATTGGGCTTTTATTGCCACTTGCAATTAGAGAGATTTGTTTATTAAATTAGTTATTAATTAATTAATAACTAGAGGAAATAAAATGAAAATAAATAAAATAATAGTAAGTTTTATTTCTGCAACTGTAATTTTATTATCAACATCAGTCGCATCTTTTGCGAAAGTCGTTGGAGATAAAATTGTTTTAGGTGCAGCAATTTCATTAACTGGTAAATACTCTTCTAATGGTGTTCATACTCAAAACGGTTACAATATGGCCGTAGATAGAATTAACAGCATGGGTGGGGTTAAAGTTGGTGGTAAAACTTATAAGTTTGATATTATCTATTATGACGATGAGTCAAACCCAAAAAGAGCAGCTCAACTTGCTGAAAGATTAATTTCACAAGATGGTGTTCAGTTTATGCTTGGTCCATACAGTTCAGGATTAACTAAAGCGATAGCTCCAGTTACAGAAAAATATGGTGTTCCAATGGTGGAAGCAAATGGTGCATCTAGATCTTTGTTTACAAAAGGTTATAAATATCTATTTGCAGTTTTAGCTCCTGCTAATTTATATCTTGATGTTGCTATTGATTTAGCAGTTGAAAAGAATAATGGAAAAGGAGTTACTGTTGCAATGGCATTTGAACAAGATGCGTTTTCTCAAGACGTAAGACTTGGAGTTTTAGATGCAATTAAAAGAACTGGCTCTAAAAAGGTAATTGATGATAAATTACCAAAAGAGCTAAATGACATGGCTGCTACTTTAGTAAAAGTCAAACAAATGAAACCAGATGTTTTAGTTGTTTCGGGTCATACAAAAGGTGCTCTAACTGCTATTAGACAAATATCTGAGATGAAAGTAGATGTTCCTATGTTAGCTATGACACACTGTGATGCAGCGAAATTATCAAAGCAACATGGTAAGAACTCACAATATGCTTTATGTGCTTCTCAGTGGCACAAAACTCTAACTTATAAAGATGACTTCTTTAAAGATGGTATGACTTATGACGCAGACTTTACTAAAGAGTTTGGTTATGCGCCTCCATATCAAGCAGCAGAATCATCAGC
Source organism: uncultured Pelagibacteraceae bacterium (assembly GCA_902601785.1). Taxonomy (GTDB): domain Bacteria; phylum Pseudomonadota; class Alphaproteobacteria; order Pelagibacterales; family Pelagibacteraceae; genus Pelagibacter. The sequence goes on along the minus strand of CACKOH010000015.1, from coordinate 9,585 downwards.
TGCTCTATTGGTGTTTAAAGATGCATTTGAAAGAGCAAATTCTTTTGATCAAAAGAAAGTAAGAGATGCTCTTGCAGCTACTAATATGCAAACTTTTTATGGAAACATAAAATTTGCACCAGGTGGTCAGAATGTTGATAAGCCAATGGTACTTTTCCAAGTTATGTGTGATGATGGTGGAAAATGTGAAAACAAAGTTGTTGCTCCAACTAAATGGGCTTCAGCTAAATTGATTCACCCAATTCCTTCTTGGTCAAAAAGATAAACAAATCTATAAATACCCCCTAATATAATATATATAGGGGGTATTTTTTTATAGGATTCATTATGGATTTCATGGTCTTCCAATATCCAATGATTTCTGTTCAAGCATGTTTGGACGGAATTTTACTTGGAATTTTATTTGCATTGATTGCATATGGTATGGCACTTCAGTGGGGAGTAATGAATATAATTAATATTGCTCAAGGAGATCTTGTTATTTTAGGAGGATACATTGCTTATTTCATGTATCTTTATGGCATTCACCCTGCATGGGGAGTGATTGTGTCACCAATAATAATGTTTTTTATAGGTATAGCAATTTACAAACTTGTAATTAATAAAGTAGTCGATAGAGATTTATTTATCTCTATTTTAGCAACTTTTGGAATAAGTATTCTTTTCATGCAATTAATGAACTTTGCATTTGGAGCAGACGTTGTTCTTGCAAATTCAGATTATGGAACAACTATGTTATTTAACAGTAATGTAGTGCTACCAAATTCAAAAATATTTTCAGCTTTTATAAGCATTTTATTCGCAATTTGTTTAGTAATTTACATGAAAAAATCTAAGCTTGGTCGTGCAATTAGAGCTACAGCCCAAAATGCAAGAGCAGCAAAGATTTTAGGTGTTGATACAGAAAAAGTTTATGCAGCAACTTTTGGAATTAATGCAGCTCTTTGTGGTGTTGCTGGAGCACTAATTTCAATTACTTTTACAATTCACCCTTATATGGGATTACCTTATACAATTCGATCATTTATGATCGTTATTGTTGCGGGATTAGGAAACCTACCTGGTGTTGCAATGTCAGGAATGGGTTTAGGTGTATTTGAAGAATTTGCAGATTATATACTTGGAACTGAATTTAGAATTGGATCAGTATTTTTATTATTAGTTTTAATACTTGTCTACAGAAGATTTAAACTTTCAAGAAAAAGAGAGTACTTGAAATGAGAAAGGTTAAAATTAAAGACAATCAAGGTAAATTAATAGAAGTCGATATAGTTAAATTTAAGAAACACTTAGATGAATATCATTCAAATGGTTCAAGTGTTCATGAGGAAGATGGACATTATTTTACTATTAACCAAAATTTTAGAAACAAAATATTAAATCTTTATGAACAAAAATAATTTACTCTTATATAGTGGAATTTTAATTTTTGGTATAGCCGCTCCATTCTTGTTTCCAGCTTTCAAAGTACAGTTATCTATCCTTTGTGTATTAATAGTTTTAGCAACCACATGGAATATTCAAGGGGGTGAAATGGGGTATAACTCATTCGGAAATATACTCTTTTATGGCCTCGGCATGTATTTATGTGCCTCTGTCCAGGTTGGTATGTTTTTTCCATTGGCTGAGTGGACAGAAAGTGGTGGTGAAAAAACATTTGTTCACACTCCAGCACAATTTTTTCAGGGAATGGCTGTTGGATTGATAGTTGCTGCAGTTGTGCCAACTATTGTTGCCGGTTTAATTGGATATTCTATTTTAGGACTTAGAGGACATTATTTTGCTATTTGTACATTAGGACTAGGAGTTGCAGCAGGTGAAATTTCTGGAGGAATTGAAATCATTGGAGCTGGACAAGGTTTCACTACACCACCATTTCCTGATGTTGGATCTTTAGATTCGAGAGGTGAATTTTTCTATTTCTTAAGTTTTTTTGTCTTAGTAATGACTTTCATAGCTGTGAGGGTAATTTACTCAACTAGATTTAAATTAATTTTAAATGCAATTAGAGATAATGAAGATAAAGCTGAGGCTATGGGAATTGAAACGATGAAGTATAAGATAGTAGGATGGATGATTTCAGCTTTCTTTTGTGGTCTTGCAGGGGGTATCATGGGTGGCTTAGTTGGATACATTGACTCAACAGACGTTGCTTTTGACGGAAGAGAGATGGGAGTATTCATGGTATTGATGGCAATACTTGGTGGCAAAGGAACTCTTTGGGGACCAATAATTGGTGCAACAGTGTTTCATATCTTTAAAGAGGGTTTTTGGACTTTCTTCTTAGGTTGGCAATATGTTGCTCTTGGAGTTTTAATTGTAGTTATCGTTATTTATTTCCCAGAGGGGATAATGGGATGGTTAAGAGAAAAATATCCTGAGAGATTTGGTGAGGTTGTGGATGAAAAAGATCGTAAAGCACAGGTGGAGCTCAAATGAGTATTTTAGAAGTAACCAACGTTAGTAAATCATTTGGCGGAGTTAAAGCTAATGTTGATATTTCAATGAATGTTGAAAAAGGAAGAATAGTTGGATTAATTGGACCCAATGGATCTGGTAAAACTACATTATTTAATTCAATAGTTGGAACATACCCAATTGATAATGGTTCAATCAAGTTCAATGATAAAGAAGTTTCAGAACTACCAGTGCCAGTGATTGCAAAACTCGGGTTGTTAAGAACTTTCCAACAAACTCGAATTTATGGAAAGTTAAATTGTGTAGAAAATATGCTTATTAGTCATAAAGGTAGTGATGAGAGTTTAATGAAGATCTTTTCAACAATCCCTAAAGAACTCACTGAAAAAGCAGAAAATTTATTAAATTTTGTGGGTTTATATCAAAAAAGAAATTTAAGAGCAGGCGATTTATCATTTGGACAGCAAAAATTATTAGAACTAGCGATGGCATTAATGAATGAGCCAGAAATGCTACTATTAGATGAACCAACTGCTGGGATTAATCCAACATTGATTAATGGAATTATAGATAGGTTAATTAAAGTAAATCAAGATTTTGGAATTACTCTTTTAGTTATTGAACACAATATGAGAGTAATCATGCAGTTGGCTGAAAATATTTTCTGTTTAGCACATGGTAAAATGTTAGCTAATGGTTCACCTGATGAAATTAAAAATGAAACGTAAAGTAACAAAAGAATGATTAAGAGGTAAAATAAATATGCAAAAGTATGCCAATATCTAATATTAAAAAACGCAATGAATATCATCAGAGGAAAAAAAACTGCTAGTTTGCTAAAATGACTTTTTGTATGAAAAAGTATCTCTCCACCATCTGTTGAATACATCACCAATAAACTTATTATTGATAAAAGAGTGATACAAATCAACAATGTATAATCCATCTCTTTAATTTTTTGAAAAAATGAGAGCTCTGAATTTAATGTATCTCTTTGAAACATTATATATTAATATTTTCGAAGTTAGATTGTTTGTTTCTAAGTTCATCCCTATCGATTATTAATTTAAATAATTCTTTTGCCATTGGAGCGGCAGCTTTACTGCCCGAACCACCGTGCTCGACAATTATACTTAATGCATATCTTGGATTTTTATATGGACCATAAGCAACATAAAGTGCATGATCTCTATCCTTATAAGGTATTTGTTCTAATTTTAGATCAAGTTCCCTTTCTCTTTTGCTTATTCTTTTTACTTGAGAAGTTCCAGTTTTGCCTGCAAATTGATATTTTGGATCGTCAATTCTGGATCTGTAAGAAGTACCAAATTGCTCATTTGTAGAACTAAACATTGCTTCTTGAACTATTTTAATATTTTTTGAGTCGTTAAATAGTTTGGTATAAGGTTTTTGCAAAGACTGAAGTTCCATTGATTTTTTTACATCTTCTAAAGTTAAAGGATCATCATTTACTATAATTTTTGGTTTGATTTTATATCCACCATTTGCAATTTGAGCTGTCATTAAACACAATTGTAGAGGCGTAGTTTGAGTATATCCTTGTCCAATTCCTGTAATCAATGTTTCACCTAAAACCCATCCCCTTCCAAGATTATTTTTTTTCCAATTAGTATTTGGAAACAAACCTCTTTTTTCATTATCAAAATATTCTCCTAATACTTTTTCACCTAAACCAAACTTTTTAGCAGTGACATTTAATCGATCAACTCCTAACAATCTTGCAATTTCATAAAAATAAGTATCACAAGATTGTTTCATTGCATTTTTTAAACTTACAAAACCATGTCCTTTTTCTTTCCAGCAATGAAAAGTTTGACCATATAGTTCTGTTTTACCTGTACATTTAACCTTAAAATTTGGATTGATAATATTGTTCTCTAAAGCAGAAAGAGCTACGATTGGCTTAATGGTTGATCCTGGAGAATAAAGCCCTGAAAGAGTTTTATTAATTAAAGGTTTTAATGGATTATTTCTAATTAATTGCCACTCGTCTTGGCTAATACCAAATAAAAATAAATTTGGATCATAAGAGGGTGAAGAATACATAGCAATTACATCTCCTGTATAAATATCCATGACACTTATTGATCCTGCTTTATTCGAGAGCAATTGAGCAGAAAGTTTTTGAACTTCGGTATCTAAAGTTAATCTAATTTTGCTGCCTTGAAGTCCTTTTTGATGTTCGAGTTGATTTATTCTTTTGCCATAAGCATTAACCTCATATCTTTGAATTGCGTTAGTTCCTATTAATTGGTTCTCTAATGTTTTTTCTAAGCCTAACTTTCCAATTTTCATACCTGGAACAAATCTCTCTTTTACTATTTCATTTTCTAATATTTCCTCTTCATTCGGTTGACTTACATATCCTAAAACATGAGTATACATTTCACTATATGGATAATTTCTAGAAATTGTCATTACAGGTTTTACACCAACTAAATCATATAAATAATTATTAACCTTTAAGAATTGGCTCCAACTTAAATTCTCTGATACAATTATACTGTCCCAAGGTTTTAATTTATTTTTTAAATTTACTATTTTCTGAATTTTTTTATCACTTAGATTTAAAAGTGTTTTTAATCTTACTAAAAGATAATTAAAGTTTTCAACTTGCTCTGGTATAATGTGTAATTGGTAAACTTTTAAATTTCCTGCAATTATATTTCCAAAGTAGTCAACAATGTTACCTCTTGTGGGTGGGAGTTTCCATTCTCTAATCCTATTTTTATCAGAGAGCGTAAGATATTTTTTATTTTCATTTATTTGAAGTGAGAATAATCTAGCAACAATTCCTACAAAAACTACTATTTTTGCAGCACCAACAATAAACATTCTTCTATTTATTACGTCTGATTTTCTAATTCCTAAATTTTCTTTAATCATTTTTTTTTTGTAAAATTAATTGATCAAAAAAGTTAAATACTGTGAAAAATATTGGATAAAACAAAAATGTAAATCCTGTATTAACTACGTAGCTCATGTAATTAATTTCTATCAGAAATATCAAATCTAATATAATTACCTGTATTGAATTAATTAGGATCATTGTAAATAAAAAAGAAAACCAGTCTTTTACAAAGTTTGGGCTTAACGTAATATTCCGTATGTATGCTGTGACTGCGCATAATATCAAATAACATAGGCTACTAATTCCTATAGGGATACCGATTACAACATCATTTATAACTCCTGCTAAAAATATAGAAAAATATCCAAGGCTATCAGGATTTCTTAAAGTCCAATAAAAAATTAAAATATAAACAAAATTAAAAGAGAAATTTTCAATTTTTAAGTAATTAAAATCAAACTCATTAAATACGGAAATAAACAAAATGATCAAAGGTAAGTAGGATAAAAATGCTCTGAAAAATGTGCTTTTATTTAGAGAAGACATTAATTTTTATCTCCAATACTAAAAGAAACTATTTTAATGAAGTTTAATTGTGTAAAATCAGAAAAAAAATTAACTTTATTTTTTGTATCTTTTGATATTTTTCCAATAGGTACCCCGGGTTTAAAAAGACCTCCAAGACCTGATGTATAAATTATTGAGTCTATTTTATTTAAATCTTCCACAATATCATCTTTAGTATGTTCAATTATTCCATAATCCTTACCAGTGCCTGAAACCACTGCTTGAATATTTTGTGGAGCTAAAACTGAAGGTATTTTACTATTAAGATCAGATAACAATAAGGCTCTAGAATTAGTATAATTAACCTCAATTATTTGGCCTACGAGATAAACACCATCTATTATTGCCATTCCCAGTTTTACATTATCTTTTGTTCCTTTATTTAAGATTATAGATTTTAGGAAAGGGCTTTCCCGATCAATTAAAACTTTTGCTAATATTTCATCAGAATTTATATTTTCGTTAATAAGATTTCTCAACTTTTCATTTTCTGATTTTAAAAAATTGTTTGTTATTTTTTCTTGTTTTAAATTTTCTAGTTCTAATTTTATATCTTTATAGTTTTCAAATAAATTTATATGATTTTTAATCTTAAGAGTTAATTCCTGTAGATAATTCTCAGGCTTAGATGCTATATATGAAGATCTATAAATAATTTCATTAATACCAATCTTTACAAACTGAATAGGTTTAAAATTTATATTACTTAAAATAATTACAACTATTGATAATAATATTAGACTAAGTAATGAAAATTTTTGTTTATCTTTTTTTTTTAAAAAAGCTGATCTAAAGGCAATTACAAAATCGTCTCTGCCTGTAGCCATCTTTTTTAATATTCAGATAACATAGTGGAAAAAGTTTCTTCTTGATCCAAAGCTTTTCCTGTACCAACAGCAACGCAAGATAATGGGTCATCTGCTATATGAACTGGTAAACCTGTTTCTTTAGAAAACCTTTTATCAATATTTTTTAACAAAGCACCACCACCTGTTAAAGTTAAACCCATGTCAACTAAATCAGCTGATAATTCAGGGGGTGTATTTTCTAAGGCATCTTTAATTGCACTAACCATTTGTTTCATTATATCATTTAGTGCTTCTGCAGTATCTTCTTCTGTAATATTAACTTCTTTCGGGGTACCTGATCTTAAATCTCTTCCTTTAACTGGGTAAGTATTTGTTCCAGTTGGTACAGCTGTACCCATTTCTTTTTTTATTTTTTCAGCAGTAGTATCACCAATTAATAAATTGTATTCTTTTCTCATATAATCTATTATTGCTACATCCATAGAGTCACCTGCAACCCTTAAAGATTTAGAATAAACTAGACCACCCAAAGACATAACAGCGATTTCACTTGTACCTCCTCCAATATCTACAATCATTGAGCCAGTTGCTTCAGAAATTGGAAGATTTGCTCCAATAGCTGCTGCAATTGGTTCTTCAATTAATTGAACCCTTCTTGCTCCTGCAGCTAAAGCACTATCTTGAATTGCTTTTCTTTCAACTGGCGTTGAACCAGTTGGTACACAAATTAAAATTCTAGGATTAGCAAATGTGCTTCCTTTATGAACTTTTTTAATAAAATGTTTAATCATTTCTTCAGTAACTATAAAGTCTGCAATAACACCATCTCTTAGAGGTCTAATTGCACTAATGTTACCTGGTGTTCGTCCAAGCATTGTTTTCGCTTCGTCTCCAACAGCTAATACATTTTTTTTTCCACCTTGATCAACTATTGCAACAACTGAAGGTTCATTAAGAACTACACCTTGACCTTTTAAAACTACAAGCGTGTTTGCAGTTCCAAGATCAATAGCCATATCTTGGCTCCAAATTTTTTTAACACTGTCAAATATTCCCATCTATATACCTCTTACCTTTTGACTTTCTTGCTCCATTGGAGCGGTTTTATCTCTTTTAATAATCATTTTATTTAATGAACTAATATAAGCATTTGCTGATGCTACTAATGTATCCGTATCAGAAGCTTGTCCAACTGTTGTTTTTCCATTTTCCTCAATTTTAACACTTACTGTAGCTTGAGCATCAGTTCCCTCAGTTACTGCATGTACTTGATACAGTTGCAAATTAACTTCATGGGGAAATAGTGTTTTAATACATTTAAAAATTGCATCAACCGGACCATCTCCAGTTTCTAATGCTTTTTTAACATCACCATATACGTCTAAAGTCATTTCAGCTCTTTGGGGTTCACCTGTTCCAGCAAAAACTTTTAAAGATTTAAGACTGATTGCGTTAACTTTGTTATCAATAATTAAACTATCATCTATAAGTGCAATAATATCTTCATCGTAAACATGTTTTTTCTTATCTGCTAATACTTTAAACTTTGCAAAAGCATTGCCAACAACGTCATCAGTTAAATCTGGATACCCTAAACTATTTAATTTATCCTTAAATGCGTGTCTGCCAGAATGTTTACCCATTACTAATGAGGTTTGTTTTACACCAACACTTTCGGGTGTCATAATTTCATAAGTTTGTCTATTTTTAAGCATACCATCTTGATGGATACCCGCTTCATGAGCAAAAGCATTTTTACCAACAATTGCTTTATTGTATTGCACGGGAAATCCTGTAGCGTTTGACACAATTTTAGAAGCTTTACTTAAAAGTGTAGTATTAATTCCTGTTTCATAAGGCATCAAATCTGGCCTTGTTTTGATTGCCATTACAACTTCCTCAAGTGCTGCATTCCCAGCTCTTTCTCCTAAACCATTAATCGTACATTCAATTTGTCTAGCGCCAGCCTGAACCCCTGCTAAAGAATTTGCAACTGCTAAACCTAAATCATTATGACAGTGTGTAGATAAAATTGCTTTATCAATATTTGGAACTTTGTTTAGTAGTGTTTCAATAATCTTTGTGAACTCAGAAGGAATAGTATAACCAACTGTGTCAGGAATATTTATAGTTGTTGCACCATTTTTAATAGCGAGCTCTACTGTCTTACACATAAAATCCATATCTGTTCTTGTACCGTCTTCACAAGACCATTCAACATCATCAGTAAATTTTCTTGCATAAGCTACATGCTGTCCAATAGACTCGTAAACATCTTCTGTAGACATATTTAATTTATGCTTCATATGAAGAGGGCTCGTTGAAATAAATGTGTGGATTCTAAATCTTGGAGCATGTTTTAAAGCTTCATAGGCTCTATCGATATCTTTTTTAGAATGTCTTGATAATCCTGCGGGAATAGATTTTTTTAAAATTTTACTAACTTCAGTTACTGCTTCGAAATCTCCAGGGGATGCAATCGGAAACCCCGCTTCAATAATGTCTATTCCTAATTCATCAAATACTCTTGCTATTTGGATTTTTTCCTCCAAACTCATGGATGCGCCTGGTGATTGCTCACCATCTCGCATAGTAGTATCAAAAATTATAACTCTATCTTTGCTGCTCATAACTAAATATTATAGAAAATTCATATTACAATCTATAAGTGAGATTGCAAAATAAATGTTAGATTTTGGTTAATTTTTTAAGACCTTTTTGGGTCTTTATCTAAATTTAACTTTTATCACTATCAACTAGTTTTTTCTTACCAATCCATGGCATCATAGCTCTAAGTTCAGCCCCAACCTTTTCGACAGAATGCTCTGCCAACTTAGCTCTAGTTGCTAAAAAGTTTTTCTGGCCGTTTTTACATTCGTCCATCCACTCCTTAGTAAATTTTCCCGATTGAATGTCAGA
>CACKOH010000014.1 GCA_902601785.1 uncultured Pelagibacteraceae bacterium | reverse complement strand
TATTTTCTTTGGATTTTATTATTAATATCAGAGAAATTAATATTAAAATTGGAATATAGGTCGGTACTAAAAATCTTTTATAGATTTCTTTAAATACATTATCTAAGTTTTCTACAGTACAATTTTGTATAAATTTGTTTGAATTATTTTTTTTAACTTTATCATCAAAATTTATAAATCTACCTAAACACAAAATAAGATTGTGTGTTGAAGTCTCTTGAATTTTATCAGTTTTTATTATACTTGAATCTTGTGAGGACATGTTAAGCGTAGACTCTTTAAAATTAAATGTTGTTATATCATCATTAATTTTGTTTATTGTTTGTCCATTCTTCAGAACAAGTATCTGAATATTTTTACTCGATTGAAAATATCCTGTTTTTGCATACGTTATTTGAAAATTACTTTTGTCAGTTTCCTTTTTTAGATAAATATTTTTGAGTTCACCGTTTTCATTTTTTTCATCAGCAAATATTGTTAGTCCTTTAATATTATCATTGAATTTTTTTGGTTTAATAAAACTTTCAAAAAAATTTATATTTGATTTTTTTATTAAATCTCTAGAAATATTTTGAGTTTTAGGAACAATAAGTGCAACTAATAAAATTTGAAAAGTCATAAAAATTAGAGAAATTTTTAAAATAAAATTTATTAATTGAATTTTGCTTACACCAAAGTTCCAAAAAATTATAAGTTCATTATTTAATTCGTACTTAGAAATTACGTAAAAAAAACTAAAAAATAGTGCAAAAGGCAATAGTTTGCTAATAATTTTAGGAAAATTTAAAAAGGTATAATTTAAATATAAGAAGAAATCTCTCCCATCCTCAACCATTAAATCAAGAAAATTTACTGCCTGAAAAACCCAAACAATTGTTGAGGCAGATATAATGGAGATTAAAAAGAAAAAAGTGCAATCATAAGCAAATTTTCTAAACATTATTTTTTTCATTGAAATTTGATAATTTAATTCCTATATACCATTCATCTCATACAGATAGAATTTAAAATTTATGAATATCCAAATTAATTATATCAATACTTTATCCAAAAAAAATCTTACAAATAAACTCTTTTTTATTGATGAAAGCCTTAATATTCAGCAATTGAAAAAGTTCATTAACAGTAATGAATATTCATATGTCTCTGATTTATTAAAAAATAAGGATAATAAAAAAAAAGTCAGTCTTTTTGAATTAAGTTCGAGCCAATGTATTATTTTGATTAAGATTAAAAAAAATATTAAAAATTATGAAATTGAAAACTTAGGTGGAGATTTTTTTAATTTTATAAAAGGATTAGACAGGAAAGATTTTATTATAAATTCAGATTATGTACCTGCGAAAATAAAAAATCTAATTGGATATTTTTTACATGGAGCAAAATTAAAATCATATAAATTTGAAAAATATTTAACAAATAAAGAAAATAAAAATATTAAAATTACTGTAATAGGTAAAAATAAAACTTTAATAAAAGATCAAATAAGATTCAAGGCAATTGAGGATGGAACTTTTTATGCACGAGATTTAGTATCAGAACCAGGTAATGTTTTGCACCCAGATGAATACGCAAAGCGAATAGGCTCATTAAAAAAAATAGGTTTAAAAGTAAATATTTATGATGAAAAAAAACTTAAAAAATTAGGAATGAATACTTTGTTGGGTGTAGGACAAGGTAGTATTAGAGGCTCTTATCTCGTTACGATGGAATGGAAAGGTAAAAATGATAATTCTAAGCCAGTAGCTTTTGTTGGCAAAGGAGTTTGTTTTGATACTGGAGGTATTTCTTTGAAGCCTGCCAAATTTATGGAGGATATGACCTATGATATGGCTGGATCAGCCACAGTAGTTGGTTTAATGAAAAATTTAGCTTTAAGAAAAGCAAAAGTTAATGCAGTAGGAGTTGTGGGTTTAGTTGAAAATATGCCAGGGGGAAATGCTCAAAGACCTGGAGATATTGTAAAATCTTATAGTGGTAAAACTGTTGAAATTTTAAATACTGACGCAGAAGGTAGATTGGTATTAGCAGATGCGCTCACTTATACAGAGGAAAAATACAAACCAAAATTTATTGTTGATTTAGCTACTTTAACTGGTGCTATTATTGTTTCTTTGGGTTCTGAATATGCCGGTTTGTTTTCTAATGATGATAAATTATCTAATCAATTAATTCAATCAGGAGAACAAACTCAGGAAAAAGTTTGGAGAATGCCTTTAAATAAAAATTTTGATAAATTAATAGACTCTAAAAATGCTGACATGCAAAATATTAATTATGTTGGTGGTGCTGGATCAACTACAGCAGCACAATTTTTACAAAGATTTATCTTAAACAAAACACCATGGGCACATTTAGATATAGCTGGAATGGCATTTTCAAAATATGGTGGCGCTCTTAACTCAGGCGGTGCAACAGGCTATGGTGTAAGATTATTAAACAAACTAGTAGAGGACTATTATGAGTAATGTGGAACAAACTTTATCAATTATTAAGCCAGACGCAGTAGAAAGAAATTTAGAAAATGAAATTAAAGAGATGTTTAAAAATAAAGGTTTTTCAATTTTAAAAGAAAAAAAGATCCAAATTGAAAAATCAGAAGCTGAAAAATTTTATAAAGTTCACGAAACTAAGCCCTTTTACAATGATTTATGTTCTTATCTCTCCTCAGGTCCTATTGTTGTTATGATTCTTGAAAAAGATAACGCTGTAATCGGAAATAGAGAGCTTATGGGAGCTACCAACCCAAAAGATGCCGAAGAGTTTACTATCAGAAAAAAATACGGAATATCAATAGATAAAAATTCTGTGCATGGTTCAGATAGTGTTGAAAATGCGAAAATAGAGATAGATTTCTTTTTTAAAGACTAAACACTTTTTTGATCGCTTTTGGATAAAGCTTGTGCTCTTGATTCAAGATCTTTTTTGCTAAGGATTTAGCTGTATCACTTTTACTGATCATAACCTTTTTTTGGAGAATAATTTTTCCAGAGTCTAATTTAGAATTAACAAAATGTACTGTACAACCAGAGAATTTTTCTTTATTTGATATTGCTCGTTGATGGGTGTTCAAACCTTTGTATTTTGGGAGTAGGGAAGGGTGTATATTTAATATTTTACCATCAAAATTTTTTATAAAATCTTTTGATAGGATTTTCATAAATCCAGCAAGGCATATCAATTTGATTTTATTATTTTTCATTTCAGAAATTATTTTTTTTTCAGTAATTTTCTTATTTTTATAATTAAAAACTTTATTTGATATTTTAAATTTTTTTCCATATTTTAAACCTTTTGCTTTATTATTATCTGAAATAATTAATTTTATTAATACAGGTGATTTTTTTTTTTTAGAAAATTGAATTAGAGAATTTAAATTACTTCCAGTTCCAGAAATAAAAACTGCACAATTTATTTTCTTAGGACCAGTTGATTGAACCATTTAATTTAACTTTGTTAATATCTTTGGATATTTTACCTATCACATAGGGTTTATACTTTCTTGAAAAATATTTTATGACCTTTTTTAAGTTTCTAGGATTTATTATTAAGCAAAATCCAACTCCACAATTAAATGTTTTAAGCATCTCTTTTTCTGACACTCCATTATTTTTAAGCCATTTGAAAATACTTAAAGTTTTTATTTGATTTAAATCTATTTCTGCAGACATTTTATCAGGAATTATTCGTTTAATATTATCTGACAACCCCCCACCAGTAATATTTGCACAACCATTAATTAAATTTTGATCAATTAACTGCAATACTTCATTAACATAAATTTTAGTAGGTTTTAAAAGTTCAGATTTTAAAAATTTATTTTTTTTTATATTAATTTTTTTTTGATTAATAAGGAACCTTACCAACGAGAAACCATTAGAATGCAAGCCACTAGATGGTATGGCTAAGATAAGGTTATTTTTTTTTATTTTTTTTTTATTTAGAATTTTATTTCTACCAACTATACCAACTGCAAAACCTGCAATATCAAATTTACCTTTTTCATATGTACCAGGCATTTCAGCTGTTTCACCTCCAACCAATTCAGAGCCAGACAATCTACAGCCTTTAATAATTCCTTTGATTATTGATTTAAGTTTTTTTAAATCAATTTTATTAATTGAAATATAGTCTAAAAATAAAAGTGGTCTTGCACCTTGAACAATTAAATCGTTAACACTCATTGCTACTAAATCTATACCAATTGTGTCATACTTTTTTAGAGTGTTTGCTATCTCGATCTTGGTGCCAACACCATCTGTACATGCTACAATTTTGGGTTGGTTTATCCCGTGTGGAATACTGGTTATAGACCCAAATCCACCAATATTTGAAAACTTTTTTTTGCCTTTTTTCTTTGATGAAACATTAGAAATGAAATCAACAAAATTATCTGCAGCATTTATATTAACACCACTTTTTTTATATGTAAATTTTTTTTTATTCATTAAAAAGCTCTATGAAATATATTTTTCAAAATTTTAAATTACGAAAGTTATATATTTTTTTTTTATTTCTTGCTGTATTAAATATTTTTTTTTCCACAGGAATTAGTTATGCCAAGACTTTCTCTATAAATGATATTGAATTATCTGCTCCTTTTAAGATCAATTTTAAAAAAAATAAAATAATAGATGAAGCATTTGTCCAAGCCTTCAATCAACTAATTTTATCTATTGTTCAGTCTAAGGACCAAAATAAGTTAAAAGAAACATCATTAAACCAAATCAAAGGTATGATAGAGACATTTTCTATTAAAGAGGAAAAATTTGTTGATGAAATTTATTATATAAAACTCAATGTTTCTTTTAACAAAAAAATTATTTTTGATTTATTAGAAAAGAAAAATATTTTCCCGTCTTTACCAGTAAAAAAAAGTATTATTTTCATACCAATAATTATTGATCAAAATGAAAATGAAATTAAAATGTTTTCAGACAACATTATATATAAATTGTGGAATTCTAATATTAGGCAATATGATCTTTTGAATTATATTTTAACAACAGAAGATCTAGAAGATTTAAATTTAGTAAAAAATAATCTTAAAAATTTAGAAAATTTTGAATTTAATGAAATAGTAAAAAAATATAATCTTGAAGATTATATTGTGTCAATTTTTTTTAAGGGCCCTGATCAAATTACCCTATTGAATAAAATTAGGTTGGAGAAAAAAAAAACTTTAAAAAATATTATTATTAAAAACATAGATTTTAATAGTAATACTGAAATTAATAAGTTAATTGAAACTTTAAAAATTTCTTTTGAAGATTACTGGAAATCTCAAAATGAAATAAACACATCGGTTAAATTACCTTTAACAATTTCAGTAAATAATACTAATAATATTAAAATTTATAAATTAGAGGAAAAACTTTCTAAGATAGACTTAATTTACAATTTTTATATTTATAAATTCGACAATAAAAATAATATTTATAAAATAACTTTTAATGGAACACCGGATAAATTTATTGAACTCATGCGGAGTAATAATTATGAATTTGAAACCACAAATAAAATATGGGTGATGAAATGAAAAAACTAAATCAGCAAATTCTTAATTTTGAATATGAACAAAATTTTAAAGATCAGGATTTTTATGTTTCTAAAAGCAATGAATATTCATTTAAACTTTTAAATAGTTGGCCTAAATGGGACAAAAATTTTATAAATTTAATTGGTGAAAATTTTTCTGGAAAATCACACTTGATAAATATTTTCCTTAAAAATTTTAAAGGAATCAAAATTTCATCTGACAAAATTACTAATAAATTTTTAATGGAAATTAAAATATATGAAAATGTTATTATCGAAGACCTCTCTAATAAGATAGATGAAAATTTATTATTTACTATAATTAACACTATAGAGCAGGATAACAAATATCTTATAATTTCTTCAACAAAACCTATTGTAGATTTTAAATTTGCACTGCATGATTTAAACTCAAGAGCTAAGAATTTTCTTTTATCAGCAATAGAAAAACCAGAAGATGATTTGATGTATGCTTTGATATTAAAAAATTTATCTGATCGTCAGATATCAATTGATAAAAAATTAATAGATTTTATTATTAAAAGGATAAGTAGGTCCTATGGTAAAATATCTGATTTCATATATAAAATCGACAAAATTAGTTTAAAAAGAAAAAAGCCAATCGACTTTAAAATTATAAAAGAAGCTTTAGGAGAGTAATTGAACAAGTACAGAACACATAAATGTAACGAGTTAAGAAAAAGTGATATTGATAAAAATGTTTCTCTTTCTGGATGGATAAATAAAAAAAGAGATCATGGAAATTTATTGTTTATTGATTTAAGAGATAATTATGGAATTACCCAGTGCATAATTGATAAAGAAAATAAAAATTTTTCAAAATTAGAAAAGATACAATTAGAGACTGTAATAAAGATTATTGGTAAAGTTGTAAGTCGTTCAGATGACACTAAAAACAAAGATATTGAGACTGGAGAAATTGAGGTTGTAATATCTGAATACGATACATTAGGCACTTGTAAAGAATTACCAATGCCTGTTTTTAGCGACCAAGAATACGCTGAGGAAATAAGATTAAAATATAGATTTTTAGATCTTAGAAGAAAGAAAATTCATGAGAATATCATTTTAAGATCTAAAGTTATTTCTTATATAAGAAATGAAATGACAAACTTAGGTTTTTTAGAATTTCAAACTCCAATTTTAACTTCTTCTAGTCCAGAAGGTGCCAGAGATTTTCTTGTACCTAGTCGTCTAAATCCGGGAAAGTTTTATGCTTTACCTCAAGCCCCACAACAATTTAAACAATTAATAATGGTATCAGGTTTTGATAAATATTTTCAAATAGCTCCTTGCTTTAGAGATGAAGATGCTAGAGCTGATAGAAGTCCAGGTGAATTCTATCAATTAGACTTAGAAATGTCCTTTGTTGAGCAAGAGGATGTATTCAATGTTGTAGAAAAACTAATGGTTAATACGTTTAAGAATTTTTCCAATAAAAAATTAATGTATGATATTTTTCCTAAAATTCCATACTCTGAAGCGCTGCTTAAGTATGGGACTGATAAACCTGATTTAAGAAACCCTCTTATTATAAACGATATTACAGATATATTTAACAGAGAGGATGTTTCATTTGATATTTTTAAAAAATTGGTAAGATCAGGATCTAAAGTTAGATCTATTACTACTAAAAATACAAAAGATAAACCTAGAAGTTTTTTTGATAATATTGATAAATGGGCAAAAGACCAAGGTGCTTCTGGATTAGCATACTTTACTTTTGAAAAAGATAATAAAATTTCAGCTAAAGGACCGGTAGGAAAATTTTTTTCTGAAGAGGCACTTTTAGAAATAATGAAAATTACCAAATCTGAGATAGGGGATAGTATTTTTTTAGCATGTGGAAAGCAAAATGAATTAGAAAAAATAACAGCCCTAGCTAGAGATAAAATTGCGAAAGATTTAGATCTAATTGATGATGATACTTTTGCTTTCTGTTGGATAGTTGACTATCCTATGTTTGAAAAAGATGAATTAACAAATAAGATTAAATTTAGTCATAACCCATTTTCAATGCCGCAAGGGGAATTAAAAGATAAAGACTTTGAAAATCCTCTCGATATTCTAGCTTACCAATATGATATAGTTTGCAATGGAATAGAGTTATCTTCTGGGGCAATAAGAAATCACAAACCTGATCTTATGTATAAACTTTTTCTAATTGCGGGATACAATAAAGCAGAGGTAGATGAAAAATTTAGTGGGATGATTAACGCATTAAGTTATGGTGCACCACCACATGGTGGAATAGCACCTGGAATAGATAGGATTGTAATGCTTTTAGCTAATGAAAAAAATATAAGAGAAGTTACTATGTTTCCAATGAACCAAAATGCTCAAGATTTAATGATGAATGCACCATCAGAGATTAATCAAAACCAATTGAAAGAATTAAATATCTCAATAAAAACTAAAAATTAAAATTATTTTTTTCCTTTTAAGCTTATTTTAATATCTGACAGATCTACTAGATTTTTTTTATAATTGTTTCTTACAAACCCTTTACTTGTAATATCTTTAACAATTTTTAGTAGTTGATTTTGATCTTCTGAATTTTGATCATCTAAATTACTTGCATCGTTTTCACCAATTGAGGGGGTGTGAGCGAGATCTTCTCTATTTTGATAAGAAATTGCTAGTTCCCTAAAAATATAATCTAAAATTGATGTAGCACTTAAAATTCTATCATTACCTAAAACTTTACCTGATGGCTCAAATTTTGTACCAACGAAAGCACTTATAAACTCATCCAAAGGTACCCCGTATTGAAGCCCAAGAGAAACTGCAATTGCAAAATTATTCATTAAAGCTTTTACCAGCTCACCTTCTTTACTCGTATCGATGAATATTTCACCAATTTTTCCATCTTCGTATTCGCCAGTGTGTAGATAGACCTTATGATCGCCAATTGTTGCCTTCTGGATATATCCTTTTCTTCGATCAGGCATACTAAATCTCTTCCCACCTGTTTCTGATGTTTTATTTAGATTAGTTACTACGTTTTCCTTATTAATTGGTTTCAAGTTTTCTGTATTATTTAATATTTCAACATTTTTATTGTCTACATTTTTATTATTTTTAGGGTCAAGACTTTTAGTTTTTCTATTATCCAATTTAACATCCAAAACCTCGAATTTTCCATCATCTCTTTTTTCTAAATTTTTTAATTCTGTTTCATTTATATCATCCAAGTAATGATTGACTTTGAATGTACAAGTATAATATGTTTCAATTAGATATTTTGCCATTTGACCTCAATTTAAAATTAATTTGAATAATGAATTATTTAATTTATATACTTATTCAAATTTTAGTCTAATTTAAATTTTACAATTTTTAATTGAAAAAATAAAAAATTATAATGTTGACACTTTTAAAAAAAATTTTCATTTGGTGGAATCAAGACACATTCGGAACTAGATTAAAAACAATTTTTTTTGGAAAACTCGTTGGAACAGATGATCTAGGTAATAAATACTATCAAAGTAAAAAAGGAAAGAGGTGGGTTGTATATGCTGAAACAATTGATGCATCAAAAATTCCAGTTGAGTGGTATTCTTGGATGCATTTTACTCCGAATAAAATAGAAAAAAAACATATTCTTGAAAAATATGATTGGCAAAAACCTCATCAATCTAATTTGACAGGTACTGATCAAGCATACTATCCTAATAAAAATAAAGATGGAGTTAAAAAAAAATATAAAAGCTGGAAACAATAGTCTTAAATTAAACTTAATAATTTTTGTTTATTTTTCTTTATTTTCATTTGCATTTTCTCAAAATAACCTGGAGGGTGCTTATACAGATATTAAAATTTTAGATAAAATAAGCTCCAAAAATACACTTTTGAAATTAAAAAATGGAGAATTAGTGTCATTTAAAGACTTATCAATAAAAAGTTTAAAATGTAAAAATTCAGAATTTGACGACAACCCAGAAATTACTGCTTATATCCAAGTTACAGACCTTAAAAATTCAAATAATAATGAAGTTTTTGTATTTAATGGATGGATGTTTTCCTCAAGCCCATCAATAACGCCTTTTGACCATCCAGTTTATGATATTTGGCTTATAAGATGCTATTAAATAATTTTTTCTTTATCTATCCATCCTACATTAAAGTCAGACTCGATAAATTTTTTATGATTTAACAGTTTTTTATGTAAAGGAATAGTTGTTGTTATTCCTTCAATTACAAATTCATCTAAAGATCTGTTCATTCTTTGAATTGCTTCTGATCTATTTCGACCATGACAAATTAACTTACAAATCATACTGTCGTAATAGGGAGTTACTTTATAGCCTTGGTAAATAGCTCCATCTACCCTTGTTCTAAAACCAGAAGGTTGATGACACATACCAATAGTCCCTGGAGAAGGTTGGAAGTTTTTACTTGCATCTTCGGCATTAATTCTACATTCAATTGCATGGCCTCTAGGATTAATGTCACTTTGCTGCAAGGCTGTCTCATTTGAAAACGCAATCCAAATTTGCTCTTTAATAATATCAATTCCTGTTACCATTTCTGTCACTGGGTGCTCTACTTGAACCCTAGTATTCATCTCAAGAAAATAGAACTTACCATCTTCATATATAAATTCGACTGTGCCAGCACCCATATAACCAATCTTTTTAACCATATTTACTGTTTTTTCAAAAAGATCTTTTCTAATATCATTGTTTAAAACTGGACTAGGTGTCTCCTCTATAAGTTTTTGATGTCTCCTTTGGACTGAACAATCTCTTTCATGAAGATGCACAACTCGGTTCTTACCAGCTAAAATCTGTACTTCAATATGTCTAGGATTTTGAAAAAATTTTTCAATGTAAACCTCGTCGTTTCCAAAATATTTTTGTGCTTCTGATTTAGCAGTAGAGAACAATGTTTCAAATTCCTCTTCTTTGTAAACAATTTTCATACCTTTTCCACCACCACCACCTGAGGCTTTAATTAAAATAGGAAAACCAATTTTTTTGCAAAGTTCCTTAGCTTGAGCTATATCTTTTACACCACCCTCAGAACCTTCAATAACAGGTAATCCATTTTCTTTCGCAATTTTTTTTGCTTGAATTTTATCTCCCATCATCGCAATTAATTTGGAAGAAGCTCCAATAAATTTAATTTTATTTTCCTCTAATATTTTTGCAAAATTTGCATTTTCTGAGAGAAAACCATAACCAGGATGAACAGCTTCAGCATTAGTTAGCTCTATGGCAGACATTAATGCAGGAATATTTAAATAACTGTTTTGTGGTTGGTGGGAGCCTATACAAACACTCTCATCAGCAAGTCTAACGTGCATACTATTTCGATCAACATCAGAATGCACAGCGACAGTTGATATTCCCCATTCCTTACAAGCTCTAATAATTCTGACTGCAATTTCCCCACGGTTAGCAATTAAAATTTTTTTAAACATTATTTATTCTAAAACGATAAGAGTTTGACCAAACTCAACTGGTTGGCCGTCATCGACACATATTTCTTTAACAATACCATCAGATGAGGAGGGAACATGATTCATTGTTTTCATAGCTTCAACTATCATTATTGTGTCACCTTTTTTAATTTTTTTACCTACTTCAATAAATTTTTTTGCACCTGGTTCAGGTGCATGGTAAGCAGTGCCGATTATTGGAGATGTAACTTCAATACCATTTTTAATACTTTGGTTGTTTTCAGGAATACTTATTTCAGCTGGTGAATTATATGCAACCATTGAAGGCTGATTAATGTTAGATACTGTATTTTTTGATACCTTGATTTTGGTGTCTTTCTCAGTGATTTCTATTTCAGTAAGATTAAACTCTTCTAAATATTCATTTAATTCTTTAATAATTTTTTTATCAATTTTCATTCTCTATGATCTTTTGTATAGAAATTATGGCTAAAATATAACCTTCAGTACCTAAACCAAAAATACCACCAGTTGCTATGTCACTTATTAAAGATTTGTGCCTAAAGTCCTCCCTTTTATAAATATTGGATATATGTAATTCGATTATTGGTTTCTTAAAAAGGCTTAGAGCATCTCTAATTGCTACAGATGTATGTGTAAACCCTGCTGCATTAATTATCATTCCTTTGTATTCTTTTCTAGCTTCTTGAATAATATTTACAATTTCACCTTCTAAATTTGATTGAGTAAATTTTACCTCTAAACCAATTTCTTTTGATTTTTTTAAGCATTTTTCTTTTAATTTCTCAAATGTATCTGATCCATATTGTGATTGTTCTCTTTCACCTAATAGATTAAGATTTGGACCATTAATAATAATTATTTTATTAGTCATTCAGCACTTATATACGATGAAAAAAATAAAAATAAAAGTAAATGGTAAAGTTAAAACAGTTTTGAATAACTCTAAATTGTCTGATCTTCTAAAAAATCTTAATATTCCAATAAAAAAAGTAGCAATTGAATTAAATCAAGAAATTATTGATAAAAAAAGAACTAGCAATATAAAATTAAAAAAAGATGATAAAATTGAAATAGTTCATTTTATAGGGGGAGGATAGTTTGAAAAAAGATAAGTTAATAATTGCAAAAAAAAAATTTGACTCAAGATTAATAGTTGGAACTGGAAAATATAAAAGTATGACAGAATGCGCAAATGCAATAAAATTTTCTGGTGCAGAAATTGTTACGGTTGCAGTGAGACGTGTGAATATTTCAAATAAAAATAAACCACTTTTAATGGATTACATTGATCCAAAAAAAATTACGTATCTTCCAAATACAGCAGGCTGTTTCACATCAAAAGATGCTTTAAGAACTCTTAGACTAGCAAGAGAAATTGGAGGATGGAAGCTAGTCAAGCTTGAGGTTTTAGGTGATAAAACAAATTTATTTCCAGACATGATTGAAACCTTAAAAACAACAGAAGTCCTTGCTAAGGAAGGATTTAGGGTAATGGTTTATTGTAATGATGATCCTTTAATGTCAAAACGTTTAGAAAATTCAGGAGCTGATGCAATTATGCCTTTGGCGGCACCCATTGGCTCTGGGTTAGGAATATTAAATAAAATTAATATTCAAATTATTCGAAAGCAAACTAAACTTCCTGTTATTATTGATGCAGGCTTAGGTCAGGCATCAGACGCAACGATTGCTATGGAGCTTGGTTGTGATGGTGTTTTAGTAAATACAGCAATAGCAAAAGCAAAAAAACCATTTGAAATGGCATTAGCTTTTAAAAATGCAGTTGTTGCTGGCAGACAATCTTATAACTCTGGTAGAATAACCAAAACATTAATGGGAAACCCCTCATCTCCAACTGAAGGAATTATTTAGGTTTTTTATAAAATCTTTTTTTTTTATAAGTTTTCTTTTCTTTTTTTTTGAATACTTTATTTTCTTTATTTTGAAGTTCTAAATTTTTTAGTTTTTCATAATATTCAACTAATTCTACAGTTTTTTTAGACTTGTTTTGAACATTTATAATATACTCAGGTATAATTAATGAATTGTCACTGATTATATCTAGTGTCATCTTATTTTTTTTTTCAAAATAAGTTAAATCGTTTACAAAGTTTTCTTTTAAAAAATCAGAAATTTTTTTACAAACTTTTAACTCCACAAATTTTGCTTTGTTTAAAACTGCTTTTAATTCAACAATTTTAAGCAGTTTTTGTGCAAATGACTCGTCTGTTAAAGTAACTTTCCATTTAATGGCACTTTCTCTTAACCTTTGTCTAGACATTTCTAAAAGACCAAAGTTACTTATTCTGCCTATCTGTATTCTAGCTCTATCTGACCTACATTTTTCTTTTAGTTTTCTCTCAACTAGTCGTCTATTTCCATAACTTAGCATGTCAATAAAATCTATTATAATTAAACCAGATAAATCTCTTATTTTAATCTGTCTTGCAATTTCCTCTGCTGCTTCGATGTTTGTATCTAACGCAGTGCTTTCAACATTTTTACCTTTTATAGAGCTTCCTGAGTTTATATCTATGGATACTAATGCTTCAGTGGGGTTAATAACCAAATATCCCCCTGATTTAAGTTTAATTTCAGAGTCAAAGATTTGATTTAATTTTTGCTCAATATTTTCCTCAATGAATAAAGGTACTTTACCTCTGTACTTTTTTACTTTTTTAACACTAGACGGCATCATAGTTTTCATGAAAGACTGTGCCTTTTTATAACCATCAGCACCCTCTACAATTATATTTTTTGTATTATCATCAAACATATCTCTCAAAGTTCTTTTAATAATTTCACTTTCTTGATGAATAAGTGATGGAGCAATAGAATTAATTGCATTATCTTTAATTTGACTCCAGGTTGTTATAAGGGTTGTTAAATCATTATTGATTTCATTTTTAGTTTTATTACTACCTGCTGTTCTAACAATTAATCCCATTTCTTTTGGAATTTCAATTTCATTTAAAATTGTTCTAATTTTTTTTCTATCAGCAGGATTAAAAATTTTTCTCGATATACCCCCACCTTTTGGTGTATTCGGCATTAAAACTATATATTTTCCAGCAATTGATATGAAAGTGCTAAGAGCAGCTCCTTTTTGACCTCTTTCATCTTTAATAACCTGAACAAGTATAACCTGATTTGGTTTTATAACTTCCTGAATTTTGTATCTTTTAAACCTGAACTTGTTTTCTTTATTTTTTTCTTTTTCCTCTTCAGAATTATTCTTTTCATCTATAATTTCTTTATTTTCTGTCTGATTTTCTATTTCTTTTTCAATAGGATCATCTATCTCTAATTTTCCTTCTGCGATATTTTCTTCCTCTTTAGCTTCAACTTGTTTTGAAAGTTCTTCTCTAGCTTTCTCTTCTTCTTCTTTAATTTTATCTAAATCGGCCTTTGGTATTTGATAATAATCTGATTGGATGTCATTAAAAGACAGAAAGCCGTGTCTATCTCTTCCAAAGTCAACAAAAGCTGCCTGAAGTGATGGTTCAATCCTACTAACTTTACCTAAATAAATATTATTTTTTATTAGGTTATTCTTTAAACCTTCGTATTCGTAATCTTCAATATTTTCGTCTGATTTAAGAACAACTCTAGTTTCATTTGGATGCGAAGCATCGATATATAAATTTTTTTCCATAGTATTGTAATTGTTGATTTCATTAAATTTTCTAAGTTTAAATAAATTTTGTTTAATATTTGTGCCTTATCTTTAACAAATTCCAAGATATAATGGAATTAAAATGCATAAGTTTTTGAAGAATATTCTGTTAATTTCTATAACTACAGTTCTTTTAATTAGTGTTTTGACAGTTGCTGTGTTGTGGACTTATTCAAATGATATCCCTGATTACAAATTTTTAAAAAATTACAAACCACCTGTTTCAAGCAAGGTTTACTCAGGAGAAGGACAGCTTGTTGCAGACTTTTCTAAGGAAAAAAGAGTTTTTGTGCCTTACAGCTCAATCCCCAAAAATGTAATAAATGCCTTTTTATCTGCAGAGGATAAAAATTTTTTTTCACATCCAGGTGTAGACGCTAAAGGTGTATTGAGAGCAGTAGTTAACAATATATCTAACATTATTTCCTCTAAGCGATTAGAGGGCGCCTCAACAATAACACAACAAGTGGCTAAAAATTTTTTGTTAACAAATGAAGTGAGTATTAATAGAAAAATTAAAGAAGCAATTTTAGCCTTTAGGATCGAAAGAGCACTTTCTAAAGAAAGAATTTTAGAATTATATCTAAATCAAATTTATTTAGGAAGTGGAGCTTATGGAATAGCGGCTGCTAGCTTGGAATATTTTGACAAATCAATCAGGGATATAAATTATTCAGAAGCTGCATTACTAGCTGCACTACCCAAGGCTCCAAGTAGGTATAATCCATATAGAGATATTGAAGTTGCAAAATTTAGAAGAAATCTAGTTTTAAAAAATTTATTAGACAATAATTATATAACCTCCGAGTGGTATGAGAAATTAAAAACTAAAGAAATTATATTAAGTAAAAATAAGAAAATTTATCTAGAAGATTCACAATATTTTATAGAGGATGTAAGAAAAAATGTAATCGAAAATTTTACCTATGAGAAAGTCTATAAACAAGGGTTCAATATAAATACACCCATCAATTTAGAGTTACAAAAAATTGCTACTAACTCCTTGAGAAACGGATTAATTTCATACGATCAAAGAAAAGGTTGGAGAGGACCATTAACTAACAAGATTTATAAAAGTAATTGGAATAAAGATTTAAAAAAGTTTCAATTAGAAAAATCAATTGATTGGTCATTAGCAATAGTAAAAAAAATAAATAAATTCTCAGCAAAAATTGAAACTGAAGATAAAATTGAAGGTATAATTGAATATAAAGATATTTCTTGGACCAAAAAAGAATTTAAAAATTTATTAAAGCTAGGAGATGTTATATATGTGAAAAAAATAAGTGATAAAAAATTTAGTTTACAACAGTTACCTAAAATTAATGGAGGAATTGTTGTTATGGATCCTTATACTGGTAGGATTTTAGCACTTAGTGGTGGATTTAGTTTTAAAAAAAGTGAATTTAATAGAGCGACTCAAGCAAATAGACAGCCAGGATCTGCTTTTAAACCATTTGTTTATGCGTTAGCATTAGAAAATAATTATACCCCAACATCATTAGTATTAGACGCACCTTTAGTATTAGATCAAGGTGATGATCTAAAGATGTGGAAACCAGAAAATTATGGAAAAAAATTTTATGGTCCATCTACACTTCGAACTGGATTAGAAAAATCTAGAAATTTAATGACTGTACGAATTGCTCAAAATCTTGGTATAGAAAGTGTTGTAAATTTTTCAAAAGATCTCAAAATTTACGAAAATCCAGAAGAATTATTGTCTATATCGTTAGGTTCTGCTGAGACTACACTTATAAATTTAACATCAGCTTATTCAGCTTTTGTAAATGGTGGAAAACTTGTTGAGCCAATATTAATTGATAGAATCCAAGACAGTGAAGGTAATACTATATACAATAATAACTTGAGACAGTGCATAGATTGTGATCAAATTTCTTACTTGAGTAATGATTATCCAAAAATTAAAAATAATTATAAACGAATTTTTTCACCAGAAACTGCATATCAAATGACATCAATTCTTGAGGGTGTAGTTCAGAGAGGTACAGGAAAAAAACTTCGAGACTTGAACTTAAATATTGCTGGTAAAACTGGAACAACAAACAAAAATACAGATACCTGGTTTATTGGCTTTACCTCAAACTTATTAGTGGGAGTTTATGTGGGTTCAGATAACCCTTTACCTCTTGGAAAATATGAAACTGGCTCAAAAACTGCACTACCAATTTTTAAAGATTTTATTAAGAAAGCTGTAAAAAAATCAGATGCTAGGCCGTTTAAAGCAGCCGAAAATACAATTATGATGGTAGTAGATCCTAAAACAGGGCAAAAAGCAAAATTTTCCACAAAAAATACAATCATAGAGGTATTTAAAAAAAAAAATGTGGTTAATGGAAAAGTTCTTTACTCAAATACAGATAGATTAGAGAGTAATAATATACTAAAGTTTTATTAATGAACGATAATTTTCAAAATTATAAAGAAGAAATAGATAAAATAAATCAAAGAATTAAGGAGTATCTTTGAAAATAATAATATTTATTCAAAACTTCAGTCTCTAAACGCCAAAATGCTAGAAGCCAATTTCTGGCAAGATAAGAGCAATTCTCAAAAAGTAGTTAAAGAAAAGAAATTTTTTGAAGATTTAATAAATTCTTTAAATTCATCTGTTGAAAAATTAAATGATTTTGAAGATTTAAATGAATTAGCTTTGGAGGAAAATAATTCAGACGTACAAGGCGAAATTATACAAAATATAAAAAAACTAAGTTTGGAAATAAAAAAAAGTGAAATCAAATGTTTTTTATCAAGTGAAGCTGATCCATTAGATTGCTATATTGAGATTCATGCAGGTGCTGGAGGCACTGAGAGTCAAGATTGGGCTGATATGTTAAGACGAATGTATTTGAAATGGTCTGATAAAAAGAATTTTAAATCTAACTTAATAAGTGAACATAGGGGAGATGAGGCTGGAATTAAGTCAGCAACAATAAAAATAGAAGGTGATTATGTTTATGGTTGGCTTAAAAAAGAGTCTGGTATTCATCGTTTGGTTAGAATATCTCCATTTGATTCAGGTGCAAGAAGGCATACAAGTTTTGCAAGTATCTGGATATATCCAGTGGTTGACGAAAATATTAATATAGAAATTTTAGAAAAGGATTTAAGAATAGATACTTATCGATCTAGTGGAGCAGGTGGCCAACACGTAAATACCACTGATAGTGCAGTAAGAATTACCCATTTACCTTCCAAAATTGTTGTACAGTGTCAAAACGAGAGATCTCAACATAAAAATAAAGTGACTTGTATGAATATGTTGAAAGCTAGATTGTACAATTATGAAATTAAGAAAAGAGAGGAAGAAAATCAAAATACTGAAAACGCAAAATCTGAAATTGGATGGGGACACCAAATAAGATCATATGTCCTACAACCTTACAGATTAGTTAAAGATAACCGAACAAATTTTGAAAGTACTAGTCCAGATAAAATTTTAGATGGTGATCTGGATGAATTTTTAGAACAATCACTCTATAAAATTAAATGAGAAAATTTTTATTAAAATTTTTAATAACGATCGCAATTTTAATTTTTTTACCAATAATTTATTTAAGTACTATTGGAATTGAAACAGAAAGTTTTAATGAACAGATTAAAAATAAAGTTAATGAGGGTAATAAAAATTTACAAATTAATTTAAAAAAAATAAAATTGAAATTAGATCCTCTCAGATTAAAATTTAATGCTAAAACTGTTGGTGCTACTGTTTATTATTATAATAAACCGCTTGAATTAGAATATATAAGTACCCAAGTTTCTCTAGCGTCAATAATCAAAAATAGAATTGTTTCATCAAATTTTGAAATAGCATCAAAATCATTGCCACTAGGTGATTTAATTAAATTTGCTAGGGCAGCTTACAAAGGTCCAGAATTATTTATTTTTGAAAAAATTATAAAAAAAGGCTACGTAATATTTGATTTAAAAATTAATTATGATGAAAACGGGAAAATTAAAGATGATTATGAGATAAACGGCCTAATAAAAGACGGAAAAATTCAATTATTAAATAATTATATTTACGAAAAAATTAATTTCATATTTAATCTAAAGAAAAAAGAATTTAAATTTAAAGAAATAAAATTTACAACAAATAAGATTGATTTTTTTTCTGAAAAAGTAAACGTTAAGCAAAAAGAAGATATTTTTTACATTGATGGAAATGTCAAAAATAAAGATTCTGCTTTATCAAAAAATTTTTTAAAAATAGTAAAATTAAATTTAAAAAATTTAAATTTTGATAACACAATTTTCAGTACAGCTAATAGTTTTAGTTTTGAGGTTAATAAAAATTTAAAATTAAAAAATATATTTCTAAAGTCTAATATTGATTTAGATCAGCTTAAATATATGAGAGAAAGTTATATCTCAGACTTTTTCTCAAAAATAAATGAGGAGATTGTTTTAAAAAATCATAAGTTAGAATTAGAATATAGTAAAAATTTATTATCAATTATTGGTGAAGGAGAAATAAAATTAGAAGAAAATTTTAATAAAATTGATTATATTTTCAAAAATAATGACCAAAATTTCAACATTCAATCAAATTTAACTTTAGACGTCATTAGTTTAAAAAAACAAGATTTTATTGGTGCTTTTTTCCCATCTGCTAATGAGAATATTAATTTTAAAAACCAAAAATTAAAAATTAAATATAATAACAAAAAATTGTCTTTATCAGGTGATGGTAAGATAAAAGTTGATGATGAATTTGAAAGTATAAAATATTTAATATCAACAAAAGATAAAAAAATAAATTTTGATTTAGATTTGAATTTGGACAAAACTAATTTTGAAGTAAATTTTTTAAATTATAAAAAAAACGATAAAATAGACACACAATTAAAAATTGAGGGTTATTATGAGCAAAATAAAAATCTTTCTTTAAATAATCTGACTATATCAGAAGACAAACATAAAATTGAAGTAAGCAACCTTATTTTAAATAAGTATAATTCAATTATTAATGTTGATCAAATCGAGTTTGATTATTTAGACACTGAGAATAAGTTAAACAAATATTCTATTAAAAAAATAAAAAAAAATGATTATGATCTTGCTGGATTGAGTTTAAACGCAAATAACTTAATTACAAATCTTTTAAAAAGGAATGATAAAAAAAGAAAAAATTTTTTTCAAAATAATATTACTTTAAACATAAATTTAGATGAAGTTGCTTTAGATGAAAATAATTATATTTCAGATTTAAAAGGAAATTTATTTATTAAAGATAATAGTGTTATAGATGCTAATTTATCTGCAGTTTTTGATGATAAAAAAAATATATCATTTTCAATTAATAGTGATGCGGAAAATAATAAAATAACTACACTATACTCTTCAAAAGCAAAACCATTAGTTGAACGATATAAATTTATTAAA
This sequence comes from uncultured Pelagibacteraceae bacterium, assembly GCA_902601785.1. Lineage (GTDB taxonomy): Bacteria > Pseudomonadota > Alphaproteobacteria > Pelagibacterales > Pelagibacteraceae > Pelagibacter. The sequence continues at coordinate 6,498 of CACKOH010000014.1, read as the reverse complement.
GGGTTTGATGAAGGATATCTAGATTTCTATTCATCTAAAAAAGATAATATTTCTGAATCTAAACTTAATATTTATGACTTTAAATTGAAAGAATTACCAGTTTTAACAAAAATTCTTACCCTTGCTTCTCTGCAAGGTATTGCAGATATTTTGTCAGGAGAGGGAATCAGATTTGACGAATTTGAAATGAATTTTAAAAATCAGGAAGATCTAATGACAATTGACGAGATTTATGCAATTGGTCCAGCAATTTCAGTATTAATGAGTGGATATGTGGAGGATGATAAATTAATTAGCCTAAGAGGGACACTTGTCCCAGCAACCACTATTAATAAAACAATAAGCTCAATACCAGTTCTTGGAAAAATTTTGGTTGGAGACAAAACAGGAGAAGGAGTTTTTGGAGTAAGTTTTAAGATTAAAGGGCCGCCAAAAAATTTAGAAACTTCTGTAAATCCAATTAAGACATTAACCCCAAGATTTATAACTCGTACTATAGAAAAAATTAAAAAAAATTAATTTAGCTCAACTTTAATGTGTCTTTTTTTTCCTATAGATAACTTGAGGTAATTTTCTTTAAAAAGAGTATGGTCTATAATAAATTTTTCGTCAGATATAGTATTATCATTAATTTTTATCGCATTTCCTTTTATAAGTCTTCTAATCTCACTTTTAGAATTTTCTAATTTAGATAGTAATATAAAATCTAAAACGTTAATTTTTTTATTAATATTTTCTAATGAAATATTCACAGAGGGTAAATTTGAACCAAGTAAATTTCCAGAAAATGCCTCTTTTGCGGCTTGTTCTGAGTTCTTCGCTGCTTTTTCACCATGAAGCAAAGATGTAGTTTTATTTGCAAGCAATATTTTTAATTCATTTATATTATTTTTTTTTAATTTTTCTATCTCACCAATCTCAAGATCAGTAAACATTTTAATAAATTTAATCACATCCCTGTCATCAATATTTCTCCAAAATTGCCAGTAATCATATGCTGATAAAAATTTTTCATCTAACCAGACTGCACCATTTTCTGTCTTGCCCATTTTTGCACCAGTAGCTAAAGTAATTAGTGGAGTAGTTAAACCAAAAGTTAGATTATTAGAGTATCTTTTAATAAGCTCAACTCCGTTCACAATGTTCCCCCACTGATCAGAACCACCAATTTGTAAAACACAATTTTCTTTTTTATTTAATTCTAAAAAATCATATGCTTGCAAAATCATATAATTAAATTCCATATAACTTAGTGATTGTTCTCTATCCAATCTTAATTTGACACTATCAAATGTTAACATCCTATTGATAGTAAAGTGTTTTCCAATATCCCTAAGGAAAGATATATAATTCAAATTTTTTAACCAAGTAAAATTATTAACAAATATCGGTTTTGTATTTGGGTCATTATTATCTAAAAATTTTTTAAGAATATTTTTAATATTTTGAATATTTTTTTCAATTTCTTCTTCACTTAAAATTTTTCTAGTTTTATCTTTTCCTGAAGGATCTCCAATTCTTGTAGTTCCACCACCAAGTAAAACTATAGGACGATGTCCATATTTTTGAAGTAATCTCAAACACATTATTTGCAGTAAGCTACCAACATGTAAACTTTCTGCGGTACAATCAAAACCTATATAAGCCTTTATTTTTTCCTTATTAAGTAAATTCGATAATTCAACCTCATTAGTACATTGGTAGAAATATCCTCGATCTTTAAATTCTTTTAAAAATTTATTCATAAGACTATAGTTACAATATACAAATTTTTAACAAAAAGAATATCAATGAAACAGAAATTATTTACATCTATTGGATTAATGAGTGGAACTTCAATGGATGGAGTTGATATATCAATAATACAGTCAGATGGACAATATGAATTTCACAACATTTTGGATGAGTATTTTGAGTATGATGCAGATCTTCAAACAGAATTGATTAGATTAAGAAACTTGGTATTAAATCAAAATGATTTGTTAAAAAATTCAGAGGAATTAGTAAATTTAGAGAGAAAAATCACAGTTTTTCATGCTGAAAAAATTAATCATATACTATTAGAATATAAAAAAGAGATTGATTTAATTGGTTTTCATGGCCAAACAATATTTCATAACCCACAAAAAAAAATTACAAAACAACTTGGAGATGGAAATCTGTTATCTCAATTATTAAAAAAAAAGGTAGTTTATGACTTTCGACAAAAAGATATAGAAAACGGAGGACAAGGAGCTCCTTTAACCCCAATATTTCACTATCTTTTATCCAATGTTATTAATGAAAAATTCAAAACAGGATTTCCAATAGGATTTATTAATATTGGAGGGATAACAAATCTTACGAATATTAAAAGTAAGTCGAGTAACCTTGAAGAAAATATTACTGCTTATGATTTAGGTCCTGGAAATTGCTTGATAGATGACTGGGTTAGAAAAAATTCAAATAAAAAATTTGATGAAAATGGAAATATTTCAAGAGCTGGTAAAATTGATCAATTAATTACTAACCAAATTATTGATAATTTTAAAATAGACTCTTACTCAAAGTCGTTAGATGTTAAAGACTTTGATAACTCTTTTGCCAGAGGTCTTTCATTTGAAAATGGTTGCTCAACAATAACTAACTTTACAGGCTATCTAATAGCAAAAGGGATAGAAAATACAGCTACTGATAATAAAATTAAATATTTAATTTCAGGAGGAGGTAGGAAAAATATTGCTTTACTTGATTATATTAAGGGTAATCTAGATAATAAAAATAGCTATGTTTTAGATAACATAGATAAATATGGTTTCAATGGTGATCATATTGAATCACAGGCATTTGGATATTTAGCTATTAGATCTTATTTAAATTTACCCATTTCATTTCCAGCTACAACAGGATGCAAAGAGCCGACCATAGGAGGTAAACTAGTAGAAAATTTTTAATAAAGGGCAGTTTCTTTTTTAATGTATTTATCTAAAGTTTTAATTAATACATTGTCGCTTTTTGAAAAAAAATGATTAGCATCAGTAATAGTATTAAATTCAACTTTTATACCTTTCTGTGCACTAAGTCTTTTATCTAATTCAGAAATATACTCTACTGGAACCAATTCATCTTTTTTGCCATAAACTACCATTCCAGATGTAGGGCATGGAGACAAAAAAGAAAAATCATAAACGTTAGGTTGAGGAGAAATAGCTATAAATCTATTTATTTCGGGTCTCCGCATTAATAGTTGCATAGCTATAAGTGATCCAAAAGAAAAACCAGATACCCAGCATTGTGAGTTATCAAAATTTTCTCTCTCCAACCAATCAAGTGCCGCAGCTGCATCTGCTAGTTCTCCTTGACCATTATCAAATTCCCCATCACTTTTTCCAACTCCTCTAAAGTTTACTCTACAAACTGAGAAATCATTATCCATAAATGTATGGAATGTATCTACTACAACTTTGTTATTCATTGTCCCCCCATATTGTGGATGAGGCTGTAATACTAATGCTACAGGGGAAGTATTTTTTTTACTTTTAAAATATTTAGCTTCAAGACGTCCTGCTGGACCTGGAATGAATATTTCTAAAATTTTATTATCCATAAGCGCAATTGATTATTATTCTCAAAAAAAATTTACGTTTATCACAACTGAGCGACAAAATGTTAGTTTTTTTTTAAAGTCTAAACTTGACCATTTTAGTCAGGTATGTATAAAAAGCCCACTATTTAAGGGTAATATGAAATTAACATCAAAAGGCAGATACGCCGTTATGGCATTAGTTGATCTTGCAAGGTTCGACACTATTAATCCAGTGTCCTTGAGAGATATTTCATTAAGACAAGGAATTTCCCTAGATTATTTAGAGCAAATTTTTTCAAAACTAAAGAAAAATCAAATTGTGAAAAGCACTAGAGGAATTCAAGGTGGATATATTTTATCAAAAAAACCAAATGAAATTAAACTTAATAATATTTTAAATGCAGTTGATGAAAAAGTTAAAACTGTTCAGTGTAAAAAAGAATCAAAAAAAGGCTGTAATGGTAAAGCAACTAAATGTGTAACACACAATCTTTGGGATGAATTAGAAACTCACATTAATACTTTTTTTGAAAAAAAAAGTTTACAGGATTTATTAAAAAATAATTCAGAACGGGTTAATTAAGATGGAAAATAGACAGAAAGAAATCGATAAATTAAAAGATTATAAATACGGTTTCTCCACTGATATAGAAAATACGAGAGCACCCAAAGGTTTGAATGAGGATGTAATTAAATTTATTTCTAATATTAAAAAAGAGCCTCAATGGATGCTTGAATTTAGGCTGAAAGCTTATGAAAGATTTAAACAATTAAAAGAACCAGATTGGCAAAAACCAAAATATCCAAACATAGATTATCAAAATTTATATTATTATTCTGCACCTAAGAGTATGGATGATAAACCTAAAAGTTTGGATGAACTAGACCCTAAGCTTTTAGAAACTTATAAAAAGTTAGGTATCCCACTTCAAGAACAAGCAAGATTAAATGGTATTGCTGTTGATGCTGTTTTTGACTCAGTTTCAGTCGCAACAACTTTTAGAGAAGAGTTAATAAAACAAGGAATAATTTTTTGTCCAATTTCAGAGGCAATTCAAAATCACCCTGAGTTAGTCAAAAAATATTTAGGCTCTGTAATTCCATTAACTGATCATTTTTTTGCAACATTAAATTCAGCAGTTTTTACTGATGGCTCATTCGTTTACATACCTGAAGGTGTTCGATGTCCAATGGAACTTTCAACATATTTTAGAATAAACGCATCTAATACAGGTCAGTTTGAGAGAACTTTAATTATTGCAGACAAAGGAAGTTATGTTAGCTACTTGGAAGGTTGTACAGCACCTATGAGAGATGAAAATCAATTGCATGCTGCTAATGTTGAATTAGTTGCTCTTGATGATGCTGAAATAAAATATTCAACAGTTCAAAATTGGTATCCAGGTGATAAAGATGGAAAAGGTGGTATCTACAATTTTGTAACTAAAAGAGGTTTATGCAAAGGTAAGAACTCTAAAATATCATGGACACAAGTTGAAACTGGATCTGCAATTACATGGAAATATCCTAGTTGCATTTTGAAAGGTGATAATTCTGTTGGGGAATTTTATTCAATTGCCATTACTAATAATTACCAAAAAGCTGACACAGGCACTAAAATGATCCATTTAGGAAAAAATACAAAAAGTAAAATCATATCAAAAGGAATAAGTGCTGGATTTTCTGACATGACTTACAGAGGATTGGTTGATATTTCGTCCAAGGCATCAAATTCAAATAATTATACCCAGTGTGACTCTCTATTGATGGGTAATAAATGTGGTGCTCACACAGTTCCTTACATAAAAAACAAAAATTCAGAGTCAAATATAGCTCATGAAGCAACAACTTCTAAAATAAGTGAGGAACAATTACATTATTGTCAACAAAGAGGATTAAGTGCGGAGGAGGCAGTTGGTTTAATTGTAAATGGATTTTGTAAAGAAGTATTACAACAATTACCAATGGAATTTGCTGTTGAGGCACAAAAGTTAGTAGGGATCAGTTTAGAAGGAAGTGTGGGCTAATGTTAAAAATAAATAAATTAAATGCTAAAATAGATAATAAAGAAATTTTAAAAGGATTTTCAATAAACGTTAATCCTGGAGAAGTTCATGCTATTATGGGACCGAATGGATCAGGTAAAAGTACTTTATCTAATATTTTATCAGGAAAGAAAGGATATGAGGTTTCTGGTGAAGTTCTATTTGAGGACAAAGATTTATTTGAACTTGAAACTGAGGAAAGAGCCCACAAAGGTATTTTTTTAGCTTTTCAATATCCATTAGAAATTCCTGGAGTAAACACAAATATATTTTTAAAAACTTCTCTAAATGCAGTCAGAAAAGCAAGAGGTGAAAAAGAGCTTGATGCGATAGAATTCCTTAAATTAGTTAGAGAAAAATCTAAAGAACTTAAATTTGATGAGGAAAAGTTAAATAGACAATTAAATGTTGGTTTTTCTGGGGGAGAAAAAAAGAAAAATGAAATTTTACAAATGTCAATGTTATCCCCAAAACTTTCAATTCTTGATGAAACAGACTCAGGGCTAGACATAGATGCTTTAAGAATTGTGGCAGACGGAGTTAATACTTTAAGAAACAAAAAAAACTCATTTTTAATAATCACTCATTATCAGAGGTTACTTGATTATATTAAGCCTGACTTTGTCCATGTTTTAATGAATGGAAAAATTGTTAAATCTGGTGGTCCAGACCTAGCTTTAGAATTAGAAAAAAAAGGATATGAAAATTTTAATTAGATGAAAGAACAACTACAAAAAGATTTTGACAATATTATTAAAAATTTAAATTTATCTCAAAAAGATATTGAAATAAAAAAATTTTCTTTAGATAATTTTTTAAATAAAGGTTTTCCTAATAGAAAAGAAGAAGATTGGAAATTCTCAGACCTTAACCAGATAATTAAAAAAA
>CACKOH010000013.1 GCA_902601785.1 uncultured Pelagibacteraceae bacterium | reverse complement strand
CTTTATCTGACCAGAAGATAATGCAAATTCGATTTGATCAGAATCAACAAAGTAACCAGCTGGCTTGTCCGTGACCGGCTCCTGTGAAAGGTAATAAATTCCTAATATCATATCCTGACTTGGAACGATAATTGGTTTACCATTTGATGGTGAAAGAATGTTATTAGTTGATAACATTAGAATTCTTGCCTCTAATTGAGCCTCTAAACTCAAAGGTACGTGTACTGCCATCTGGTCGCCATCAAAATCTGCATTAAATGCAGCACATGTTAAGGGGTGAAGTTCAATGGCATCACCTTCGATTAATTTTGGTTCAAATGCTTGTACACCAAGTCTATGAAGTGTTGGTGCTCTATTAAGTAATACCGGGTGTTCTCGTACAATTAACTCAAGTGCATCCCAGACTGCATTGGTTTCTTTTTCAACAAGTTTTTTAGCCTGTTTAATTGTTGAGGCTAAACCAAGTTTATTTAATCTTGCATATAAAAATGGCTTAAATAATTCTAGAGCCATTTTTTTAGGTAAACCACATTCATGTAGTTTTAAATCTGGACCAACAACGATTACAGATCTACCAGAATAATCTACACGTTTTCCCAATAAGTTTTGTCTAAATCTACCTTGCTTACCTTTAAGCATTTCAGCAAGTGATTTAAGAGGTCTTTTACCTGTACCGGTAATTACTCTTCCTCTTCTTCCATTATCAAATAATGCATCAACAGACTCTTGAAGCATTCTTTTCTCATTACGAACAATAATATCTGGAGCTTTAAGATCCATTAATCTTTTTAATCTATTATTTCTATTGATAACTCTTCTATAAAGATCATTTAGATCCGAAGTCGCAAATCTACCACCATCTAGTGGAACAAGCGGTCTCAATTCAGGTGGAATTACGGGAACGACTGTCATAATCATCCACTCTGGTTTTTGACCAGTTTCTATAAAGGACTCTAAAAGTTTTAACCTTTTAATTGCTCTTTCCTCATTAACTTTTGATTTTGTTTCTTTAATAAAATTAACTAAATTTTTTCTCTCTTGTTCTAAATCTAAATTCCTAAGCATTTCAAGAACTGCCTCGGCGCCTATCCCTGCTGTAAACGACTCTTCACCAAACTCATCTTGATATTTTGCTAATTCTTCTTCATTTAGTAATTGATTTTTATGTAAACCAGTTAAACCAGGTTCTATTACAATAAAATTCTCAAAGTAAAGAACTCTCTCAATTTCTTTAAGTTTCATATCTACAGCAAGTGCAATTCTGCTAGGTAGAGATTTTAAAAACCATATATGTGCTACAGGTGTAGCTAAATTGATATGACCCATTCTTTCTCTTCTTACATTTGATTTTGTAACTTCAACTCCACATTTTTCGCAAATAATCCCTCTAAATTTCATTCGTTTGTATTTTCCACACAAACATTCGTAATCTTTTATTGGTCCAAAAATTCTTGCACAGAATAAACCATCTTTTTCAGGTCTAAAAGTTCTATAGTTTATTGTTTCAGGTTTTTTTATTTCACCATATGTCCAAGATTTAATTTTTTCAGGACTAGCAAGAGAAATTTTAATGCTATTGAAATTTTGAGCCTCAGATATTTCTGTATTTTTAAATAGATCCGTTAATTCTTTTTTCATTTAATTTAGCTCCACATTTAATGCTAATGATTTAATTTCTTTAACTAATACGTTAAAGGACTCAGGAATACCTGACTCAAAGTTCTCTTCACCTTTGACAATAGTCTCATAAACCTTTACCCTACCAGCGACATCATCAGATTTTACAGTTAAAATTTCTTGAAGTGTATAAGAAGCACCATAAGCCTCCAAAGCCCAGACTTCCATTTCACCAAATCTTTGACCACCAAGTTGAGCTTTACCTCCAAGCGGTTGTTGTGTAACCAAACTGTATGGACCTGTTGATCTTGCGTGAATTTTATCTTCGACTAAATGATGTAGTTTTAACATATATATAATTCCAACTGTTACCGGTCTATCAAATTGCTCTCCTGTTCTTCCATCCCATAAAAATGTTTGTCCAGAGCCTGGTAATTTTGCCAATTCAAGCATTTCAGTGACATTTTTTTCTTTTGCTCCATCAAATACTGGTGTTGAAATTGCTATTCCATTTTGTAAATTTTCGCATAAATCCTTAAATTCATTTTTACTTAATTTATCAACTTTATCGTTAAAAATTTCTTCTCCATAAACAGATTTTAAAAAACTTGCAATTTTTTCAGTTTTTTCAATTTTTTTACTATTTTCATTAACTAATTTTTTAACTTCCTCACCAAACTCTTTACAAGCCCAACCTAAATGAGTTTCTAAAATCTGACCTACATTCATCCTACTAGGAACACCAAGAGGATTTAGAACTATGTCAACCGGTCGTCCGTCTTCACGGTAAGGCATATCCTCAACTGGAACAATTTTGCTAACTACACCTTTGTTTCCGTGCCTTCCAGACATTTTATCACCTGGTCTTAATCTTCTTTTAATAGCAACAAAAACTTTTACCATTTTCATTACGCTTGGAAGTAAGTCATCTCCACTTCTGATTTTAAGAACTTTGTCTTCAAATCTTTCCGTAATATCTTGTTTTGCTTTGTTGTACTGGTCTTTTAACTGTAAAAGAGTTGTTTCATTTGCTGCATTTCCATTTGAAATTTTAAAAACATCATTAATCGGAAGATTACTTATAGCATCAAAATCAAGTTTTGTTCCTTCAGCTACATCTTTAACTTTTTTACCTAATGATGTTCCAGACAAGATTTGACCTGCTCTTTGTTTTATACTTCTCTCTAAAATTTCTTCTTCAACTATTTTATCTTGCTGAACTTCCTCAATTTCAGCTCTTTCAATAGTTATTGACCTTTCATCTTTTTCAATGCCGTGTCTATTAAATACTCTTACATCTACAATTGTTCCACTGCTTCCTCTAGACATTCTTAAAGATGTATCAGTAACATCAATAGCTTTTTCACCAAATATTGATCTTAATAATTTTTCTTCAGGTCCTGATGCTGAATCTCCTTTTGGAGTAACCTTTCCGACTAGAATATCACCTGCGTTTACTTCTGCACCAATGTAAACTACACCCGACTCATCAAGGTTTTTTAATGCTTCTTCGTTAACGTTTGGAATATCTCTTGTAATTTCTTCTTCACCAAGTTTAGTATCTCTCGCCATAATTTCATATTCTTCTATATGAACAGAAGTAAACACATCGTCTGTTACGCATCTTTCTGAAATTAAGATTGAATCTTCAAAATTGTAACCTTGCCAAGGCATAAATGCTACTGTCACGTTTTTTCCTAATGCTAATTCACCTAATTTTGTTGAAGGTCCATCTGCAATTATATCTCCAGATTTTACCTTATCTCCAACTCTAACTAATGGTCTTTGATTGATACAAGTATTTTGGTTTGATCTTTTAAATTTTTGTAAATTATAAATATCAACTCCTGACTCACTGAATTCAGTTTCCTCTGTCACTTTAATAACAATTCTTTTTCCATCAATTTTATCAACAATACCATCTCTTTTTGCAACAATTGTTACACCTGAGTCTAGCGCAACATCACTTTCTATACCTGTTCCAACAAGTGGTGACTCTGGTTTTAATAATGGAACTGCCTGTCTCATCATGTTTGAACCCATAAGAGCTCTGTTGGCATCATCATTTTCTAAAAAAGGAATTAAAGATGCCGCAACTGAAACAAGTTGTTTAGGTGAAACATCAATATAGTCAATTGTATCTGGCTTAGATAAAAGAAAGTTTAAATTTTGTCTACATGAAACTAGGTCTTCAATAATTTTTCCATTTTTATCAAGTTTGGTATTTGCTTGTGCTATAGTGTATTTGGTTTCTTCCATAGCAGAAAGATACTCCACTTTATCTTGCACAACCCCATCTTTAACTTTTTTATATGGGCTTTCAATAAAACCATACTTATTAATTTTTGCATAGGTAGATAAACTATTAATTAAACCAATGTTTGGTCCTTCTGGAGTTTCGATCGGACAAATTCTTCCATAATGCGTCGGATGCACATCACGAACTTCAAATCCTGCTCTTTCTCTAGTAAGACCACCAGGTCCTAATGCTGACACTCTTCTTTTGTGTGTGATTTCAGAAAGCGGATTTGTTTGATCCATAAACTGTGAAAGTTGAGAACTTGCAAAAAAATCTTTTAAAGAAACTGTTAAAGGTTTTGCGTTAATTAAATCTTGAGGCATAGCAGACTCTACATCTAAAGTAGTCATCTTTTCTTTTATTGCTCTTTCCATTCTATAAACGCCAATACGAGCTTGATTTTCAACCAATTCACCCACAGAACGAACTCTTCTATTTCCCAAGTGATCAATATCATCAACCTCATCCTTACCATCTCTTAAATCTAACATCTTATGAACAATCGCTATAATATCATCGTTTCTTAATATTGTAATTTTATCTGAACATTCTTGATTTAATCTTGAATTCATTTTCACTCTTCCCACATCAGACAAATCGTATCTATCTGAACTAAAGAATAAATTGTTAAAAATCTGATTAGCAATTTCTATTGTTGGTGGCTCTCCAGGTCTTAACATTTTATAAATTTCAGTTATTGCCTCGTCTTTTGAATTATTTTTGTCATTCAAAATTGTGGTAAGCAAATAAGGGCCTTTATTAATAGAATTTGTTACTGAAATCTGGAGTGAGTGGATATCGGCTTCTAAAATTTGTTGAAGTACAGTATCATTTAATTCTGTACCAATTTTGAAAGTTCCCTCTTCCTCTTCATTTACTTTAATATCTCTATGTAAAATTTTACCAAATAAAGACTCTCTTGAAACTAAAATATCTTTTAGTCCATCATTTGCTAATTTTTTAGCATTTAAGAAATTTATTTTATCACCTAGTTTTATTACTACTTCACCAGTTTTTGCATCGATAACTTCTTCTGAAAAATTTTTAGCTTTATAATTTTCAGGGTTAAATTTTGTTTTCCATTTTTCTGTTTTTTTATCAAAAGTATACTGTTCATTTTCATAAAATTCATCTGCTATTTCATCTTTAGTATATCCAAGTGCTAAAAGTAAAGTTGATGCAAAAATTTTCTTTTTTCTATCTATTTTAAAATATAAAAAATCTTTTACATCATATTCAAAATCTAACCAAGATCCTCTATTTGGTATTACTCGACAATTAAATAAAAGTTTGCCACTTGCATGAGTTTTGCCTTTGTCATGATCAAAGAAAACACCAGGACTTCTGTGCATCTGATTGACTACTACACGTTGGACACCGTTGGTAATAAATGTTCCACTATTTGTCATCATTGGAACTTCACCCATGTAAACTTCTTGCTCTTTGGCTGACAAAATATCTTTTGTGTTATTATCCTGATCTATTTCATAAACAACCAATCTTAATGTACACTTCAAAGCTGATGAATAAGTGAGTCCTCTTGTAATACATTCGTCAACGTCAAATTTTGGTTTTTCTAATCTATATGAAACATATTCTAATGTCGCTTTGTCATTTAAATCCTCAATAGGGAATATGCTTTTAAAAACTCTATCGAACCCTTTTGTTAAATCTGCTGCCTCAACATTAAATTCAGTTAATTCTTTGTATGAGTTTTTTTGAACTTCTATTAAATTCGGTATTGATAAACTTTCTTTTAGTTTTCCAAAACTTTTTCTTATATTTTTCTTTTCAGTAAAAGATAATTGCATCTATATTTATAAATACTGATTAAAAATAATCAGTATTTGAATTCTTTCTTATTAATTTATTTAAGTTCTACTTTAGCGCCTGCAGCTTCTAATTTAGCTTTGATCTCTTCAGCATCTTTTTTGTTAACGCCAGATTTTACTTCTTTTGGCGCTCCCTCTACTAGATCTTTAGCTTCTTTTAATCCTAATGAAGTAGCTGCTCTTACTTCTTTAATGACATTAATTTTTTTATCACCTGCAGAAACTAGCATGATAGTAAAATCATCTTTTTCTTCTGTTGCTGCAGCACCACCTGCTGCTACTGGAGCTGCGGCGGCCATTGGAGTTACACCCCATTTTTCTTCTAATTGTTTCGAAAGTTCTGCAGCTTCGGCAACTGTTAAACTTGAAAGGTCTTCAATAATTTTGTTAAGGTCAGGCATATCAATTACTCTTTAGGTTATTTTTCTGAATTTTCTGCGGTCAAACTACTCATTTTTTCCGAATGTGCAAGTAAAATGCTAATTAATTTAGATGCAGGTGCGTTTAAAATGCCCACAATATTAGATCTAGCTTCGTCTAGAGTTGGTAAACTTGCTACATTTTGGACACCAGCCTGATCTAAGACCTCATTATCCATTATGCCACCAATTAATTTTAAATTTTCGTTATCTTTAGCAAATTTTGAGAGAATCCTTGCTGACATAATTGCATCTTCTCCAAAAGCAACAGCAGTTGGGCCAGTAAACAAATTGGTCAAATCCTTGCATTTAGTTTTTTCTAGTGCGAGTTTAGTTATTCTATTTTTTGTTATTTTAAAAACAATTCCATGTTCTCTCATTTTTGCTCTTAAATCATCTAATTGACTCATAGTTAAACCTTGATAATGAGTAACCATAATCGCTTTACTATTCTCGAATTTTGAAGTCATTTCTTCAATATAATTTTTCTTTTGATCTTTATTCATCATAACTATATCGACTTACCTAATTTAACTTTATAAGAAACACCCATTGTTGATGTTGCAAAAACATTTTTTATTAAATCCCCTTTTAAAGTGTTATTTGATTTTTCTTTTTCTAAGGTTTCTAAGATAGCATTGAAATTTTTGATTAATTTGTCATTACTAAAGGATTTTTTACCGATACTTACACCAATATTACCATCTTTGTCATTTCTTATTTCAACTTGACCTGATTTTGCATTAGTTACAGCCTCTTTAATGTTATCAGACACTGAACCAAGTTTCGGATTTGGCATTAAACCTTTTGGTCCTAAAACTTTTCCTAATTTTGAAAGCTTTACCATCATTCCAGGTGTACATATTATTTTTTCAAAATTTAATTCACCACCTTTAATTTTCTCAACAAATTCATCACCACCAACAATATCTGCTCCAGCATCTTTAGCCTCTTGAGCTTTATTGTCCTCACAAACAACAGCAACTTTTACTTTTTTACCTGTACCTCCTGGTAAGTTAACTACTGTCCTAATATTAACTTCACTTTTCTTTTGTTTGTTGTTTATTTGAAAACTTAAATCTAAAGACTCGTCAAATTTAGTAGTACAATTTTTTTTTAGTTCAGGGATTAACTTTTCAAAAGACTCAGCGCTTAGATCCTTTGTTTTTTCTGGTAACTTTTTAAATCTTTTTGAAGACATTATTCTTTTACCTCTATACCCATTGATCTTGCTGACCCTGCTATAATTTTTACTGCTTGATTAATATCATGAGCGTTAAGATCATTCATTTTTTCTTTAGCAATATCCTCTAATTGTTTTTTAGAAATTGAAGCTACAATATTTCTTCCTGGTTCTTTTGATCCACCTTTAAGTTTAACGGCTTCTTTAATATAATAAGATGCAGGAGGTGATTTAATCTTAAAATCAAATTTTTTGTCTTTGTATACTGTGATTTCAACTGGAACAGGTTTACCTGCCATTGATTTTGTTTTATCATTGAAAGCTTTACAAAATTCCATGATGTTAACACCTCGTTGACCTAAAGCAGGTCCTACTGGGGGAGCTGGATTGGCTTGACCGCCTTTGATTTGTAACTTTATAAATCCACTAATTTCTTTTGCCATTAACTTGCTTTCTCAACTTGGTTATATTCTAAATCTACTGGTGTTGGACGTCCAAATATAGAAACTGACACTTTAAGTCTAGACTTTTCTTCATCTATTTCTTCAATCATTCCACTGAATGAAGCAAAAGGGCCATCAACTACCTGAACTTTTTCTCCAACGCTGTACTCTATACCAGATTTTGGCTGAGCCACACCATCTTTTATTTGACCCAAAATCTTTTCCACTTCTTTATCTGAAACAGGAACTGGAATGCCTTTAGTTCCAAGAAAACCGCTCACTCTTTTTATGTTTTTTATCATGTGATAAATATTGTTATCCATTTCACTCTTAATTAATACATATCCTGGGAAGTATTTCTTTTTTCTTTGAATTCTTTTACCTCTCTTTACTTCAGTGACATCATGGGTTGGAACTACTATTTCCTCAAATTTTTCACTAATTTTTGCTTTATCTGCTTCTTCTTTAATTAGTGAAGCAACTTTATTTTCAAAGCTAGAATGAGATTGAACAATGTACCAATTTTTCATTAAATGCTCACCTTAAGCAAAAGTTCTAAGAAAAACTTTAAAACTTGATCTAAAAGTAAAAAAAACAAAGACATTACCACAGCCATTGCAAATACCATTAAGGCACCTTGCAAAGTCTCTTTCCAAGTTGGCCAAGTAACTTTAAATGCCTCTTGTTTTACTTCTTGTATAAATTTAATCGGGTTTCTCATACATTTTAGCTCTAATTGGCAGGAGCGGAGGGACTCGAACCCTCAGCCTCCGGTTTTGGAGACCGGCGCTCTACCAATTGAGCTACACTCCTATTTATAGAGTTACTCTATAATTTTAGTTACTACTCCTGCTCCAACAGTTCTTCCACCTTCACGGATAGCAAAATTTAGTTTTTCAGCCATTGCAATCGGTGTAATTAATTTAACTGTGAATTTAGCATCATCACCTGGCATAACCATTTCTGTTCCAGCTGGTAATTCTACTTCACCTGTTACATCTGTTGTTCTAAAATAAAACTGTGGTCTGTATTTTGTAAAGAAAGGAGTGTGTCTTCCACCTTCATCTTTTTTAAGTACATACGCTTGAGCTTCAAATTTAGTGTGTGGAGTAATTGATCCAGGTTTACAAAGAACTTGACCTCTTTCAATATCATCTCTCTCTATACCTCTCAATAAAATTCCAACATTGTCACCAGCTTCACCTGTATCTAAAAGTTTTCTAAACATTTCAACACCAGTACAAACTGATTTTTTTGTTTCCTTAATTCCAACAATTTCAACTTCTTCACCAGTTTTGATTACACCTGACTCAACTCTACCGGTTGCAACTGTTCCTCTTCCAGAAATTGAAAATACATCTTCAACGGGCATCAAGAAAGGCTTATCTACTTCTCTAGCTGGTTGTGGGATATGTTCATCAACAGCTTTCATCAATTCTAAAATTGAATTTTTTCCAATTTCATCATCTCTTCCTTCAACAGCTGCTAAAGCTGAACCTTTAACGATTGGTGTTTTATCACCAGGATATTTATAAGAAGTTAAGAGTTCCTTAATTTCTTCCTCTACAAGTTCAATCATTTCTTTATCATCAACTTGATCAACTTTATTAAGATAAACAACAATTGCTGGAATACCAACTTGTCTACCTAAAAGAATATGTTCTCTAGTTTGTGGCATTGGACCGTCTGCAGCGTTTACAACTAAAATCGCACCATCCATTTGCGCTGCACCAGTGATCATATTTTTTACGTAATCAGCGTGACCTGGGCAATCTACGTGTGCATAGTGTCTTTTTTCAGTTTCGTACTCAACGTGAGCAGTTGAAATTGTTATTCCTCTTTCTTTTTCCTCTGGTGCTTTATCAATTTGATCATAAGCAACCGCGGTTCCACCACCTGCTTGTGCTAACACATTTGTGATTGCAGCAGTAAGAGTTGTTTTACCATGGTCGACATGACCAATAGTCCCAATGTTACAATGGGGTTTATTTCTTACAAATTTTTCTTTCGACATTACTTTTTTACCTCAGTTTTATTTGTTTCATTACTAATTTTTTCTTGGAGCGGGTAAAGGGAATCGAACCCTTACATCCAGCTTGGAAGGCTAGCGTTCTACCATTGAACTACACCCGCACAACCCCAAGAGTAACACTCCATTGCCACTTAAAATTCTACTGAATGGTGGAGGGGGAAAGATTCGAACTTTCGAAGACCGAAGTCAACGGGTTTACAGCCCGCCCCATTTGACCGCTCTGGAACCCCTCCTATGGGGAAGTGTCCCCTGTTCAATAAAGCTTTAAACAACATGCGTTTTATATATTTTATTTATGCAAATGCAACACGTGATTTAATAGGCAAATATCCAAAAAAACGTGTAAAACTCATCATAATTTATGAACAAATCCTCATTTTTTATTGTTGGTCAACATGCTGTTATCGAGGCTCTTCGAAACCCACAAAGAAAGGTTTTAAGAGTTTTTTTAACTGAAGAAGCAAAAAAAAATATTCACAGAAAAAATCAAAATAAAAATCTTTTAGAAGACGTTAAAGTTTATTTTAAATCAAAAAAAGAGTTGGATAAATATTCATCTAAAGAACAGTTAATGCATAATGGTTATGTTGCGGAGGTAGAACATTTAGATCAAACTGATCTTAAACAATTTATAAAAGATAAAAATAATCTAACATTTGTTTGTTTAGATGAAGTGACAGACCCAAGAAATATTGGTTCTTTAATTAGGAGTGCAGCATCATTTAAAATTGATGGTTTGATAATAAAAGAAAGACATTTTCCAAGTGATAGTAAGTTAATGTATAAATCAGCTAGCGGATGTATGGAGCATTTAAATATTTTTGAAGTATCTAATATAAATTCAACACTAAAAAATCTAAGAGAAAAAAATTTTTGGGTTTATGGTTTTGATGCAAGGGGTGAGAAGGATTTTACAGACATCAAGTGGGAAGGAAATAATATTTTATTATTTGGATCTGAAGGTTTTGGAATGAGACAACATACTGGTAAATATGCTGATTTCTTTGTTAAAATTAATATGAATGATAAGATTGAAAGTTTAAATATCTCTAATAGTGCTGCGATTGTCTTTCATCATTTAAGTTATATTAAAAAAAAGAGTTGATTATTTAGTAAATAGTTAATAATTATTGCGCATGCCCTTGTAGTTCAGTTGGTAGAGCAATTGATTTGTAATCATCAATAACATTAAAATTATTTTTTTCCTTTTATTTTAAAGCCATTCTTTTCTAAAACATTTATAAGATTCTTGAGCCTTTCATCTCTTGAAGTATTTTGATCTCCAATACTTTCAAAAAATAAGGGTTTTAATCCTTTTTTTTCTTTTGATTTAAAATAGTTTTTTATTGATTGTATTTTTAGTTTCATTTTTCTCCTTTAGCGTTGTTTTTTAAGTCCCAGCAAGTAGAGTTGTTTTCTAAATCAGGACTAGTTTAAATATATCAACAAAGTTATATTTGTAAATAAACATGAACACTCAAAAAAAATCCACTGGGTATAACAAGGGTGATAAATATGAAGATGAAATAGCCAATATTTTAAAAGATAAAAAAATATTAACTAAAAATTATGTAAGAGCTGGCGCTTCAGATAAAACAGATATTGATTTTATTTATAAAAATCAAAATTTAAATATAGAAATTAAAGCTGATGAAAATGCTGATTACGGTCAAAAGTATTTAAAATGGGATAAAAAAAATAGATGGTTTTGGATTAAAAAAGACAATGTAACAGAAATGTATAAGGAAATGAAAATTATTGATAACTATATTAAATCCTCTTTTACCCCTAGAAGATTTACAATCAATTCTCAAAAAATAACCTTAGATGACAAAAAATATGATCAACGTCAATTTGAAAGACCAGAAATAGAAATTCCCTTAAAAACTTTATTTGAATATTATAAGCAAAAAAATTGCTTTTATATACAAATTCAAAATTGTGGTTTTTACCATCTTCAAAAAGATAACAATTCATTAGGAACAAAACAATTTGATGGAACTATAAAATTACGATTAAGAGCAAAGACTATTAACTCAACAAAGAAAATTTATAAAACTGATAAATCTGGAAATAAAGTTAAAATTAATACTGGAATTCCTACTCCCTGGAATTATGGATTTCTTGGAGTAATTAAAATGACAAAAAAACCTACACCATCAAAATTTGATATTGAAGAACTTGAAGGTAGAGAATTTCCCTTTAAAGATTAAATTCAAGCTGAGTGCTTTTTGAATACACATCCTTGTCATAATTAAATGCAGAGCTTCTTACATATTCAATATTAGTATTCTTGTTAATTTTAATTTTTTTATTTTTATTCTTTAACATGTTTAAAATAGATTTTCCTATAGCCTCTGCCATGATTGGTGGCACTGCATTTCCTATTTGTGTCCATTGAGATGTATTGGAGCCGATAAACTCAAAATCTCCTGGAAACGATTGTAAGCTTGCAGCTTCTCTTGTTGTGAGAAATCTATTTTCTGTTGGGTGATAATACATTCGACTTCCAGTTAGAATTGTTGGAGATGGTTTTTTTCTATCAAGTCTGTAATATCTGGCTTCTCTAAAACGTTTTTCTCCTATTTTGTTCCAATCATGGTCAAACCAAAGTTTTTTAGGTAAATATTCTTTTTCATCTTTTTCATATCTAATATATTTGCCTTCAGGTACATGTGAAATCCTTTGTGTTTCTAGATTACTTTTAATTTTAACTAATTCTAAATTGTGATTAAAAATTTTTCCTTTATTTTTTAGCAGGTTTTTAAAAGCCCACCCAACTGTTCTATATTTCTTTAAATTTTTATCTATTTTTCCAAAATCATAAAATTCCTTGTTTGGATATTTGTTTTCTATATTTAGTCTATTGCCGATTAATATTACTCTTCTCCTTATTTGAGGTACACCATAGTGGTTTGATGATAAAACTCTTATATTTAAGTGATAACCCAATTTTTCAAAACATTTAAAGATTGATTTCAAAGTATTGATATTTTTTTTTGCCAGTAAACCTGTTACATTTTCTAATACAATTATTTCAGGGTTTAATTCTTTTACAAATCTAACAAATTCTAAAAATAGGTGATTTCTTGAGTCTTCTGCATCTCCAGGTCCTATGGTTGAGAACCCTTGGCAAGGAGGTCCTCCACAAACAATATGCACTTTTTTATTTTTAATTTTTTTTTTTAAATCTTTTATTGAAATCTTCCTGATATCACCATCAATACCAATAGAATTCTTATGGTTGATTTTAAATGTTTCAATGGCATTTTTAAAGTGATCTACTCCAGCTAGACAATTTAAGCCAACTTTCTCAAAACCATAAGACAGTCCTCCAGCGCCACAAAAAAGATCTATAAAATTATAATTCATGAATCATTCAAATATATCATTAAAAATTTAAATTGATTATTGTTAATATTGTTATACAAAATCATTTTTAAATGCCCTTGTAGCTCAGCTGGTAGAGCAATTGATTTGTAATCAATAGGTCCGCGGTTCGAATCCGTGCGGGGGCACCATCAATTAATAAAATCAACGTTAATTTTTTTCGAAAATTTTAATTTTAATTAAATTTCTTTATTGAATGTGACGCTAGTGTGACGTAGGTGTAATATAATCAAGTAGTCGTTAAATTATTTAATTTTCTAAACACCAACCATAATATGTATAAATAGAAGGGCCTACTGTATTGCCGTGAGATGTATGGACAGAATTGTAAGAACCATTTTTTTTATTTTCATTATAAATAGTTATAAATTCTGAACCAACACCTGATGAATTAGGATAAAAAAAATCGATTTGCATAATAGTATCACCAATGACATTTTTATTAATTAAAAAAACATCTTCTACTCTATTAGATGAACCAAAAATTATATTCGCTTTATTATTTATATAATCAATCCTTGATATAACAATCTTCCATATAGATTTATCAAAAATTTGAGGTTCTTTAAATTTAAGTTCTTTTGTTCCCTGATGATCTATGTAGGCAGCTGTCGTTTTATCATAATAACATTTAAAATGTTCAATCTTCGAAAAATCCCATTGATCTGAATACGACTTATTGCTTAACAACAAACCCAGAACCACGATCCCTAAAAGTTTTTTCATTTATATTCCTTCATAAGTTTTTTATAAGCTGGTACAAATTTAGGAAAAAATAAAGAAAAAAACCCATCCTCATCATACTTTAAACAATATTTATAAACTTCATCGTTCACTATTTTAACCTCTTCAAAAGTGACACTTTTTAGTCGTAACAAATCTTTTATATTAATTTCGTTATTACCAATCACCCAATCTCCACAGTTGATAAAATCTTTAAATCTATCTTGGGTATTTAAACGTGCTATTGTGTGTTTGCACTTTATTGATTTCCTTAATTTCAGGCTCCTTTCACTTGTTTCTTTAATAAATTTTTTCTCTTTATCTGTTGGAGAAATTTTCATATTAAAATAAAATCCAAGGCTAGAAAGAAGTGTCACCTTATAAAGTTTGATTGTATCCTCTAAACTGATACTTTTTGATAATACTGTTTCTTGATTCATAAAAAAACTTTATCACTGTGCCTATAGTGTGTACAGATTTGAAATAACTTTCAATTAATTTTGATAGTATTTATCTTTTTGAATTAAGACTCTCGATTTGTAATCAATAGGTCCGCGGTTCGAATCCGTGCGGGGGCACCATCACTCAATAAAATTAACACTTATTATTTTTACAAAATTAAAGTTTAAATTAATTTTAACGTTTAGTGTGCCCAGAGTGTGCCCACAGTGTGCCTCGATGAAGTAGTCGTTTAATGTATTTTAATTTATACCGTTTTTAATTAATTTATTAAAACTTTTTTTATCAACTATTTCACATTTAGAGTCCATTATAAGATGAAAGTCATTAATAGTACCGCCAGTATTTGCTTTAAAGATTGTGGTTTGAAAATATTCGCCATTAATATTTTGTACTCCATAACCTGATGATATTTGTCCAGTTATTTCCTCTCCGCCGCTGTAAATAGAATCTTTCTTGTCATATTCAAATTTAGATTTGAATATTTGTTTTGGTTTTTTTGATTTCCAATCACTTTCCCAAAATTCTCCAACTTGGTATACGGTAATTGTTGCTTTTTTCTTTAAATCTTTGAATTTATAAAAAATATGACCAGAATATTTTCCATTATTTAAAAAATCCTGCTTTCCAAAATCATCTTTTGATAGATTATCTTTCATAATTTGTTTGCAGGATAAATAAGTAAACTTAGTTGCTGCATAAGCATTACCGCTCAACAACAAGCCAATAACTATGATTCCTAAAAATTTTTTCATTATTTTTTATTCTTTTTTGGTTTTTGATCATCTTCTATACCACCAATAATACCAGCACCAATATTAATTGCATCCATGGGGGTACATGAGCTTAATAGTAAACTAAGTACTAAAATTATAGAAAGCTTTTTCATTTAAAAACTTTACCATTGTGCCCACAGTGTGGTCAAACTTAAAGAAGAATTCTACAAACGTTGAGAAATAATGTTTATTTAAACTTTAGCAATTGATTTGTAATCAATAGATCCGTGGTTCGAATCCGTGCGGGGGCACCATCAAAATTCTAATCTTGCTAAACAATCAAGTGATCGTTGATGATTATATTTTTTAATCCACCGGGATGTAACACATGAATTAATATATGGTTGTAATTGAAAATTTTCTTCAGTCGGTTCTAAAAATGCACTTTTCCTTAAATCCATTGGACAATTAATATTGGTGTGTCCATAATATTCTTTCCTTTTTTTATCTACATGATTTTTATCTGCCCATCTATCACTCATAATATCTCCATCGATGCTAAGATGATCATCTTTACCCCATCTTGAACTTTTATCTATCGTTGCATTAGGTGCGCATAGTTGTACAAAACCTAATGCATGAAAAAGTTCGTGTAGATGTATGCTCCAATTATCTTGCGGATATCCTCCCATATAAGTAACACCTCCGTTAACTTCTACTAATCCTTTATCTAATAAAATTTTCACATCTCCTACTTGACCACCTTCATCTCTGTATTTATCTTGATAAAAAATTGTATAAAGTTTTTTTGGATGGTAAAAACCATTTTTTACAGCCATACCCATAAGATATGTTGCGGCATCTCCAGTTTGCATTTGTTTTTTGGTTTTATCTACTCTCAAAAAACTTACATCTAATTTACCCTCTTTAGTAAGATCTAATCTAAACTGTTTTTCTTTAGTTTTATTTTTTAAATGTTTATTGGCTTTTAATACTATTTTTTCTATTTTACCGTTAACATCAAACTGCTTATCTTTAGAGTCTGAAGCTAAAATATATATAGCGTGAACCTGGTAATCATCTGTAATATCTTCTAAATCATATAAAGATCTTCCAGGAATATCATCTTCTGGGTATTTATAAGTTAACTTAGTTTGCTCCTTATATTTAACAAAATGTTCTGAAGAAGAGTCGATTATATAACTCCCATCACTTACATATTTTCCTTCATTGTGCTCTGTTTTTTTATTTAAAGTTTTATTAACCACTTTTTGAGAATAATCATTTAATTTCCAATTTATTTCATCATTAGTAGAGAATAAAAAACATTCTCCAGTCCCATTTTTCTTTGAGTTTTTAGTACAGGCTTTAAAACTTTTTTTATGAACACTTTCTAGCTTTTTTCCTCCCTTCCAGTTCCAACTCCATCTTCCGCTATTACAAGACATGTAAACCACAGCATAATTTTTAGGATTTTTTATTAAATATTCTTGTACTTCTTTATAGGCATCTAAAGTATCTATAATGCAGGATGTACTGTTATCTTCTCCAGGACCTGGTTGTTTTAATCCTGCATTAACATTATCAAACCATAGCAAACTCAAAACTATGATCCATAAAAGTTTTATCATCTTAAAATTTTAACCTTTATATAAACTCTTACCAGGCAGTGAGCTTCCAGCACTTGTCCACATCTTCAATACGAACATAACAACCTAAAAATGACATTATTTTAAATGCTAAAAAACCACCAATTAAAACTATTGCTATTAATATAATTGGATTAATTTTTTTCATTTATTT
The DNA here is from genome assembly GCA_902601785.1 of uncultured Pelagibacteraceae bacterium. Taxonomy (GTDB): domain Bacteria; phylum Pseudomonadota; class Alphaproteobacteria; order Pelagibacterales; family Pelagibacteraceae; genus Pelagibacter. The sequence goes on along the minus strand of CACKOH010000013.1, from coordinate 10,138 downwards.
TTTTAATTAAGAATTTTCTTTTTAGCTTTGGAGCTTCTGCCAAAGCTCTCATTTTAAAATATACTAACTCTAATTTATGTTTCATAATTATTTTTTTTGTAGTTCGTAAATAGAAACATAATGTTTTTTCTTAGGTAATGGAATTATAGTTGGAACTTTAGTTAATCTTGGTTTTAAAGATTTTTTTCCGACAATAATATTTTTATTATAATTTTCTAAGTTAACTTCAGGATGAGGGTTTCCATCATTAATTAACGGCCAAGCATCACATGCTCTATAACCAAATAGAATTAAAGGTCTTGAACTGCTCATTTGGTTGCTACCAGATCCATGAACAGATCTGCAATGAAAAAAAACAACCGTCCCAGCAGTTCCTGTAATTGAAATGCTATTATCAACTCCAATTTTGTTCTTACTTGTATCAATTTTTCCAACAAAAAAATTTTCATTACTATGATGGCTATATAGTTTTTTTGTGTGCGAATTTTTTATTATTTTAAGAGGGCCATTTTTTTCTGTACAATCGTCTAGGTAAATACCAACGGTTACCAAATCATCATTAGTATGAGGATAGAAAGCCCAATCTTGATGCCACCGAACCTCGCTTCCCTTTTTATTATTTGGAAGCTTAAAGTTTAATTTTCCCAAATGAAATCTTACTGATCCACCTATCAGTTTTTTTACTATTGATATTATTTTTTTATTTCTAGACAGATTATAAAAAATTTTATGTCTGTTTTGAGGATTATTAAGCCTTAAAATTTCTTTATTTTTTGAAGAATTGGAGCTGTAAACAAAATGATAATTATCATAAGATTGAGTTCCATTTGTAACCTTCTTATTATTTTTTTGTTTATCTTTTGTTACAACTTCATTTACGACTTTATTTATTTTATCTATTGTTTTCTTATTAATTAAATTTTTTTTTAACAGATAACCATTTTTTTTAAAAAAGTTTTGGTCTGTATCCATTTGATCTAGTTTGTTTCTCTTCTTATTTGTTCAATTTTAATTTTTTTTTGTAGACTTCTGTTTTTATCATAAAGCAGATTAAATTTAATTTTATTGTTAGTTTTAACCGTAATAGACTTTGCATTTCTTACTTCTAGATTATCAGCAACGGCACTTATGGGCCTTTTAACTGGGTTTAAATTTGTGATAGTAATTTTTGATTTATCGTTAACAATTTTTCCTCTCCATCTTCTTGGTCTAAATGGACTAATTGGAGAAATAGATAGTTTTTTTGAATTTAAACTTAAAATTGGTCCATGTACTGATAAATTGTAAGCAGTACTTCCTGCAGGGGTAGATACTAAAACACCGTCAGAAACTAAGTTTTTCATTATTTGTTTTGAACCATGCTTGATTGACAACGATGCCGCTTGCCTACTTTGTCTTAGAACAGAAACTTCATTAATAGCTATAGATTTTTTTAATTTATTGTTTTTATTTTTAACTGTCATTTCTAAAGGAGAAATTGAGATCATATTAGTTTTTTTTAGATTTTTAATAATATTTTTTGAAGAAAATATATTCATTAGGAATCCATAATTTCCAGAGTTAATTCCATAAAATTGCTTTTTTGAATCCTTATTTTTTTTTAATGTTTGAAGCATAAATCCGTCTCCGCCTATTACAATTATAAGATTTGATTTTTTAAATTGATCAGCTTCAATTTTCTTTATGAGTTGAGTTTTAATTTTAAGAGATTTTTTATTTTTATCAGAAATAATTTGGAGTTTACTCATTTAGTGGTGCCCTCGGCCAGACTCGAACTGGCACTCCGCAAGCGGCAAGGATTTTAAGTCCTTTGTGTCTACCAATTTCACCACGAGGGCATTTGTGAATTTCATGAGTGTTTATGCTAATATTTATAATTGAACAAGATTAATAAGTAAAATTTTTTTATTTTATCTCTCTAGGTTCTAGTCTAGTTCTAGTTATCCTATTAAATCCTATAAAATTACTGTCTGTTTTGAACATGATAAGTTGCAACCTTTTTAAATGACTGGTTAAAATTTTTTAAGTCATTATCAGTTGGTATTAATTCATACAATTTTGATGTTTTTTTGTAATTTTCGCTACCTTTATTAAACACAGATGAATAAATTTTTTGTGTTTTCTCAACGTAGCTATTTAAATAATTAGTTAAATTTGTGTCATTAACGTATTGCCATTCAGTTTGTTTTCTAATTTGATTTCTCGCAGCAGTCTTATAAGTGTTAAAATGATAAATCCAGTCAAGCTTCCCAGTAGATTTATCTTTGTATCTTGCAATTTCAAGTTCATCTTTTAAAGATGTTGGGAATGTTAAAATCTCAAAAACAACTTTGTCATTTGCATTAGGTAAGTTATTTAGAATATCAAAGTTAGTATCTCTTCCACCTATTCCTAAAATTGAAAAATCTGCAGTCTCTGGTGGAAAATATCCTTTATCCCAACCAGTTTTATACATAACAAATAAAGTTATCATTGGTAAAACACAATAACCTGTTTTTTTATATTTTTTATCTGGCTTTTTTCCTGCTGGACAAGGAATACATGAATTAATTGAGTACATAGTTTGAAAAATTTCATTTCCTGTTCTGAAGTCTTCCATGTATTTATCAAAATCTTTCTTTTTTACCTTTCTAGGAATCGCTCTTTCAATAAAAGAGTCAAAAATTATACATGGCGAATCAGGTTGTTGAGCAACTCTGGCAATCATCCATTTTGGACTTTTTTTTCTTTTTCCGTCAATTACTCTGTATGAGGGTTGTGGGTATGCAGCAACGGTAATTTCAAGTTCTTCCCCTTCGCAAAATCCATCACATTTTTTTAATTTCTCATTTCCCAAAACTGCAATGGTTGAAAATAAAAAAAAAATGATAGTTAAAATTGTTTTCAAAAAAATCCTCCTCTTGCAAAAGTATACTTAAACCATGGTTTTTGTAAAACGCTAGTTTTTGGAGCAAATCTAAACATACCTTTGCCAAAAGCGCCTTTAGCAGCTGATCCACTATAAGATAATGAATAAGAGTATTGACCACCTGATGTAGTTGTAGATGCAGATGATGCGCTACTTGAAGAAGCAGATCCACCTTTTGATGCTGATTTTAACAAACCTTTTGCAAGGTAAGCAACTATAATCGCTATAACAATAAATTTTACAATTTTTTTCCAATTTACGTCTGAATTTTTAACCTTTTTAAAATAATCAGTACCAAGTGCATTCATCAGTCTAAAAAAAAATTCAAAGCCATCACCTTCCTCATACATTCTCTCAAATTCGGTTGCTCCATATAAATTCTCCTTTTTTAGTGTCATAACTAAACCATCAGGTTCTGTTAATACTAAAGAATTAAAAACTATATGCTCCATACGCTCTTTTGTTTTAATAGATGATGATTGATATATTTCATAATTTCTAAATTCTGAGTTAAAACAATAGATAAATTCATTATAATCCTTAAGATTTTTACATTTTGAATTATCTAATATGTTTTTTAGTTTTTGCTTATCTGATTTTTTTTTATAATTAGAATTCATAAACAAATTCCAATTATCAAAAGCAATTTTTTCATCTATAAACCCATAATCTATTGCCTCACTGAAGATGCCGGCAATAGCTATTGCGTCAAAAATTTCTACTTTTCTTTTTTCTTTTAAACCAATAAGTGACATTGAGGATATTGACTCCTTATCTATACATTCCAAAAATTGCTCAAAATAATATTCATCTTGATTATTAAATTTAGAACAATTGATAACACTATAGAAGTCAATTTTTTCTTTAATAGATTTTGAATATACATAAGCTGGATTGAAAACTAATGTTACAGAAATTATAACAATTAAAATTTTTCTCATTAAAATATTGTAATATTCTATCTTTCTAGGTTCTAGTCTAGTTCTAGTTTGAGAAAATTTATTATTCATATTTTTCAATAAAAATAATTTAAAGTTTTGTGAAAGTATAGGATTTAGCGAGATTTAAGACTGCATGAGACTACCAGAGACTATAAAATATCTCTAACCTATGTTTTTTAAGTCCTTTGTGTCTACCAATTTCACCACGAGGGCATTAATGAATTTCATGAGTGTTTATGCTAATATTTATAATTGAACAAGATGAATAAGTAAAATTTATTTATTTTATCTCTCTATGCTCTGGTCTTGCTCTTGTTATCCCACAAAATCCTACAGATTTTCTTACAATCAAAATAAATAAGAAACTTTTCACAATTCTAAAATATAATTAAAATTGAAAATTTATTGCTTTTTAAAACCTTTTTTGCTTTGAATATCGCACACAGAACCATGTGTATAGTCAATTTTTACATCCTCTATTTTGCCTTTAGTTATTCCTTTGTAACTATAGGTATCATTTGATTTGTTAATTTCATAAAGAGTAGATTGAATAATAAAATCGAATACATCTGTTGAGCCATCTTTAAAACGTATAGATTTTTTTGATTTGCCTGTTTTTGCAGTTCCCCCTAACTTGGGTTTTTTTCCTTCAGGCCATTCCTCTTTATTTTTAAAGCCTATATAATATTCTTTAATTTGCATCTTTTTCAAATCATCATTTGAGTTAAAAGTTTTTTTTATTTCAAAAAATATTTGGCCCATTAAAAAATCATTAGGATACCTATATTTTTTAGGTGTAGTTGAATCTTTTGTTACGACTTTTGGACAACTGAGATATACAATTTCATTGTTGGCATAAGCATTATTACTTAATAAAAATAACAGGATTAATAAAATTTTTTTCATTAAGATTTTATTATATCATCCTTTTATGCTCTGGTCTTGCTCTTGTTTTAGCAAATTAATTAAGTCATATTTTCTTATCTTAATTGAAAGCTAAATTAAAGTTATTAGATTTTATAGGATCTTTAGACTACCTTGGACTACTATGGACTGACTTTAAGTTCTATCCCTCGGCTTTTAAGTCCTTTGTGTCTACCAATTTCACCACGAGGGCATTAATGAATTTCATGAGTGTTTATGCCAGTATTTATAGTTGAACAAGAGGAATAAGTAAATTTTTTTTATTTTATCTCTTCAAGTACATGGTAAACCGATATTAATGAAAGAAGAAAATTCTATAGAAATTAAATTATGATTGAACAAATTAGCGTTTATTTGACATCAATGATTTTAGGAATAATGCTATTCTTCTCGTTTGTAATAGCTCCTGTTGTCTTTACCACATTAGATGAGAATAATGCTCGAAAATTTATAAGAAGAATATTCCCATTTTATTATAATGTTAATTTAGGGATAAGCTTTATTGTTCTAATAACATTTATATTGTTGAGTAAGATAGGAGTTGATTTTTATCTAATATTAGTAATTACAGTTTTATTTGCTACTTCAAACTATTTATTAATGCCATTAATTAATAAATATAGAGATGAGAAACAAGATAAAAAATTTAAATACTCGCATTTTCTATCTGTTCTTATTAATTTTGTTCAAATGATTTGTTTAGTATTTCTTTTAATTTAAGAATTAAGTATTTTGTTTTTTCATTTTTAAATAAATGTTTTTAAATACATAACGATAAAGCTCATAGAAAAAAAGATAAATAAAGTACATATTTGAAATTAACCATATACCTAAAAATAAATAATCAAAAATATTATTAAGAACAAATAATGAGCTTAACAAAATTTTAAATGATGAAATAAACCATAATATCATAAACGTAAAAGAATAATTTTTGTATTTATTAACTCTTAATGGATGAATAAATTTAATGGGTATAAACTTTAGCAATATACAAGTAGATATTATAAATAAATTATGCACTTGAGATAGATCAAATATGTATAAATAAAAAAGTAATATGTTCCAAATACAAGGAAAGCCTTTGTAAAAGTTGTCTGAAGTCATCAAGTTAGTATTCGAATATGATATTGCTGATATAATTAATATAATCGAAGGTATAATTATTTCAAAAGCTGTAGGTACAAATTTAAACCAATATATCATCACAGATGGGATTATTATGTAATTGAAAAAATCAATTATGCTATCAAGCATTTTCCCATCAATATTTTTTACAAAGAAAGAAACTCTTAATTTTCTTGCCAATGTACCATCAACTGCATCAATTAATAATGCGATTCCCAAAAATAAAAAAACTGAAGTTAAATTATTATTAAATATGCATGTAATTGCAAAAAAACCAGCTATTAACCCAGAGCATGTTAAAAAATGGACAGTCCAAGCTTGCAAAATATCTAAATCTTTTTTATTTTTTAGCATTTATTTTTCTACCCTATTAATAAAAATTTCGCTGATAAATTCTTGTCGCGGTAGTAATTCATGTAAATTAATTTTATAAATATTTATAAATGGTGAAAAAATTTAATATTTTAATATTTACCGATCTTGATGGGTCGCTTCTTCATCGAGATACTTTTAAATTTGAAGAGATTAAAGGCTATATAAAAGAACTGATTTCTAAAGGTATTTTTATCATCCCTAATACCAGCAAAACAGAAAAAGAAATTTTAGCATTTAGTAACGAAATTGGATCAGCATTACCTTTTATTTGTGAAAATGGTGCAGCTATAAAGGGCTTGGAACTACTAAATTCTAATTTACCTAAAGAATTAATTTTAAGCAGAGAAAAAGATAATCTTATAAAAATTTTTGAAATGTCAGTGCCAATAAATTTACAAACTAAATGCAAATGGTTATCTGAAATGGACATAAAAAATCAAAGCTTAATTTTTGGTTTAAATGATGAAAAACTAAAAATGGCTTTAGATCGTAAATACACCATTCCTTTTATATTTAATGGAATTAAAAGTGAGAAAAAAGAGTTATTCAAAATTGTCAAAAAAAAAGGTTTGGCTTTACAGGAAGGTGGTAGAGTTATCAATTTAACTGATAAAGTAAATAAAGCTAAAGCACTTCAAGTTTTCGTAAGGTTTTTCAAAAAAAATAACAAAAATGTTAAAACAATTGCAGTTGGTGATAATTATAATGATTTAGATATGTTAAAAATTAGTGATTATCCTTGCTTAGTATTTAATGATAAATTTACATTAGATCAAATCCCTATAAATGATTTAATAGTAACAAACAAGCCATCACCAGAGGGCTGGGCAGATGTGATCAAAATGGCTCTGGTTAAAATAAATAAAAATTACTAAAGTCCACTATGAGTGATTTTTCTCAAAATGGAATAATTTCAACGCTTCATGATTTTGGAACAAAATCTTTAGAGCAAATAGAAAAAGAACTTTTAGGTTTTTCGAAAGAAAGGAAGATGGAACTAATCTTGCCATGTCTTTATTCAGAATTAAAAGGTGATGCATTACCTAATATTGTGAAAGAGATTAGTAAAACAAATTACATAAATCATATAATCATAGGCTTAGATCAAGCAAGCGAAGCCGAAGCAAGGAAAGCTTGGACTTTTTTTGAAAAATTAGAAACTCCTTTTACAATCCTTTGGAATGATGGACCTAATTTAAAAAAATTGGATAAAGAGTTACAAAAAAAAGGATTAGCTCCAAATGAGCATGGTAAAGGAAGAAATGTTTGGTATTGCATAGGAATGTCTATAGCAAGAGATAGTGCAAGATCAGTTGCATTACATGATTGTGATATCAAAACTTATGATAGAAGAATGTTAGCAAAATTATTTTATCCAGTCGTAAACCCCCTTTTTAACTTTGAATTTTGTAAAGGTTTTTATCCAAGAGTTGCTGACAACAAGATGAATGGACGAGTGGCGAGGCTTTTAGTGTTTCCTTTATTAAATGCTTTAGAAAAAACAATTGGTAAAAGTGATTATTTAGATTTCATGAAATCATTTAAATATCCTCTTGCAGGAGAGTTTTCATTTAGGAGAAATATTTTACCTGAACTTAGAATTTCATCAGACTGGGGTATAGAAATAGGAATTTTATCTGAAATGCAAAGAAATTTTTCACCTCAAAATATTTGTCAGGTAGATCTAGCAGATACTTATGACCATAAACACCAAGATCTATCTCTAAATGATGAAAAGAAAGGTCTATCAAGAATGTCTGTTGATATTATTAAAACCTTCATTAAAAAATTAGCAACTCAAGGTCATTCATTTAGTAGAGAACAATTAAGATCTTTGAAAGCAACATATTACAGATCTGCTTTAGATCTTATAGATGCTTACAGAGCTGATGCTGAAATGAATGGTCTAAAATTTGACTCTCATACAGAGGAAAAAGCAGTTGAATTATTTTCAAGTAATATAATTAAAGCTGGAGAGGATTTTTATCTAAACCCAATGGATGCACCTTTCATACCTACATGGAGTAGAGTAAAAAGTGCAATACCAGATTTTCTAGTTAGATTAGAAAAAGCTGTTAACGAAGATAACAGACATTATCTATAGCATTTTTAAAAAATATAAAATTATAATGCAACTATTAATTGATAGTCTTTAATTTTTTACAAACATTTGCGACATACTATCAAATATAGTATTTTTAATTTTAAATTAGGAGGGGAAAATGAAAAATATAGTTAAAATATTCTGCATAATTTCATTATTCATTACAAATGCTGTTTATGCGGATATTAAATTTTGGACTACAGAAGTCCAACCTGCTCGAATGGCAAAGCAAGAGGAAATGGCTAAAGCTTTTGAAGCTAAGACAGGTATTAAAGTTGATGTAATTCCAATTGAAGAAAAGGAATTAGGTACTAGAGCAACTGCCGCTGCAGCGGCTGGTGATTTACCAGATGTGATTTATCACACTTTACAGTATGTGTTACCTTGGGCAGAAGCAGGTATTTTAGATGTTGATGCTAATAACGCAGTTGTAAAAGAACTTGGTAAAGATACCTTTGCTCCAGGTGCTCTAAACATGGCGAAGTCAGGATCTAAAATTGCTGCTGTTCCAGTTGATGGATGGACGCAAATGGTTGTTTATAGAAAAGATCTTTTTGATAACGCTGAATTAGAACCACCAACAAGTTATGCTAACATTGTAAAAGCTGTTGAGAAACTATCAAAAACAAACGGAATGTTTGGGTTTGTAGCTGCAACTAAGACTGATGAAAATTTCATGAGTCAAGTTCTAGAACATGTTCTTTTAGCAAATGGAGTTAATATTGTTAAAAAAGGTGGGATTAAAAAGCAGGGTAAAAAATTAAAAGAGGCACTAGAATTCTATAAAGTCATAGCAAAAGCTAGTCCTCCAGGTGAACTTTATTGGAAACAATCAAGAGCACTTTATTTTGCTGGAAAAACACCAATGATTATTTGGTCTCCATTTATTATGGACGAGCTTGCAGGTTTAAGAGACTCAGCTCCACCAACAATAAATAGTGATCCAACATCGCCTGAACTAGCATCTAAAACTGGTTTCATAACTAACTTTAGTGGTCCTAGTAATAAAAAAGGTGCTGCATGGGCTGATGTTAGATACTTTGGTATAACAGCTGATGCTGATACTGACGAAGCAAAGCAATTTATCATGTATTCAATGGATGAAGGATATACTAGTACTTTATCTATTGCTCCAGAAGGTAAATTTCCAGTAAGAAGAGGAAATTCAAGTGATCCAGAGGCATTTACAAAAGCTTGGAGTAAACTGCCAGTTGGAGTTGATAGAAAAGCTCCTTTGTCAGATCTGTATGACCCTGATGTTATAAATAACATTGTTGCTGGTTTAGATACTGCAAATAGATGGGGAGTTAAGGAAGGTGAGCTATCAAGAGCATCAAAAGTAATCAATTCTCAATTTATAAATAGAATCACTAGACTTTATATTGATGACCAAATTGACGTAGATGAGGCTGTTGATATGATTAACAAAGCACTAGCTAAATTCTAGTAATTTAAATTAATTAAAAAAGCGGATAAGATTACTTATCCGCTTTTTTTATGAAAGATACTTTAGCTAATACTGAAAAGAAGACTGCATATATTTTAACTTTACCTGCAGTTGCTCTAGTTTTTGCAATAATTTTATTTCCTATTTTTGCAAATGTTTGGATTAGTTTTAAAGAAGTTGAATTAAAAGATATTAGAATTCCAGAACCTAGGGCAAAAAAAATTGTTAAATCCATCTCGGAAGATCCTTCAAAAATAAAAATTTTATATAAATTAAGAAATAGCTCTTTACTTCAAGAAATCAGAGATGTT
>CACKOH010000012.1 GCA_902601785.1 uncultured Pelagibacteraceae bacterium | reverse complement strand
TTTTTTTATTTTTCTATGGTCAAATGGTTTTTCTGCAAATTTAAACTTTGAAAAAATTGCTGAACTTAAAGATCCATGGGGCTCGTCTTTTATCAGTGAGAACGAAATAATAATTACTGAAAAAAGTGGAAAAATAAAAATTATAAATATTGCTACAAAAGAAATATTGGAAGTAAAACATAATTTGAATTTTTTAGAGTATGGTCAGGGAGGATTGCTAGATATTATTTATCAAAACAATACTGTTTGGATTTCTTATACTGAAAATAGAGTTAATTGGAAAACTAGCACTTCAATTGCAAAAGCAAAATTAGATAAACAAGAATTAGATTTTAAAAATATCTTTCAAGCTAATCCACCAATAGACTCTGGTTATCATTTTGGATCAAGACTTGCTATTAAAGATAATTATTTATTTGCATCTGCTGGTGAAAGAGGACAAGGTATGATTGCACAAGATCCAACTAAACATCCAGGTAGCATTATAAGAATACACTTAGATGGAAGCATACCTAAAGACAATCCTAAGTTTGATGGAAAATTAGATTGGCTGCCAGAAATATATCAAATAGGCATTAGAAATCCTCAAGGTTTAACATTATCTCCATATGATGGAAAAATTTATATGAGTAATCACGGTGCTAAAGGAGGCGATTGGTTTGGTGAAGTAAAAAAAGGTGAAAATTATGGATGGAAAATTTTAGGCTGGGGTGGAACAAATTATTCTGGAAGCAAAATTGGACCAAAATGGAAGCCTGGCTTCACAAAAGCTATTAAATATTGGGTTCCTTCAATTGCAACCAGCGCCATCACAATTTACAAAGGTTCAGAATTTAAAGAATGGAATGGTCTCGCTTTAGTAACTTCTTTAAAAGACAAATCATTAAGACTAATTGATTTTTCTGATCTATCTAATGTTAAAGAAAATGTAGTCTTTAAAGACAAGATTGGAAGACTAAGAGACATTCAAATACATCCTCAAAATGGTAAAATTTATTTTTTAGCAGGTGATAACTTGTGGTTAATGGAGAAAAATTAAAGAATTGTTATTCTATGCATAATTCTATTGCCTTTAAAAGGTGTTGCTTGATGCAACATAGATCTGTTATCCCAAATAGCTAATTGATTTTTTTCCCATTCTAATGAGTGTTGAAATTTTTTTTTAATTTGGTGTTTGAATAATTTTTTTTTTAAATCTATTTCATTTTTTATTTTAGGCTGAAATCCAACTAGATGACCTGGGCTAGAGTAAATTGCATAATTTGAACTAATTTTCCTTATAATTTTATGTGTAGATTTTAGTTCTTTTATTTTCTTACCCTTCTCTTTAACTCTCTCTTTTGTGGTAATTGAAATAGGTCCTTCCGAAGAATAGACACCCTTTAAACTAGATAACTTTTTTTTCATAGATTTAGTTAAATCTTTAAAAGCATAATATTGAGAACAAAACTCTGTATTTGCTTTTCCTTTTTTTGGGACTAATTTTGATAACAGCAAAGTAAATCTTGGTGGTTTTTTTGTATAAATAGAATCTGTGTGGAACTGTTCCCCAAAACTTGGTCCCTTATCACTTTTTTTTCGTTGAACAACAGTTATCTGAGGATATTTTTTGTTTAATCCTTTCAATCTTGGATAATCTGCGAGTTTTCCAAAATTTTTAGCAAACTCAACATAGTGTTTAGAGGAAAGATTTTGTCTTCTAAAAAATATCATCCCATATATATTTAAAGCTTTACTTATGATTTTGAAATTTTCTTTTGAAAGTTTTTGAAGATCAGTATCAATCTCAGCCCCAATATTATTTTTATTGGGAATAATTCTTAACATTTAGGTGTTTAATAATTTATTTTTTGCTTTCTCAAACTCCTCTTGAGTAAGTACTCCACTTTCTCGCAAACTATTTAATTTTTCTAATTCATCACTTAGTGAACTATGATCATTTGATATGGTTGTTTTGGTTTCTTCTTGTACTTCTTCTTTTTCAGCTCTATTGGCTTCTTTAGCATTAAATCCATTCATAATAGCCATGCCACCTAAATATAATACATAACCCATAATAGGTATTACCAATCCAAAAAAAATTATTTTTTCCATAAACTAATCTTCATCTTCCTCTCTCCATTTTTTTTCATACAATAAGTAAGCTGCATAAATAACTGAAACAGTTCCTACAATCATTCCATAATCAAAACCTGTTTGCTGATCGTGAAGGTACCACCCCAGTTGTGTTGCTCCAATTGTTGGAAAAGTTAGTAACAGAAAGATTATTGCAATCCTGTATGGATACCTTGGTTTTTTCATAACTTAGATTAACAGATTAAATTGACAGATTTAATTGCTAAATTTGCGATCTTTTGAAACACTCTATAGTGTTTTTCAATAAACAAGCGATTGTCATAGGGCCTACACCACCAGGAACCGGTGTCAATGCTTTTGCTTTTTTAGAAACTTCATCAAAATCAACATCTCCAACAATACCTTTATCAGTTTTATTTATACCAACATCAATAACTATAGTATCTTTTCTAACCCAGTCACCTTTGACAAGTTCTGGAATTCCAACCGCTGCTACTATTATATCTGCTTCTAAACATTCTGCTTTTAGATCTTTAGTTTTTGAATGAGTGATTGTAACAGTACAATTTTCTTTTAACAGAAGTTGCGTCATTGGCTTTCCATTTAAATTTGATCTTCCAACTATTACTGCTTTTTTTCCATTTAAGTTAGGCTCTACTTTTTTAATCAATAGATAACAACCTAGAGGAGTACATGGTACTGAACTTTCATATCCAGAGGAAAGATTTCCTACATTCATTGGATGAAAACCATCAACATCTTTTGAGGGTATAATAGTTTCAATAACTTTTTGTTTATCAATATGTTTTGGTAATGGTAATTGAACTAATATTCCTGAAACTGTTTCGTCTTTATTTAATTCTTCAATTTTTTCTAGTACTGTTTTTTCCTCGACTGAATCTGGATATTTAATAACTTCAGATTTTAAACCAACCTCATTAGCTGATTTTTCTTTATTACGTACATAAATTTGGCTTGGAGTTAAATCTCCAATAAGAATAACTGTTAAACCGGGTACTTTATTATATTTGGCTTTTAATCCTGTAACTTCATGCTTAAGCTCTTCTCTTAATTCTGCAGCAACTTTCTTACCATCTATTAAAATCATTTTACCTTTCTAAAAAATCATTGGTGCAATGTAGAGCTTCATACACATTTCAATAAACCAAATCAACAGAAGAAGAATTACAGGGGATATGTCTAAAGAACCTAAATTAGGTATAAAACGCCTGATTTTATTTAAAATTGGATCTGTAAGTCTATAGGTCAATTCTAATAGAGAATAAACAAATCTGTTTTGAGTATTTAAAATATTAAAGGCAATTAACCAACTAACAATTACATTAGCAATTACAACATACGAGTAAAGTTTTAAAATTTGTAAAACTAGATAAAAAATTGCTATCATTTTTTTTCGACATATATAGACTGGCTTGGGAAAGCAAAAGAAGCACCATTTTTTTCAACTATCTTTTTAATTTCAATTGCTAATCTCTCTTTCACTTCTAGAGAATTGCTCCAACTATTAGAGTTTGTGAAACATCTCACTAGTAAATCGATAGAGCTGTCTGAAAATTTTTCTATTCTTACAGCTACTCCTGTTGCTTGGTTAAAGTCTTCACTTTTATTAATATATTCCTCTATTTCGTCTCTCACTTTTTTTAATTGATCAATTGTAGAGTCATATTGAAGAGTTATAATCCACCTCACTCTCCAATTTGAAGTTTCACTAACATTTATCACAGCATTTTCTGCAAACTGAAAGTTTGGAATAATTGCTAGAGATTTATCAAACTTTCTAATTGTTGTGGACCTAAAACCAATTTTTTCAACTATCCCTTCTATAATTCCTTCAACTGCAATCCAATCTCCAATTTTAAATCTTTTTTCAACTAATACTAAAATTCCTGAAATTAAATTTTTAAATAAGTCTTGTGCACCTAAAGCTACTGCAACTCCAAACAAACCAAGTCCTGCAATAATTGGACCAATCTTAATTCCCCATAATTCAAGAACAGCAGCTAATCCAAGTATAAAAATTAATACTTTTAATGATTTAATTATCCATCCAATGAGTTCTCTTGTTAGAAGTTTATCTAAACCACTTAATATATAGGACACTGGTTCAATTATTTGGTGGATGACCCAAAATATTAAAATTGTTATTAACGTTCTGTTGATAGTATCTACCACATCTCTACCTTCTGCAGAAAAAGTCATGTAATAACTTGCAATAAAAAAACCTAAAACAATTGGTAAAAATCTTGCAGGTCCTTCTAAAGAACGAACGAAAGTATCGTCTAGCTTATTCGTAGTACGCTTTGATATAATTTCTAATTTTTTAATAACTAATTTACTGATCAGTCCTCTAAAAACTAGAAACAATAAAAATATACCAATACCAATTAAAATTTGAAAAATATCAACTCCAAGGATTCCCTTATTCCAAACAGATAAAAATATTTCAGTAAAATTATTTATTATATCCATGGCTAAATTTTATATAACAAAAACTCCTCTTCTCCAGGATTAAAAAGAAATATCTTTTTCCATTTAATTTCGTTCAGTATTGATGAGGTTTTTTCACCTATACACATCAAATTTGTATCCATCCATAGACTTTCTAATTGATGAATTTTGATAAAGTTTAAAAAGCTTGATCCACTATTTTGGGAGTAAACATAGACTATGTCAGGCATATTTTGTTTTAATTCTTTAACAAAATCTTCATTAAAATTCATATTATGGTTAACTCTATAGTTCACTATCCTATTAACATTATAACCTTCTTTTAGTAACTGTTCCTCAAGATCTACCGATATAGTTTCTCCACTTACATAAAGTAACTTGCCACTTGATGCTTCATAGTTTTGCAAAATTAATTCTTTTAAGTTTGAAACATTTCCTTCTGCTGCAGTAGTATTTTGGAAACCTAAACTTCTTGCTTTTTTTTCAGTTGTCTCTCCAACACAAAAGCATTTGATGGTTTTATTAATTTCACCGTGGTTTAGAAATTTTACAGCATTAGCACTAGTGAAAATAATTCCATTAAATTCTTCAAAATTAATTGTATCATAAACTACCTCCTCAACACTTAATAAAGGAAGATGAGAAACTCGATGACCTAAGGATTTAAATTTAACAATCATTTCGGAGCAGTCTTCTAAAGGTCTTGTTAATAAAATATGCATATTATCTTTTATAAGAATTGTTAGATTTTGTTTTTAAAATTTGACCTAGTTCTCTACCAATTTGACTGAAATCTTCTGCTTTGCCAGTTTTTTTTTCATAAAACCTTTTAGTGCCATCTAAAGAAAATAGTTCTGCTTCAACAATAATTTTGTCGCCTTTTATTATGGAGTGAGCGCCAATTGCAGTTTCACAATCTCCCTCCAAAACTTTTAAAATATTTCTCTCTAGGTGTGCTCTCATAAATGTTTCATCGTGATTTATTTTTTTTAAAACTGAAACTATTTCCTCATCACCTTCTCTGCATTGAAGAGCAATTATACCTTGTCCAGCACTTGGAATCACTTGTTCTGGGGAAAAAATTTCTGAAATTTCATCATGAAAATTTAAAAATTTAATTCCTGCATAAGACAAAATTATTGCATCATATATTCCATCTTTTAATTTTTTAATTCGTGTATCAACATTTCCCCTTATAAGTTTGCATTCAAGATCTGATCTAATTTTTTTAATTTGATATTCTCTTCTAAAAGATGAAGTTCCAATTATAGAATTTTTTTTTAATTCATTTAATTTTTTTTTATTCATTGTGATGAGAATTTCTCTTGGATCATTTCTTTCTAAAAATGAGTCTGTTTTAAGACCCTTTGTTTCAAGGGCTGGCATGTCTTTGAGTGCGTGAACTGCAATGTCAATATTTTTATCTTGAAGCTCTTTTTCAATATTACTTGAAAACAATCCTTTACCTCCAACTTCTGACAATCTTACATCCTGAAACTCATCCCCTTTTGTAGTAATTTTTTTTATAACTACATCCTCGTCACTAAAATCAGTAGTTTTGACTATTTTATCTTTAGCTTTTTCAGCATAAAGCATTGCCAACTTGCTTCCTCTAGATCCAATGATAATTTTTCTATTCATAAATATATTTATTTCTTACTTGTATTGAGATTGTACAATTATTAAAAACTATTTGAATGAGCAAAAAACCCTTAATTCTCGGAATAGAAACGAGCTGTGATGAGACAGCTGCATCAATAATAACTGAAAATGAATTGGGAGACCCTGTAGTTTTATCAAATATAATTTCAAGCCAAGTTGAAGTTCATAGAGAATTTGGAGGAGTGGTTCCAGAATTAGCAGCACGATCCCATATTGAGAAAATTGATTGGATTGTTCAAAAAGCTATCGATAAGAGTGGAAAACAGATTAATGAAATTGATGCTGTAGCATCCACTGCAGGACCTGGCTTAATTGTTTGTTTATCAGTTGGTTTAAGTTTTGGAAAAGCTTTTGCAGCTTCAATTGATAAACCCTTTATAGCGGTTAACCATTTAGAAGGTCACGCATTAAGTCCTAAATTAAATTCAAATTTAAATTATCCGTACTTACTTTTATTGATATCGGGTGGGCATTCACAATTTTTAAGTGTTCAAGGTTTGGGAAAATATAAAAGATTAGGAACAACAATTGATGATGCTCTAGGAGAGGCTTTTGATAAAACTGCAAAACTTTTAGGAATAGATTTTCCAGGTGGTCCACAAATTGAAATTTTAGCAAAAAAAGGTGATCCTTATAAATATGATTTACCAAAACCTATTTTTAATAAAGGTGGTTGTAACTTGTCTTTTGCAGGACTTAAAACCGCAATATTAAAAATAACAAAAAATATTAAAGCTGATCAAGAAAAATTTGATCTTGCTGCATCATTTCAAAGAACAATTGAAGAAATTTTATATAAGAAAAGCAAAATTGCTTTTATAGATTTTGAAAAGCAGAGTAACCCAACTAAAAAAAGTTTTGTAATTGCTGGAGGAGTAGCTGCAAACGAAAATATTAGAAATATGCTAATCAGTTTATGCGAAGAACATAACTACCAAAGCATTTTTCCACCAATTGAACTTTGTGGAGATAATGCTGCAATGATAGCTATGGTGGGTCTAGAAAAATTTAAATTAAAAGAATTTAGTCAATTAGATCATCCTGCAAAACCTAGATGGCCTTTGGATGAAGATGCTGCTTTTTTGAAAGGTGCTGGAGTAAATTTAGATTAAATAATTAATTAGAACAAGCGCCGCCGCTGTCATCACCACCTTCTTCTTCTTTTTCCTCTTTAGCTCTTTCCTGATCTTTTTTACCTTTAGGTGTCAGTTCACAGTTTGAAAAATCTCTTTCACATTCACATTCAAACCACTGGTTACTAACAACACCTTCACCTTTCATTTCAAGATAAATATGAACGCCTGTTTTAGCCCTTAATTGAATTACTTTTCTTGTATCTTTATCTATTTTTATTTTTAAGATTCCGCGTCTCCATTTACCTTCATAAACTTCTCCTTGAAGGTCTATATATTTTCCATTGCCTTTAATTTTATTTCTTTTAACTTTACCTTCATATGTGGATCCATCTGAAAAAGTGAAAACACCAACACCATCAGCTTTACCTTTTTTAATTTCACCTACGTATGTCGCCTTTTCAAATACTAGCTTATTAGCAACTCCTTCAACTTTTTTATCTTTTTTCTGAGTTTTCTTGTTTGTATTATTGGATATTTCATTATTATTATCCTCTTTTGACATTAATTTCATCACACAATCAGCATATTTTTCGGTTCCAGGTTTAAAACCAATATCTGCACATTGAACTTTGGCAGTTTCAATATCTGCTCGAACTATTGTGGTAAGCATTAATATAGAAGATAAAAACAAAAATGAGTATTTCATTAATTTATTACCCATATAAAAAATAGTTGTAAATTTCATGCTTTAGTCGTTTGTAATTTTAAGTATCACTAATTTTTTAAACATGTAAATGAATAATTTGTATTTTTTTGAATAAAACTTAAATTTTGCATATTTCTCTTATATCTTTAAGATAAATTTTTGAAGATTTTAAGTGTCCCTTGTCAAAAGTAAGGTCATTTAATTCTAGAGTTTCTGGTACTTGAGATATTAGAATTTTACTTATTTTTTTTGTCGTCTGAAAAGAGCTACAAATCATTTTTTCTACTTTATCATTTAATGCTTTATCTAATAAAAGCTTATTATTTTTTTTATCTATGGAATATACCCAATAAGGATGCGTAACTATTAATTCAATTTCTATACCAACGTTAGTTGCTGTCTCATTTAATTCATTAAAATACTTAGTTAAATTATTATAAAATTCATCTTGGTCTGTATTTAAGAATAAGTCTTGCTTTTTTTTATTATCATACCTGCTTAAAGTAAAATTTTTGTTCAACAAAAAATTCTTAAAAACTATCCACCTATATTTAAAAGAGTTTTCTAAAATTTCATCAAGCTCATAATCTTTTAGAGCTACAAAGTTCTCTGGGTTCCAATAATTCAAAATTCTGTAAATGTCAGTAGAAAAATTAAATGTAACAATTATTTTTTTATGTAAAATTTTCTTGTTCTGGTTGAGAAAATTTATAACTTCATAAGGACCATTATTTGGTGCTGCATAAATAATAAAATTACTTTTTTTATATAAAGTGTTTAAATAGTGTTCTTCAATCTTATCTACATCTAAACCCAATACTTGGCTATCACCAAAGACCTGGATTTTATTATTTGTGATATCATCATAAAGTAACCTTCCACCATAATTATCTGTTTTATATTCATATTTAGTTTTTCCCTGTTTAACGCAAAAAGATGCACTTTGAGGTAAATGTACATATGATTCATTAAAACCATAGGGTAGAAATGATAAACAAATCTTTGCATTTGAAGAATTGGTAAATAAAATAAAATAAATTAATGTAATTATTAAAATGTTTTTAATACCAAAAAGTAGTTTTAAAAAATTTGATCCTGAAAGAAGTTCTTTTGTTTTAAATGAATTTGCGTCAGCAGAATTCTCATCCGCAATTGAAATGCTATTTGCAGCAAAAGTTGTTAATAATGAAAAGCTTTCTAAAGGTTTCATAAGACATGCCCTAGACGAGTATAAACATTGTTCTATTTTCATAAAAATCAAAAATCAAATAATTTCTGAATATAAAATTAACAATAAAGAATTAAGTTTCATACCCAATCATATTTACAATAAGGGATATATTTATAAAGATCACTTTATATTTGAAAAAAAAAAATTAAACGATTTTGCTATATTCGTTGGAGCAAATGAACAAATTGCGGAAAAAAAATTAATAGCTTTTACGAATCATCTTAAAGAACACAAACCTTCGGCATATAAACAAATTCGAGATATTTTAAAAGACGAAGAAAAACATGCAGAATATTCACTTAGATTTGCAAAAAAAAATAATGGCTTTTTATCGTTTAAAATAAAATTAACTAAAGAAAAAATATTAAGTTTTTTTAGACACATTTATGCAAATAGTTTAAATAAATTTTCTTTTATATTTAAACCCATCTTAATATCAATCATAATACTAATAAGTTTTGTGACGTTCTTTTTAGATTTAAAAAAAAAAATCACAGATGACAATGTAATGGAAAATATTGACCCCAATTCCATAACTTAATATGTATTATATTGGAATATCTGCTTATTATCATGAGTCATCAGTTTTTTTAACAGATAACAATGGTACTGATTGTTTTATTAAAGAAGAATCTTTTAGTAGAATAAAAGGTGATAAAAATTTCCCTCAAAGATGTTTAAAGTTCTTAATTAAAAAATTTGATTTAAAAAATGATAATATTAAATCTATTTGTTTTTACGAAAAACCATTTAAATCATGGTGGGAAATATTCAAATATTCAATCAAAAATCCTTTTGAAAATAGAGATTTTTTAATTCATCATCTTAAAACTTTCAATCAAGGATCAATTTTTTTTTACACAGATGTAAATAAATTAATAAATATTTCAAGAAACAAGATAGTTTATTCATCACACCATCTTAGTCATTGCCTTTATGGTTTATCAGTAATTAAAAATGTTTCCGATTATGCTTACATTACTTGTGACGGTGTTGGAGAGGGAGAAACAATGTCTGTTTATACAATAGATAACAATTATAAAATTAAAAAACTTTGGACTAATTTTTACCCAGATTCAATCGGGTTATTTTATTC
Organism: uncultured Pelagibacteraceae bacterium; assembly: GCA_902601785.1. Taxonomy (GTDB): domain Bacteria; phylum Pseudomonadota; class Alphaproteobacteria; order Pelagibacterales; family Pelagibacteraceae; genus Pelagibacter. The sequence goes on along the minus strand of CACKOH010000012.1, from coordinate 18,901 downwards.
TACAATTACCGAATATCTTGGTTTTGAAATAAATGAAGGCGAATTTAAAGTCATGTCCCTAAGCTCATTTGGAAAACCAATATACGAAAAAGAATTTAAGAAAATTTTTGATATTAATAATTTTAAAATAAATATGGATTATTTTGAATTTCACAAAAACCCGAGCAAATCATTTTCAAAAAAATTATATGATTTATTTGGAGAGCCCTACCTAGATATAAGAGAGGAAAAAAATTTTAACAAATATGCAAATATTGCAAGTTCAGCACAATTAATTTTAGAGCATACAATGAAAAACCTAATCAAAAAAGCATATGATTTATCAGGTAAAAGGAAGATTGTATTAACAGGTGGTGTCGCCTTAAATTGTAAAATGATACACAATTTATCTAAAGAAGATATTTTTGAAGAAATGATTGTTCCACCTTCACCTGGAGACTCTGGATCTGCTATAGGAGCTGCAAATTTTGCTTTTTTAGAAAAATCAAAAAGTAAAACACTCAATTTTAGTAATATTTATCTTGGGCCAGAAAAGAGACTTATCAATAAAAATAAAAATAAAGATAATTTCTTCTCAAAAATTAATTTGACTAATGATTATATAATTGATGCGGCAAAAAAATTGATAAATGGTGAAATAATTGCAACTTACTATGGATTAAATGAAGTTGGTCCAAGGTCTCTTGGCAACACATCTATTCTCTGTGACGCCGGAAATAAAGAAACTGTGATTAATCTAAATATAAATTTAAAAAAAAGACAACATTTTCAACCTTTAGCACCTATTTTACTTGAAGAAGATTTTGAAAAGTATTTTTCAATAAATAAAAGTATTGTAAAAAATTTAGAATGGATGGGGACTTTATGTGATGCTAAGCAAACACTTAATAATAAATATAGGTCAATCATACATGTCGATGGAACATGTAGAACACAAATTATTAAAGATAAAAATTCTATCAGTTATAAAATTTTGAAAAATATTAAAAATTACGGCTCAGATATATTGGTTAATACTTCTTTTAATATTTCAAAAGATCCAGTTGTATTTGATTTATATGATGTTTATGTAAACTTGAAAAGAATGAAAATTAAATTTGTTTTAATGGATGACGGTTTATATCAAACTAAAGATTTATGAAAAAATTAATTAATTACTTTTTTTTAATTAGTGATTTTAAAAAAAAATATGGGTTAGTTAAAACTTTAATTTTTCTAATCTTAATAATTTTCATATTACTTTTTTCTATTTTTGTTTTTTTTCAAATTTTTTTACCATTTACCTATATTGCAATATAAATTAATGTAGGTCGTATAAACAATGTCAAAATCATATTGGTTAATTAAATCTGAGGCAGATGTATGGTCTATTGATCAACAAATAAAGTCAGGTGCTAAAAGTGCTCCTTGGGATGGTGTAAGGAATTATCATCCTGCAAAACCTAGATGGCCGTTAGATGAAGATGCTGCTTTTTTAAAAGGAGCTGGGGTTAAACTATAAATTATTTATCTAAATTTTGGTCCAGAAAGCCAAATAGCCAAGGTGTGCCTATTACCTGAAACTATTTTATTAACTTTGTGATTAATGAATGAAGGGAAAATAATTGCGCTTCCTGGTGTATTAAATTCTTTGCAAATAATTTCTGATGCTCTAAATAACACGAGCTCTCCTCCATCATAACTCTCCTCTGATAAATTTAACAAAGCTGTTAATTTAATATCTCTTACAGGGTCCCCAGGAACAGCATCAATATGCCAGTTATATTCAGTGCCTACCTCATAAGAATTATAATTTAATTTTTTTAGTGATGTTAGGGGATGTAAATCAAATCCAAAATAATTGTTATTTGCAGTTAGACAAAAATCAATAAAAGGATAAATATGCCTTTGAATTCTTCCTAAATTTACAAATTTCACAGTTGAAGTTTTCTTTGAGTTTACAGCAAAATCATCTTTACCCTCTACAAAATTTGAAGTGATGACTTTATTAATCTCTTTATTTTGATCTTTATTAAATAAATTCATTGATGAATAATTAGCGGCTCTCATAAAATTAAAATTATCAATTTAATTTTTTCTTACAATCAGTTAATCAAAATAATTCTAAAAATATTGATAAATTCAATGAAATAATAGAAAATGATCAAGTGAAATACTGGTTATTAAAATCTGAGCCTGACGTTTGGTCTATTGATCAACAAATAAAGACAGGTGCTAAAGGCGCACCATGGGATGGTGTAAGAAATCATCAGGCTGCAAAAAATTTAAAAACTATGAAAAAGGGTGATCTTTGTTTTTTTTATCACTCAAATATCGGTAAAGAAATTGTGGGTATTGTAGAGGTCATTAAAGATCATTACATAGACAAAACAGATAAAAGTGGGCGCTTTGTGGCTGTTACGGTTAAATTTAAAAAGAAATTAGATAGAGCAGTTACTTTAAAAGATATAAAAAAACGTAAGGAATTAGGGAATTTAGCGTTAATTAAACAGAGTAGATTATCCGTGATGCCAATAGATTATAAAAGCTGGAAAATCATAAATAACATGAGTAGAATTTAAAAAAAAAATTTTCACATGGCCAAAAAAAAGAAAAAAAAATCTAAAATAAAAAAAAAATCTTCTAAAAAAGTTAGAAAAAAAACTAAAGTAAGAAAGGTTTCTAAAAAAAGAAAGAAAAGTAGGAAGAAGAATAAAAAAGAGAATGGTTCTCCTCCCCCTGAAATAGTAATAAAAACTAAACCAGAGTGGATAAAAGCAAGTTTAGCAAATAAAAGTAAGTACCAACAAAAATATTCTCAATCTATCAAAAGTAATGATGATTTTTGGAGGAAAGAAGGAAAAAGAATTACTTGGATAAAACCTTATAAAAAAATTAAAGACGTTAAATACAGCACTAAAGAAGTTAAAATTAAATGGTATCAAGATGGAACTTTAAATGCTTCTGCAAACTGTATCGATAGACATCTAAAGGACAAAAAAGATAAAACTGCAATTATTTGGGTTGGCGATGATCCAAAAGATAGTCAAAAGATAACTTATAAACAATTACACCAAAAAGTTTCAAAGGCTGCAAATGGTTTAAAAAAACTTGGAATTAAAAAAGGTGATCGAGTTACAATTTATTTAACCATGATCCCAGAGCTTGCAATTTTAATGTTAGCATGTGTTAGAATTGGAGCAGTTCATTCAATAATATTTGGTGGTTTTTCTGCAGAATCGATTTCTGGTAGAGTGAATGATTGTGAGTCTGAGTATATAATAACAGCTGACGAAGGTGTTAGAGGTGGAAAAACTATTCCATTAAAATATACAACTGATGAGGCTCTAACAAGTTGTCCAAATGTTAAAAAATGTATTGTTGTTAAACGAACTGGAAATTACATCAATTGGAATGAAGAAAGAGATGTTTGGTATCATGATCTAATTAAAGATGTTCCTAATCATTGTGAGCCGGAAGAAATGAATGCTGAGGATCCTTTATTTATTTTATATACTTCAGGTTCAACTGGTAAACCAAAAGGAGTTCTTCATACAACTGGTGGATATATGGTTTATGCATCTATGACCCATCAATATATTTTTAACTATAAGCCAAAAGATATTTATTGGTGTACTGCTGATATAGGATGGGTAACTGGACATAGTTATATTATTTATGGACCTCTTGCTAATGGTGCAACAACAATAATGTTTGAAGGTATTCCTAATTATCCTGATACTTCAAGATGGTGGCAGATCGTTGATAAATATAAGGTTAATATTTTCTACACCGCTCCTACAGCAATTAGAGCTTTAATGCGTGAAGGAGATAAACCAGTTAAAAAAACCTCGAGAAAATCTTTAAAATTACTTGGAACTGTTGGCGAACCGATTAATCCTGAGGCTTGGATGTGGTATTACAAAACGGTTGGGAACTCAAAGAGCCCAATTGTAGATACTTGGTGGCAAACAGAGACGGGAGGAATACTGATAGCACCTCAAACTGGAGCCATTCCATTAAAACCTGGTTCAGCTACAAAACCATTCTATGGGATCAAACCTGTCATTGTTGATAAAAACGGTAAAGAGATAAAAGGTGCTGGTGAAGGAAGACTTTGTATTGCTCAATCATGGCCAGGTCAAATGAGAACTGTTTATGGAGACCACCAAAGATTTATCGACACGTATTTCTCTCAGTTCAATGGAAAATATTTTACCGGTGATGGATGTAGAAGAGATAAAGATGGATATTACTGGATCACTGGACGAGTTGATGATGTAATTATTGTATCAGGACATAATTTGGGTACAGCTGAAATCGAAAGTGCATTTGTTGCTCACCCAAAAGTTGCTGAAGCAGCTGTAGTTGGTTATCCACATGATATTAAAGGAAACGGTCTATATTGTTATGTCACTTTAAATGCAGGTGAAACAGAAACAGGAGATCTTGAAAGAGATTTAAAACTTTGGGTCAGAAAACAGATTGGACCACTTGCAACTCCAGACTTAATACATTTTACTCCAGGTCTTCCAAAAACTAGATCTGGAAAAATAATGAGAAGAATTTTAAGAAAGATAGCTGCAAACGAACATGGTGAGCTAGGTGACACCACTACATTAGCCGATCCAGGTGTTGTTGATAGTTTAGTCGATAATAGAAAAAATATTTAAAACTGAATTAAGTTTTGAAATTCTTGTTTAATAACATCCCACTTTAATATCATAGAATTTAAAACAATTTTTCGATCTAAAGTTTTTAATTCTTCAGAAATTGGTGCCCATTTATATAACGAGAGTGCACTTGGGTTGAATGGAAGGTCTGTATAATAAGTATCCCAATTTATATTTTGAATTCTGTTATCAAAATCTATTCTAGCTTGGTCAACAATATCTAGTGGCATTTTATTTGAAATTTCATCGTCTAATATTTTATTAAAAATTTCTTTTGCCTTATCGGTGTCTTGAAAATTAAAATGCACTCTCAAATAAGAGAAAGTAAAGAGAGATAAATCTTGAAGTGCTACAGAATAAATATTCCATTTAGCAAGATTTACAGATCCCATGAATTCATCATTATCAAAATGGAGAACATATCTTGTTCCCATTCGAGTTTTCAAATAATTATATAAAGTTACTTGCGTGACCCATGCAGATTTAGTTTGAATGAAGACTTCAAGTTCATCTAAATCTTTAATTTTTTTTTTTGGAATGAACGCTTTGAACATTGCGAACAAATATGTCTTAAAATCTGTTGCTGTCAGATCTTTCCAAGTAAGCTTATATTTTGCCATAATTTGCCTGTATGTGGCATTTATACCTTAAAAAAGTCAGTAAATAAGTACCTATTATGGTTAAATTTAGGTCTTTTCAAAAGCCTCATAATGGTTATGGTTTTGCCAGTTATAACTAAATAGAGAGGTAAATATGTCAAATCAAGAAAAACATTGGGAGAAATCCAGAGGTTTGCTGATGATAACATTGGCAATCTGGTTTATATTCTCAATTGGCATCTTCCTTTTTGGAGCTGAAATGAACGAGGTCACAGGACCTTTCGGTTATCCGTGGACATATTGGTTTACATGTCAGGGATCTCTTGGCGCATTCGTAATTCTAATTTTCTGGTTTGCGAATAGACAAGAAAAAATCGATGAGGAATTTGGCTTCAGCGAAAGAGAGGATGAATAATGAAACAGGGTAATTTTATAGACAACTTGCCTAAGATTTATGGAATCTATACTGGAGGGTTTATAGGTTTTATAATTATTATGGCAATTGCAGAACAGATGGGTATGACTGCGAAAGCAATCGGTATTGCTTTTGTGGCATTTACCGTGTTCATCTATGCATTGATCGGCTACCTGTCACGAACAGCCCAAGCAGATGCGTATTACGTAGCTGGAAGGCAAGTACCAACAGTATTCAACGGAATGGCAACTGCAGCAGACTGGATGTCTGGTGCTTCATTCGTTGCAATGGCTGGAGGTATTTACTTTAAAGGTTACGGTTATATGGCTCTACTTGTAGGTTGGACTGGTGGTTACGTGTTAGTTGCATCTTTATTAGCACCATACTTAAGAAAATTTGGTTGTTATACAGTTCCAGATTTTATAGGTACAAGATACGGTGGTAATTTAGCTAGGTTTAGTGCGGTAGTGGTTTTAACCGTTGCTTCATTTACTTATGTAACAGCACAAATTAACGCTACAGGTACTATTGCATCTGTTGCACTTGATATTCCATTCCAATACGCAGTTTACATTGGACTAATAAGTATTTTATTATGTTCGATGTTAGGTGGTATGAGAGGAGTAACTTGGACACAGGTTGCACAATATATCGTACTAATTATAGCTTACTTACTTCCAGTATTCTGGATCAGTAACAAAATGGGTGCAGGTTTCTTCCCGCACTTTATGTTAGCTGACGAAGTGGCTAGAATTGGAGAGTTAGAATCACAGTTTGGTTTTGTTAAAAACTCCGCTGCTGATTTAGCTACGGTACCTAAAGGTTTAGCAGGAATAACTAAAGCTCACTCTGCAGTTAACGCAACACCTTGGGCATTTATTTCATTAGCATTAGCGATGATGATGGGAACAGCATCATTACCTCATGTGATGATGAGATACTTCACTACTCCAAGTGTTAAAGCAGCTAGAAAATCAGTAGGTTGGTCACTATTCTTTATCTTCCTACTTTATTCTTCTGCTCCAATGTTAGCTACACTATCTAAGTTGTCATTGATTGATCCGAATTTATCAACTGGTATTATCGGTAAATCAATTGCAGAGGTTCAAGCGATAGATTGGTATCAAAACTGGAACCAAGCAAACTTAATGTTTATCAGCGACTTTAACGGAAATGGAACTGTTGAATTAAACGAGTTCTTCATGGGTGGTAAAGCCGTTGTATTAGCAACACCAGAGATTGCTGGATTACCTTACGTAATATCAGGTCTGGTTGCTGCTGGAGGTATGGCAGCTGCCATGTCAACAGCAGATGGTTTGATCTTAGCAATTGCAAACGCTATATCACATGATGTTTACTATAAGATCATTGATCCAAAAGCGGAAACTGCAAAACGACTAGTTGTTGCAAGGGTATTACTTGTAGTAATTGGTTTTGCTGGAGCAACTATCGCGGCAATGGAGATCCAAGGTATCTTAGGTTCAGTTATCTGGGCATTTGACTTTGCGATGTCAGGATTGTTCTTCCCACTTGTACTTGGTGTGTGGTGGAAGAGAGCTAACAGACAAGGTGCTATTGCTGGTATGTTAGGAGGTCTAGCTGCTGGTACTTGGTACTTAGTTTGGGTACGAACTGGTGGAAGTGGATTCCTAGGAATTACTCAATTAACATTTGGTATCTTCGGATCAGCTGTTAGTTTGGTTGCTATGGTGGTTGTGAGTTTAATGACTCAAGAGCCAGACAAAGCAACTCAAAAAATGGTTGATGAAGTTCGTGTACCAAGTGGTAAAACAATTCTTGGAAAACAATAAATAAACTTTATAAGGGGCGATTAATTTCGCCCCTTTTCTTTCTTTTCTTTTTCAAATATAAATCTTAAATGTCAGCAAATTTTCATCCATTTATATATTTTATTGATTATTTCTTTGGCATAATCATGTGGACATTAATCGGTCGAGTTGCGATGAATATCTTTCAAAGAGAGGATTCTCAATTCTTTTTTATGAGAGTATTTGTTAAATATACAAATCCTTTAATCAGACTATTTAAACCCATTACCCCATCATTTATTATTGGACCTTTGGTACCTTTGTATGTCGCTTGGTTTTTTTATATGATTAGATTTTATTTGATGCCTTGGATCTTGGGCTATTCTGTTATGGGTATGCTGTCATTTCCTCTTGAAAGTGAAATATCGAGACAAATTTATCAATTTTTTAATTCAATTAAATTTTAAAAATTGATACTAGTAACTCTAGTTATCAATGAAAAATATACAAATTTCACCTTCAATTTTATCAGCTGACTTTAGTCAATTAGGTACTGAAATTAAAAGATTAGAGGAAGGTGGTGCAGACATGATCCATGTAGATGTCATGGATGGTCACTTTGTTCCAAATTTAACTATAGGACCTCCAGTTATTAAGGCTCTAAGAAAACACTGCACTTTAAAGTTTGATGTACACCTGATGATTTCACCAGTACATAAATATATAAAAGCCTACGCAGATGCAGGTGCAGATATCATCACAATTCATCCAGAAGCTACTCAAAACTTGAAAGAGTCAATTAAAACTATTAAAGATTTTAAAAAAAAAGTCGGGATCTCTCTTAATCCAGAGTCGAAGATTGAATTGCTTACTGAATTTCTAGATCAGATAGATTTAGTTTTAATCATGAGTGTAAATCCAGGATTTGGTGGTCAAAAATTTATGCCAGAAGTTCTTGATAAAATTAAACAACTAAAAAAAATTCAACAAGAAAAAAATTTAAGTTTTGATATTGAAATAGACGGTGGAATAAATTTTGAAAATTGTAAAATTGCTATTGAGGCTGGGGCAAATATTCTTGTTTCGGGCACGACAGTATTCAAAAGTAATGATGGAGATATAAAAAAGAATATTAATTTATTAAAACTAAAATAAGTTAATGATTAATACAAATTCCTTAGGTTTTTTAAGCCAATTATATTTTGGTTTGAAAAATAATTTTAAAAAAATTTATCAAAATTCTAATTTTTACGAAAAAAAAATTTCAAAAACTTTTGATAATAATTTTCAATACAAGCCAAGTCCTCACCTACTATCTTCAATTACAAAATATCAAAATAAAAAATACCGAATTGAAGATTTTGCGATAGAGTCAATTTGGCAAAATAAAATGAGCGTAAAAGACTATGAAAAATTAAATAGTTTTTTTTGGTTTTTCAGTCTTGATTTAAAATCGTCAAAAGAGACTTCACAGACAGTCATTAAAAACTGGATAAAAGAGAATGGTAAATTTAACAAATATAGTTGGGAATTTAATTTAACTTCTAAAAGAATAATTGCATGGCTATCTAATTACCAACTTACCTACCAGGATAGTGATAAGGAATATCGTTTAATGTTCGATCACATGATTCAAAAACAAACTAATCATTTATTAAATGAAATTAAATCTTCAAATGTTTTTGAAAATAAATTAATTGGTTGTTCTGCAATAATTTTAACTGGGTTAGCTTACCAAAGTGAAAAAAGCTATCTTGAAAATGGATTGAGTATTTTAAAAAAAATAATTAAATCCTCAATTGACAACCAGGGTTTTACAAAATCTAGAAATATTAAACAGTTAGTCTTATATCTAAAATATTTTATCATAATAAGAGAGTGGTTCAAAGAATCTCAAAATGTTATTCCTGAATATATAGATGAAACAATATTTTATTTAGGGTCAAGTTATGCGTTTATTTGGAAAAATATTGGTAGCGACGTTTTCTTTAATGGTAATTATCTTTCACAAAATAAGGAATTTGATCAATACTTAAAAAGATTTGGTTATACTTTTAAAAATGAAGTGAATGAACTTGGTGGATATGTCATTCTAAAAAATAAAAAAATTATTTTAGCAATGGATGTAGGATCAAGCCCTAGCAAAAACTTTTCTATAGATTATCAATACGGTGCTCTATCTTTTGAGATTTTCTCAAATCAAAAAAGATTAATAACTAATGCAGGATATTTCTCAAACAAAAATAATAGACTAAATAAACTCTCTAAAAGCACCGCTCTTCATAGTACCTTAATCATCGAAGATTTTTCTTCATGCATATCCAAAAAAACTCATAATAATTTTTTGGTTGAAAAAGGACTTAAAGTTTCAAAAAAGAATATTATATATAAAAAAAATTATTGGAAGGTTTCAGGCTCACATGATGGGTATTTACAAAAATTTGGTACAATTCATGAAAGGGAAATAGAATTTTATTCGGAGCAAAATAAATTTGTTGGTTACGACAAAATATTAAGAAAAAATTCTAACAAAGACATAAAATTTGATATTAGATTTCATCTTGATCCAAATTCCAAAGTGATGAAAACCCAAGATAATAAATCTATACTTATTGAATTAGAGGATGAAGGTTGGAGATTCAGTTGTGATAAATTAGATATAAATATTGATAATAGCTTATATTTCGGTAATAAAAATTCATACAAAGATAATCAAAATATTTTTATTTCTGGAATGAATAAAGAAAATGAGCAAATTATAAAATGGGAAATAATTAAATTATAATGAAAATAAAAACTGCCCTCATTTCTGTCTCAGATAAGAGAAATCTAAAACCTATTTTAAGTGTGTTAAAAAAAAATAAAGTAAAAATTATAAGTTCTGGTGGTACCTATAAAGAAATTAAAAAATTAAAATTTAATTGTATTGAGGTCTCAAAATTTACTAATTCATCAGAAATTTTAGAGGGAAGAGTTAAAACTCTGCACCCCAAAATTCATGCTGGAATTTTAAATAAAAGAAATAACAAATTACACTTAAAAGACTTGAAGGTTAATAATTTTGAAAATATAGATTTGGTTATCGTAAATTTTTATCCATTAGAAAATACGTTAAAAAATACAAACAATCATATCAAAATAATTGAAAATATTGATATTGGGGGACCTGCCATGGTCAGATCTGCTGCAAAAAATTATAAGGATGTGACAGTAATTACTTCATCAGAACAGTATTCCGAATTAATACATCAACTAAATAAATATAAAGGATCTACAACCTTAGAATTTAGGGAGAGACAATCAAGAATTGCTTTTACCGAAACTGCTTATTATGACTCTATAATTTCAGATTATTTTAATAAAATAACTAATACAAGTTTTCCAAAAAAAAAGGTTTTGTATGGAAATTTAATTGAAACACTGAGGTATGGTGAAAATCCTCACCAAGAAAGTGGAATTTATTCAAGAAAATCGGAAATGGATATAAAACAAATCCACGGTAAGCAGCTTAGTTATAATAACTATAATGATATTTTTGCAGCATTAACAATTTCAAAATCACTACCAAAAAATACTGGAACAGTAATTGTTAAACATGCGAATCCTTGTGGAGTTTCAATTAAAAAGAACCACCTTGAAAGTTATAAATCTGCTTTTGCGTGTGACCCTGTCAGTGCTTTTGGGGGAATAGTTTCTTGTAATTTTAAAATAACAAAACTTTTAGCTCTTGAATTAAGTAAGTTATTTCTTGAAGTAATTGTAGCTAATGACTTTGATACTAACGCTTTAAAAATATTAAAAAAGAAAAAAAATTTAAGATTAATAGACGCTTCAAACTATAAAGCTAATGATGGTTTAAGACATGTATCGGTTAATAATGAAATATTAATACAATCAGAAGATCTAAAAAATTTCACCACAAAAGATTTAAAAATTGTATCAAAAAGAAAACCAACCTCAAAAGAAATGAAAAATTTAATTTTTGCATTTAATGTGTGCCGGTATGTTAAATCAAATGCGATTGTTCTTGCTACAAATGAAACAACCGCTGGTATTGGCTCTGGACAACCGAGCCGATTAGATAGCTGCAAAATAGCAATAAATAAAATGAAAAAATTTACAAATATAAACCATAATTTAGTTGCGGCTTCAGATGCATTTTTTCCGTTTGTAGATGGAATAGAAAAATTAATTCAATCAGGTGTACAAGCGGTTATACAGCCATCAGGATCTGTTAGAGATAAAGAAATAATTAAATTTGCAAATGAGACTAATACTGTATTAGTTTTTTCGAATACGAGACATTTTAGACACTAATAATTTTATCTATTTTCGCAGCTAGAATAAAATCATTTTCAGAAAGTCCCTTTATGGCATGAGTAGTTACTTTTATTTCAGCATATCCCCAGCCAAAAGAAATATCAGGATGATGTCCCTCTTTCTCTGAAATCTTGCCAACTTCGTTTACAAAGTTTTGACTTTTTAAAAAATTTTTGAATTCAAATTTTTTAAACAAAAAGAATATTTCTTCTTTATTTTTTGTGATTTCCCAACCATCGACTTTTTTTTGATATTTATGAATTTCCGATATATCAAAAGGCATCACACCTCCCTCACATGGAACACATTTTTTATCTAAAAGATCACTCATAACTAAATTAATACTTAAATTCTTTTCGACGAAATTCAACCTGATTTAACATCTTTTCACTTATATATTGAGAATTAAATGTCTCAAAACCAATCTTTTTAAATGATTGATCACCTATTTTTTTTGCATAGTTTAACCATTGATTTATTACTAAAAAATCTGAAATTGACATACCAGAAACTGTATTATTGATTTTTATAGTGTTATAATTTTTTCTTATTTTTGCGTTTTGCTCAATTTTCTGCCATTTCTCAGGGTAATCCATAAAATTGATGTTCTTTTTATCAACAATATTAAAGTTAGAGAATGATTTATAAAACTCGGAACATCCCCTTTTAATAGAAACCTTATATTTTAAATTTAAATTTAATATTGGCTTAATATCCTCCAAAATATTTTTTGCCTCTTCAACATTTGAACAATAAATAATCCCTTTGTACAAACCAGATACATCGTTTCGTAATTCAACCATACACTTTCTCTGATTGTTTTTGGATAACTCTATCCGATCAAAAATGAAAAATAACTTTATAAGTTCTATTACATTTTCAGGTTCAATTTGTATTTTAAAACAATTAAAACAAAATTTTGGAATTATATTTAAATTATTAAAGACTTCATGATGTCTTACACAATTTAAATCTAAAGTATTTCTCCTATAAGACTGTGTTTCTAAAAATTCAAAACTCTCAAAATTATCATCATAATTTTTCATAATTTTGTATGACTCTTTTAAAATATAGCTTAAACTATTGATCTTAAGTAAATCTTTAAATATAAATTTTTTTTGTATTTGTTTTAGATTATTATTTGCAATAATTAAGGGGTGATTATTATTTGTAGAATAGTAAGTAATTAAATATATTAAACTTTTTTTTGCTACAGAGTTGTTTTTATCTAATTCAAGCGTTTTAATAAAATTGTTTATAGCTTCTTTGTATTGACCCAGGCTAGAATAAACTAATCCTAAATTATTATAAGCATTTATGTATTGGGAGTTAGTCTCAATTACTTTCTTAAAATTTTCAATTGCTTTTTCTTTTTCACCTTGTTTTTGAAACAAAATTCCAAGATTGTTGTATGAATGAAAAAATGATGGATCAACTTTAACAGATTTTTTATAATTTTTTTGGGCTACCTCATTTTCTCCAAGCTGTTCGTATATTAAACCAAGATTATAATATACAAGTGCTAAATTAGGATTTACATCAATTATTTTTTTGTATTGACTGATAGCAATTTTAAAATTTTTTTTTTTTTGGTTTTGAAAGGCTAAATTAAATAACTCTTTAATATTTAATTGATTATATTCTTTCATTTTAAGTTACCAGTTAACAGCAAAGCATAAAAAAAATATCTATGGCTAGCTAAATGGAGCGGGCAAAGGGGGTCGAACCCTCGACCTTCTCGTTGGCAACGAGACGCTCTACCACTGAGCTATGCCCGCTTGTTAAAAAGAGATTATAAATAGAGGGTTTTTGAAATGCAAGTAATAGTTAAAATACTTAAAATGAAACTGATCTGTAGCCAAATTTGTGTACATAGTTTTTTAAATGCTATAATGAAGAATGATTAATTTTATTGAACCAGAAACACCCATTCAAATTTGTGACATTGGAGCTAGCCCTGTAGATAAAACAGATTTTATAGAAAATTTGTTAATAAATACGAATAGCAAGTTAATTGGATTTGAACCTAATAATAATGAATTTCAAAAACTAGATAAAAACAGTCCAAAAAAAAAATACTATGATTTTGCTATTGGAGATGGAACTGAAAAGATATTAAATGTTTGTAAAGCTGTTGGGATGTCTTCTTTTTTAAAACCCGATTTAAATTATTTAAAAAATTTTTATGGATTTGAAGAATGGTCTGAAATCATAAATGAAATAAAAGTTAGAACAAAAAAATTATCCGATATTAAAGATGAAATTGATTTTTTAAAGATTGATGTTCAGGGATATGAAAGCGAAGTTATAAAGTATGGTAAGAATAAAATTAAAGATTGTTTAGTAGTACAACTTGAAACATCTCCTACTCCATTATATAAAGACGAGGCAACATTTGCGTCTACAATTGTTCAACTTGAAAAATTAGGATTTTCCCTTCATATGTTTAATAACGTAAACACCAGAAGCTTTAAGCCTACTATAATATCTAAAAATCCATATATTGGTTTGCATCATCTTTTTCAATTAGACTGTGTTCTAATTAAAAATTTAAAAATTATTGAGTCCTATAATGCCGATGATTTAAAAAAACTTATTCTAATATTATTTCATTCTTTTAAATCTTATGATTTAGTTGATTATTTGGTAAGATTATTAGATAAGAAAACTACTAATAAAAATATTGATAAATTTAGAAATATTCTATCAAAAACTAAAATAGAAAAAAAATACTAACTTTCTAATGGATTATCACAAACTATAACTGTCAGTGTGACCAAAAACGTTTGCATACCGAATAAGGATTAATCGGTATTGTAAAAAGAACCATGGAATATCTCTTTGGCAACAAGACGCCCTACCTCTGGGCTATAGTAGTAGATTCTATAAGCCTTAAAGCTATTAGCTTTAAGCGAATTAAACAAGAAATAAGAAAAAAATATTCATTTTTTAGAGTAACCAAATTCTTTGAGTTCGTCTTTGAATATTTCACCTAATTTTTTCACAAAATCTTTATCTAAGATTGTTTTCCAATCGTTCTCTGGACCTAAATTAAAAAAAGGTATCATCTTCTTTTTTTTTTTAGAATAAATTGCCTCCGAAAATCCTTTCTCCATTTCATTTTTTTTTAACTTACTAAATGAAGTTGAATTAACTGAATTTTTTAATTTTTTGAGATCTAATTTTTTTTTCTGGTTGCTTGTTAAATTAATAAATTGAATGACTTCTTTTGTAATTTCATATGTTTTTGCTAGTAAATCCTCATATCTAATAATTTTAATTGGTATATCTTTTTGAATTTTCCAAGATTTATAGTGATTTGACCATGAACTAATAAATTGAAAATTACCATAATCATCATCCCCTCTGTTGTCATAGATATATTTTTTATGATTTGTCATCCAAGCTAATGAATCTTCGTAATTCAACTCATAATGATTGGATAATGATGTTATTACATTTCTAGGATCTCTTATTATATAAATACAGCCTAAAGAGTTCTCCTTGTTTGTAAATGGTTTATTGTTAATTTTTCCATAGACATTATGGGTTTTAAAAAATCTAAGTTTTTTGTCATAATTAATTTTTTCTTGTGCTTTAATCCAAAATTTAGTGGTACCAACCACATTTTTAGTATCGACTGGAAAATCTTTAAAATAATCCTTTTCAGGAAATTGACCTATATCTTTAATTAAATCATGGTAAAAAATACCATCTTTCGAATAATAATATGAGCTAATTAGAGTCCTAAGCCAAGTATTTCCACTTTTGGGATATGAGGCAATCCAAAATATCATTTTACTAAATAATATAGTGTAATATAATTTTTTTTGTTACAACTATTTAATGAAAAATTTACCAAAAATAATTCCTGTTTTTCCCTTAAGTAATTTCATTATGTTTCCAGGTACATCTGTGCCGTTAAATATTTTTGAGCCAAGATACATTGATATGATCAACGATAGTATGAAATCAGATAAATTAATTGGAATGATACAACCAAAAAAAATAAATGATTCCTCTACTAACATAATTAATTTACATAAAGTTGGGTGTTTAGGAAAAATAACAACTTTCAAAGATACAGAAAGTGGAAACTTTTTAATTGAACTAAAAGGAGTGATAAGATTTAATACTGAAGCTGAGATAGATACAAAAAAAAAATACCGTTCATGTGAAGTTGATTATTCTGCTTATTTAAATGATTTAGAAGATAACAATGAAGATCTTAAATTCACCGATCTGCAACTAATCTTTAAAGACCTAAAATCTTTGTTTGAAAAAAGGGGCTATGTAATAAATTGGAAGGCTTTAGAAAAACAGAAACTCGATGAAACTATTAATGCTCTTGCAATGGCCTCCCCTTTTTCCTTAGAGGAAAAACAAGTTTTGCTTGAAGCCGAAAACCTTAAAATAAGAAAAAATAAAATAGCTGAGATATTAAGTACTTACTCTCATGACATTTTTGAAAATACGACACTTCAATAACTAAATAACTATTCCTTTATCAGCAAAATTAATTAACAATTTATTGATATAAGGATTTTTAGCAATAATTTTTACTGATTTGCTTAAAACATTAGTATTTATTTTTCTCTCAAGGTTGAAGAATTCATGAACCAAATCTACACCATTTGAAAAAATATAATTCTTATGTTTTGAAACATCTTCAAATTCCTTATTAATTGAACTATCTATCGGTAATCCTAAACTATATTTGTTTTTTATTATATTTATAAGGGTGCTTATATCTCTGATTGTCATATTAAATCCTTGACCAGCTAATGGATGAATTCTGTGAAGTAGGTCTCCAAATGCTAAAATATTATTATGATAATATGATCTTAAATTTAGTGATTTTAATTCAAAGGACTCGATTTTCTCAATTTTTTTAATTTTATACTTAAAATTATAATATTTAATCAAATCTTCAATATTATCTTTTTTTTTGTTTCTAGAAAAATGAATCGAGTAAACTACTGAGGTCTCGTTTCTTGATACAGGAAGAAATGCTAATGGACCTCGCTTTGTGAAAATTTGAGTAGCAGTATGATTGTTAATGTCATGATGTTTAATTATTGCAGTATAAGCAAAGGATTCATATTTTTTTTCTATTTTTTTAGTAAAATATTTTTTAGTAATAATGTTGGAATAATCACTATTGATTATAAGGTTGTAATTTTTCAAAAAACTTAAATTTTTATTAAAAGGAATTTTATTAAAGTATTTATTTTGAGATAAATTTTTTTCTAATAGTTGAAACAAATTATAATTTTTAAAAATCGAAAAAAGTTCATGGTTTTGATTTTCAAAATTAATTAATTTTTCTTGTTTTAAATTATCAGTAAAAATTTCTATTTTTTTTAATTTCCAAACAATTTTTGTAATATCAAGTATATTATTATTGAAGAATTCAAGATTTGCTTTTGATACACCAATTGTTCTTGATTGATTTGGCTTTTTTATTTTTTTTTCAATTATTAAATCAACGTTAATTTTTTCATTAACTAAAGCTTTTGCTAAAGTTAGGCTCGATAAACCTGTTCCTATTATACCAACTTTCATATTATTTTTAATTTTAACAACAAAAATTAGATGATACAAAGTGATTTAATTGATTCATACATGGATTTAAAAAAAACAGCTAATTTATTAATAAATTTTGCAATAAAGCGTTTAGCAGAAATATGTGGTATGATTATTTTTGCAACAGGAGCTCTCCTGCTTATTGCTCTAATTACATATTCTCCTGAAGATCCTAACTTTATATTTCCTAATAACAAAGAAATTAAAAATTTATTAGGTTTTCAAGGTAGTTTTGTATCTGATTTATTCTTTCAATCAATTGGGTTAATCTCTTACTTAATATCCTTAACCTTTGTTTTAACGGGCATTAATATATTTAGATTTAAAGAGTTTTTTCTTCTAGTAGAAAATACTTTTTTTACCACAGTATATTGCTTTTTTGGAACACTTTTTTTAAGCTATTTTTATGCCGATGCTTTTACCCTTTATATAAACGGAAATGGTGGCTTTGTTGGAAATTATTTCAATGAAACTTTTTTAAACACTTTAATTCAGACTCATGAGACAATTTCTTTTTATATTTTAATTTTTTTAACTTTTTGCTTTTTCTTAATTAGTATTAATTTTAATTTGATTAAATTTTATAATTTTAATTTAAAAATTTTCAATTTATTTTTTAAGAAAAAAGAAAAAAATTATACTGACAAAAGTGAAGTTATAAATGAGTATATTCCTCAAGATGAAATAAAAAATCTTATTCAAGAAGATCTTCCTTTCATAAAGGCTGAAAATAAAATTAATGAAAAAGTAAAATTTAAACTTCCAAGTATAGATTTATTAAAAGTTCCATCAAAAAAGGAAAGGGAGAATCCTAATCAGCATGAGTCAAGTAATTCTCAGTTCTTAGAAAGAATTCTTTTAGATTTTGGTGTTAATGGTAATATAAAAAAAGTCAGTCACGGTCCAGTTGTAACTCTAAACGAATTTGAACCAGCCGCAGGAGTTAAAGTTTCTAAAATAATAAATTTATCAGATGATATTGCAAGAAATACAAGTTCAGAGTCTGCAAGAATTGCAACCATACCAGGAAGTAATACGGTCGGTATTGAATTACCTAACAATTCAAGAGAAAGTGTTTATTTAAGCGAAATATTAAATAACACTGATTTTAAAAAAAAGGATATTAAATTGCCGATTGCACTAGGTAAAAGTATATCAGGAAAGTCTATTGTTGGAGATTTATTTTCAATGCCTCACTTACTTATTGCTGGAACTACCGGTTCAGGAAAATCAGTTTGTATTAATACAATTATATTGTCTCTTCTTTATCGACATACACCAGACAAATGTAAATTTATTTTAATTGACCCAAAAATGCTTGAACTCTCAACTTATGAGGGGATACCACACCTATTATGCCCAGTAATAACAGAAGCAAAAAAAGCTGCATCTGTGCTTGGTTGGGTAGTAAAAGAAATGGAGAATAGATACAGGCTGATGACTAAAGAGGGGGTGAGAAATATAGATGGTTATAATGCAAAACATAAACTTCCAATGCCTTATATAGTTGTGGTAGTTGATGAGATGTCTGACCTAATGTTGGTGGCAGGTAAAGAAATT
>CACKOH010000011.1 GCA_902601785.1 uncultured Pelagibacteraceae bacterium | reverse complement strand
TCCACATACAATCCAATATACACTTTTAAGGTTTTTAAGAAGATTTTCTGATGAAGCTAAACTAGTAGATTTTGAATCATTTATTATAGTTAAATTATTGTTATTAAAAACTATTTGTTGTCGATATTTCAATCCTTTGAATTTATTTATTATTTTTATTATTTTTTCTTTCTTAAGTTTAAGAATTTGACATATTTTTAGAACAAAAATTAAATTTTCTCTATTACCAAATGACAAAAAATACTTGTTACTAATTTTTTTAAATAATGTGGGGGTGTTAGAAGTATTTATTTTAACAATTTTTTGTTTGTACATTTTCTTTTTCAATTTTTTTTTGATAACAGGATCATTTCCTTTTACAAAAGCTACAGATTGTTTAGTTTGTGAATTTAATAAACTAAATTTAGCTTCTATATAATTTTTAAAACTTTTATGCCTTTCGATATGATCAGGTGTAATATTAAGAATAACTGAGTATTTTGATTTAAAAATTTTACTATAATCAAGCTGATAAGAAGATGCTTCGATTACAAAAAAAGTTTTTTTTGTAATTTTTTTTTCAGAAAGAACAGGATTACCAATATTTCCTACAAGCCTAACATCTTTTTTTTGATCTCTTAAAACGTCATATAAAAGTTTTGCAGTAGTCGATTTCCCATTAGTACCTGTGATTGTGACGCTTTCATTGTTAAAAAATGAGTAAAAAACATCAAGATCTGTGTAAATTTTAGAATAATTTTGTTTTAAATATTTTGATAACCTGCATTTGGAAGAGTCTATACCTGGGCTTATTATAATAAAATCAAAATCACTTTTAAGTAATTTACTAAAGCTAAGACTTTTTTTGTTAAATCTAAAATTATTTAGAAGATTATCATCAAACAAGTATATTTTAGCTTTTTGCTTTAAAAAATTATAAGTAGATATTCCACTTTTACCTAATCCATAAATTAATATTTTTTTTTTTAAAAAAATATTATTGATTTTTTTCATTATCTTAACTTTAAGGTCGCTAATCCTATCATTGCTAAAATGATAGAGATAATCCAAAATCTTATTACAACTGTAGACTCTGGCCACCCCTTCTTTTCAAAGTGGTGATGAATTGGTGCCATTCTAAAAATTCTTTTTCCAGTCAATTTAAAAGAAATTACTTGAACCATCACTGAAACTGCTTCGAGTACAAAAAGTCCACCTGTTATTGCAAGAACAATTTCATGTTTGGTTATTATCCCAACTGCCCCGAGTGATCCTCCTAAGGACAATGATCCAGTATCTCCCATAAAAATTTTAGCTGGTGGTGCATTGAACCATAGAAAACCTAAACAAGATCCTATGATTGCTCCACAGAAAATTGAGATTTCACCTGTACCCTCTATGTATGGTATTTGTAAGTAATCAGAAAAAACAGTATTTCCAGTTACATAACTTATAAATGCAAAGCATCCTGCAACCAAAATAACTGGAACTGTTGCTAACCCATCCAAACCGTCAGTTAGATTTACTGCATTGGATGCACCAACTAAAACAAAAACAGCAAATGGTATGAAGAACCATCCCAAATTAATAATTAAATTTTTAAAGAATGGGAAATATAAGTTTGTTATGTTCTGACTCTCTACATAATAAATAAAAAAACAAACTCCTACAATTGCTAAAATAATCTGAGAAATTATTTTAAATTTTGATGAGACACCAGAAGAGTTGCTTTGTTTAATTTTTTTATAATCATCAAAAGCACCTAAAACGCCAAACGAAATAGCAATATAAATACAAAAAAGAATATTTATATTCGTTAAGTCCCCCCAACACAAAACTGAAACTAATAAGCCTATTAAAATAATTACACCGCCCATTGTTGGCGTTCCAATTTTTTTTACAACGTGTTCTTCAGGCCCATCATCTCGAATAGGATTTAAAATTTTTTGGCTAGAAAAATACTTAATAAGAGGTCCACCAATAATTAGGACAATAGCTAAGGATGTGAATAGAGACAATCCAGTTCTAAAAGTGATGTATTTGAAAACATTTAAAAAACCAAATGTGTCAACAAAGTTAAGTAAAAATTGATAAAGCATTTAATTTGTACCTTTTAATTCTTTTACTATCTTATTGAAACCTGTCGCATTTGAGGCCTTTATCATTAAGAAATCATCATTATCAAAGTTATTTTCAATTAGATCATTTATTTGTAATTTATTCTTTAAAACTGAACCTTTTTTAAGATTAGAAATTTTATTATATAATAAGGAGATTTCCTTTCCTTTGACAAAAACTTTATCAATATTTGTTCTATTAATCACTGGTGCTATAGATTCGTGAAGTTTTTTTGAATGATGCCCCAGCTCCAACATGTCACCAAGTATAAGATACTTTTTAGCGTTTTTTGTTTTGATCTTGTCATAATTTAATATTGCAGTCTTTAAAGATAATGGATTTGAATTATAACTTTCATCAACTAAGTTAATAATTTTTTTATTCACTTTAATTTTGGTGATATCACCTCTTCCCTCTGGAGTTCTAAAATTTAGAAATATATTTTTATCTAATTTTAAAATATTAAAGAAAATACTTTTAACAGTTAGCACTGCTAAGATATTATAAATATGATTTTGAAAATTATTTGAAACTATAAAATTTTTTTTAATTTTGTTTATTTTAATACAGATTTGGTATTTTTTTTTGGATTTTATAATATTATGTAGTTTAATATCTGCATATTGGTTGCTTATTCCAAAAGATAATACTTTGATTTTCTTTTTATGTGCTATTTTTTTATGTAAACCAAAAAAAGCGTCATCAGCGTTAAGGACTATATAGCCATTATCTTTAGTATTATTAATTATTTCAGCTTTTGCTAAAGCTATTTGTCTTATGTTTTTAAAATTTTTGGCATGAGCATAATTAATATTTGTGATTACACTTATATCAGGTTGAATAATTTTTGAGAGTTGATCTATTTCTCCTTTTTTATCCATTCCAACTTCAATAACACCATAATCATCATTTTGATTTATATTAAAAAGACTTAAGGGAACACCATATTTATTATTATAGGATTTTGGAGAAATTGTTGTCTTAGATACTTTACTTAAGGTGCTACCCAACAATTCTTTCAGAGAAGTTTTTCCACAACTGCCTGTTATGGCAATAATTTTTGTAGAAATATTTTTCCTAAAAATTTTTGCTGTTTCTGTAAGTAAACCTAAAGGATTTATTGAGCTTGCTTGTTTATTAATAGCTAATTTCTTTTGAATTTTATTTACTATAGTTATTGACGCTTTTTTCCGAATTGCTTGTTTAACAAATTTATTACCATCATTTTTTTTTCCTTTAATTGCAAAAAAAATATCATTTTTTTGTACACTCTTGGAGTTTATACTAGCTTTATTAATTACTGATTTAAATGGTAGAATATTTTGATCAAATCTTTCATTAAGAATGTTTAATTTTAAATTTTTAGATAAGTTAAAATTCTTTTTTTTAATTGAATTTAAAATTATTTGCCTATCTGATAAAAAAACTTTTCTATTTCCAATCTGCTGAGTTTTTTCATGGCCTTTACCTGCAACTATTAAAACATTTCCTGTGTTTAAGTTACTTATTGCTTTCACAATTGCTTCTTTTCTGTTGGATATTTCAATAACTTTATGCTTTTTTATACCTCTTTTAATATCTTCTCGAATTTTCTTTGGCCTTTCATTTCTTGGATTATCATCTGTAAGATAAATTTTATGCGCATATTTATCAGCTATTTTACCCATTTTTGATCTTTTACCTTTATCTCTGTCGCCACCGCATCCAAAGAGCAAAGAAATATGCTTGTCAGGGAATTGTTCTCTAATATTTAGAATACAAGTTTCTAATGCATCTGGTGTATGAGCGTAATCAAGGAATACTAAAGATTTATTTTTAATTTTTCCTATTTTTTCAAATCTACCCTCAACAGAAGATATTCTAGGAATAATACTAAATATTTTTTTCAAATCTAAATTACTTTTTGAAGCTGCTATAATAGCCATTAAAATATTTTTTAATTGAATTTTTCCTACAAGATTAACTCTTATTTCATGTATTAAGTTTTCGTGTTTTATTTTTAATATTTGAGCATCATTTCTATATTTATGGGATAAAATTTGGAAAAATTTATTTTTAAAAGTAAATAATTTTAATTCTTTTTTTAAACTGATATTTTTAATCTTTTTGAATTCAGGTATTTTGTCATCGGTTATAACAAATCCACCTTTTTTTATTAGATTTTGAAATAAATATAGTTTGGCATTAAAATAATTTTTAAAATTTTTATGATAGTCTAAATGGTCTTGGGACAAATTAGTAAATATAGCTGAATTAAACAATAGTCCATCTAATCTATTTTGGTGTAACCCATGACTTGATGCTTCCATAATTACATTTTCTATTTTTCTTTTTTTTAATTCGTTTAAAATTTTTCCTAAATAAATAGGATCAATAGTTGTATTTAATAAATTTAAATTAAAGTTGTTTGATCTCACACCTAGTGTTCCTATAGAAGCAACTTTTTTATTGTTAAGACGTAAAATTTGATAATAAAAATCTGAAACTGAAGATTTACCATTTGTGCCTGTAACGGCAATTAGATTATTTGGTTTTTTTTTAAAGATACTAAATGAAATTTGAGCTAGTAATTTTCTAATATTTTTTGTCTTGATAAATAAAACTCCATTTTTCCATTCACCAAAATTTTTCTCGGTAACAATTATTTTACAACCTTTTTTTATAACTGATGGTATGAAATTATTACCATCTAAATTATTTCCTTTTATTGCAAAAAAAATATAATTTTTTTTTACTTTCCTATGATCAAAACAAATCCCAGAAAAAAAAGTTTTATGATATTTTTTTTTTATTTGTTGGAAGTGATCTCCTAAACGCATGATTAATTAATTTCTATATATTTTGTGGCTAAAATGGGCCCAACTTTATCTATAATCTTTCCTGCTACTTCCACAGAAGTCCAGCCAGCAGTGTTATATAAAGTTCCTTTCCATCCACCTTTTCTATGTCTGTATTTATAATAGTAATCTTTTGCTTTTTGTGGAGTATCTAACATAACTATAAATACATATTTTGGATTTGAAGTAGGGAATATAGATGCAAAAGTATTTATTTTTGCTTCTGAGTATGCTCCATCTTTAGGTTGATCTGCTGTTCCAGTTTTTCCACCTATTTCAAAATGTTCTACATCTGCAAATTTTGCAGTTCCTTCTTCTGTACTAACTATTTTTCTTAGAGCATTTACAACCTGTTCCGAGACACCTTTATTTAATAATTTTTTTTTCTTGGTATTTTTTTCAAAATTATTTTTAACAAGAGTTGGTTTTATGTCGTATCCGCCATTTGATAAGATTGCATAACCTTTTGCGAGTTGAAGAATTGTAGTAGCTACACCATGACCAAAAGATGCTGTTGCTAGTTTACATTTTCCAAAATTATAGTTTTTTTGAGGTGCCACCTCTTCTATATCAAACTGAATATCGCTGAGAACACCTATTTTTTCCAAAAATGACTTGAATTTTTCTGGACCAACCTTTTGAGCGATTCTTACTGAACCAATATTTCCAGATCTTACGAAGATTTGTTCTGCAGTTAAATCAGATGGAATTTCATTATCATATTCTCTTATAGGAAAACCATAACAATTGATTGATTTTGGAAGATTTAAAAATTCAGTTTCTGGTTTAATTAATTTTTCATTTAACGCACTTGCAAATGTAAATGCTTTGAATACAGAACCTAACTCATAAGTCCCTTTTGTTACTCTGTTTATATAATTTACATCTGTTAAATTTTGTCTTTCATTAGGATCAAAGTCAGGTAAGGAAACTAGGGATAATATATTTCCATTATGGATATCCATTAAGATTGAGGCACTGCCTTTACTTTTAAAAATTTCTTGATATTTAATTAATTCTTCTCGAATAAGAAATTGTAAATCTTTGTCTACTGTCAATCTGATGGATTTTTTAGATTTTATTAAAAGTTCATTTAAAGATTTCTCTAGTCCAGAAATTCCAATATTATCATTATCTATTTGACCAATAATGTGGCTAAAAAGATTTTTTTGTGGGTAGATCCTCAAAACTTTTTCCTCAGGTTTCAAAGACTTATCTCCAAGTTTCATTAATTTTTCATAATTTTCCTCTGAGACTTTTTTTTCAAGGTAAAAAAAATTTTTTTGCTTCATTTTTTTTTTAATTTTGTCAAAATCTTTGTTTGGAAAAATTAAATTTAAACTAAGTAGTAATTTTTTTTGGTTTATGACGTCAGATGTTTTTAAACCAATATCAATTGAATTTACCGTTTTTGCTAAATAATTACCGTTAATATCCACGATATCAGCTCTATAAAGCTTTTCATTAATTAATGAGGTATTTATTTTTTCAACTTTTGAATAGAGAGTGCCAAGTTTGATTAAATGAATAGAGTAAATTGTATAAATTATAAAAAAAATAAAAAAAATAAAAGCTACTCTGTTAAACTGAATATTTAGTCCAGTTTTTTTCTTTTTATATATAAAATCATTTTCATTATCCTCTATTTTCAAATTTGATTTAAATTTATTCATTATTCTTTAGTTATTTTTAAATTTTTTATCTTTTTTTGATTTTTAGAAATATTATAAATTTTGATATTTTTTATATTTTTTTGAATTAGCTGATCCTCAAAATATAAAGATTGAAATTCAATTAATTTTTCAGCAGAGCTCAAATAATCATGCTCTAACAAAATATTCTCATATTCAGTTTCCAATACTCTTAAATTTTCGTTTACAGTAAATAATTCATCCTCAATTTTTTTCGCTGTATTTTTTATTATTGCGGTGAATAAAATTAATGAAAAAATGACTGATACTAGACCAATCTTTTTCATAATTTTTCTCCAAAATTTTCAATATCTATTAAATTTTTAAATTGATCCTCAATATCAGTTTCAAAATCAAAAAAATCAGTTTTCTTTATCGCAAATCTCAATTTTGCAGACCTTGAGGGAGGGTTCTCACTTAACTCAACTTCATTTGGTGTAATTGGTTTTTTTTTTGTTAAATGAAATAGTGTGTCATTTTGTTCAGTTAAAGGAGTATATCTAGAAATACTTTTATTTTCTGAAAGACTTTTTAAAAAATATTTAACTATTTTGTCCTCTAAAGAATGAAAGGTAACCACTGCTAACACCCCATCTTTTTTTAAAATTTTAGCAGCGTTAATCAATCCGTAAATCAATTCGCTAATCTCTTTATTAACAAATATTCTTAAAGCTTGAAAAGCTTTAGTAGAATTATTTACTCTAAAATTTTTTCTTCTTTTGGAATTCTCAATTATTTTAACTAAACCTTGGGTATCAATTTTTTTATTCACTCTTTCTTTAACAATGTTTTTTGCTATATATTTTCCCTCTTTCTCGTCCCCAAAGAACTTAAAAATTTTTTCTAATTCTTTTTGATCTAATTTATTTATTGCTTCTTCTGCTGAATAAGAATTTAAACCAAGTTGCATATTTAATTTGCCAATAGAATCAAAAGATAAGCCCTTATTTGGGTCTTTTATTTGAGTATAAGAGTATCCCAAATCGAATATAACACCTTTAACATTTTCGTTTTTTAATTTTAAATTATTTAATTGACTAAATTTAATATTTTTAAACTTAAATCTTTCTTCAAATTCATCTTCTAGTTTTAAAGCAATCTTTTCACTTTCAGGATCTCTATCTAAAGCTATTACTTTAGTTTTATCAAATTCTAAGATTTTTTTTGTGTAACCACCTCGACCAAAAGTACAATCAATAAATGTGCCGCCATATTGAGGGGAAATAATGCTAATAATTTCTTTTAGCAACACCGGATAATGCTTTTGCATCAATGGTGTTATGGCGGCGTCCATTTATTTCTTTGAAGACCATTAATTTTTTTGTCTTCTTAAGAATGCTGGTATTTCAAGATCATCCTCTTCTTCTACTTCAGAGGACAATAAATCTTCTGGACTTGGATTTTCTGACTCAGAGCTGAATAAATCTGGAGAATCTGAATCTACTCCAAATTCTTTTAAGTTATTTAATACTTCATCTTCAGCACTTTCTGGCGCATTAGTCTCATCCTGCGTCTCGATTGCTTCTTGTGTAAAAGATTTCTCCATCTCATTTACTGTCTCGTCTTCAACTACATTTTCCGTCTCAGAATTTGTACTTTGTAAAACCTCTTCATTTATTACATTTGAATTAGTTGTGTCACTCTGTTGCTCTTGAACTACTTCATTATCAAGTTTCAAAGCATTAGCACCGTGTGTAATTGGATTTGAAGTTATTGTGTTTGAAAAATTAAAAGAGGCAGATGATCCAATATTTGAAAAATCTGAATAACCAGGATTACGATTGTGGATTCTGTGAACCATATTTACAACTGATTTTGCCTCTGGTTGCTGACCATCAAGAGAAGTTGCAACTATTGAAACTCTTATTTTACCATCTAGTTCTGAGTCTGTTATTGCTCCAATTATTACTTCTGCTTCAGAGTCTACTTCTGATCTAATTTTGTTAACTACTTCGTCAACTTCAAAAAGTTTCAGATCTTTACCACCTGTTATGTTAACTAATAAACCTCTAGCTCCCTTCAAAGTATAATCATCTATTAGTGGATTGTTAATTGCCATTTCTGTTGCTTGCATTGCACGACCTTCACCTTCGGCTTCACCAGTTCCCATCATGGCTTTACCCATTGAAGCCATAACTGTCTCCACATCAGCAAAATCTAAATTAATTATACCAGGCCTTACCATTAGATCTGTAACACTTTGGACTCCGTGCATCAAAACATTATTTGAGAGATTAAAAGACTCTTCAAATGTTGTCTGTTCGTTAGCTATTTTGAATAGGTTTTGGTTTGGAATAACAATTATAGTATCAACATTTTTTCTCAATTCCTCTAAACCTTGTTGTGCCCTCCTCATTCTTGAAGGGCCTTCATATAAAAATGGAAGAGTTACAACACCTACAGTAAGTATATTTAATTCCTTTGCAGCTCTTGCGATGACATGAGCAGCACCAGTGCCCGTTCCGCCTCCCATACCTGCAGCAATAAAAACCATATTTGCACCTTGAAGAGTATTAACTATTTCGTTTAAAGATTCGTCAGCAGCAGCTTGACCAATATCAATTTTTGCACCTGCACCTAAACCTTTGGTTAAATTTAATCCTATTTGAATTCTTGATTTTGCTTTACTTAACTTTAAATCTTGAGCATCAGTATTTACTGCAATAAATTCTACTCCTTGCATGTTATTTTCAATCATTTCGTTAATTGCATTACCGCCTGCTCCTCCAACTCCTAGTACTAATAGTCGTGGCTGTAGTTCTTTAATTTCTGGTGCTTTAAAGTTAATTGTCATCTTAGTTCCCCTCATTGTTGTTTAAATGTTTTTCCCATTTAAGGCCCGCTCGATTTAAATTTGCTTTTTTTCTCGCATTTACCTTAAATTTTCCAAAAGCTGTTGGTTCCCATATTTGGAATGTCTGACCTTGACCAACAAATAACATGCTATTTTTTATTTTTGCATGTTTTAATAATTTTAATGAAATTGAAATTCTTCCTTCGCTATCAAATTGTAAATTAGTGCTTTCTGCTAGAATTGAAGTTGCAAAAAAATCTCTTTTTTCTTCAAAAGGATTTAAAGAGTCTATTGCTGATGAAATTTTTTCAATTCTATCTTGTGAACATGCTTCAATAGATGCATTATTAAATGAAGGATAACAAATTACACCATTGTATCCTAAATTTGACAAATGAGATCTGAAACTAGCTGGCACTGAAACTCTTCCTTTTTTGTCTAATTTGTTCTCGTAAGTACTTAAAAACATAAATTTTATAATAATTAAATTCCATAATTGGGAATATATGGGAATATATGGGTATTTTAATTACCTGTCAAACTCTGAATCTGGACTATTCTTCAATGAATTTAATGATTTTCTTTTACAAATCCTTGTAAAAATATAAATAAATCGGTTTATTGCTTTGCAATTTTTTGATGAAAAATAAAAGATCTATGTCTCTTTCTTTGGTCATAAGTAGAACATTAACTTATTTTAAAAAAGGAGTTAATAAGTTTGCCAGATAAACTATAAGCCGGGTTCTGTCATTTAAACTTATCATTTGTCTAGGCTTAAGATCACTCTTAAGCTCAAGCAACTAACCCTGATGACTAGCCAAGGAAGGCTTTTAGTTTTACAACAATGTCATCTCTACTTAGTCTTGCTCCCAGTGGGGTTTTCCAGCGTTCATTGTTACCAATAGAACCGGTGTGCTCTTACCACACCTTTTCACCCTTGCCATGTTATGGCGGTTTATTTTCTGTGGCACTATCCCTAGGGTTGCCCCCGCCAGGTATTACCTGGCACTGTTTCCTTGTAGAGCCCGGACTTTCCTCTTTAAAAGTTAAAGCGATAAGTCGCTTATCTGGCAACCGCAATTTATAACTTAACTCTTAAATATCAAGCAAATTTATCTCAGCTTTTTAATAGGTTTTTGCTAATAAATAAACATTCTTGATCAATTTTGCCATTTACCAGTTCTTGTCTAAATCTTCTTTGAAATGCAGATGTCAAAAATTTTAAATATTTTTTTTTATCTAAATTTATATTTTTAGGGTAACCAATTTTATATAAATTTTTAATGAATTCATCTTTATCTAATTGATCGACTTTTTGATTTCTTTTTTGTAAAAGTTTTTTTTCTTTAATTTTATGCCAATAACCTATTTTATTTTTTGAAAAATATTTCCAAGGGAATTTTTCACCTGGATCTTTTTTTCGATCTGGGGCGATGTCAGAATGACCCAATATAAAAGTAGATTTAATTTTATATTTTTTAATTAAAAAAGTAGTTAATTTTAATACCGATTTAATTTGTTTTTTTTGAAAATTTTTTATAAGTGAAATCGTGACCTGGATTACTAATCTCAATACCTATTGAATTTCTATTAATAGACTTATACTTTTTCCAAGATGAAACGCCAGCATGCCAAGAAATATATACGTCAGGAACTAAAGTTAAGATTTCTCCATTATTTTTAATAAAATAATGACAACTTACTTTTGATTTTTTATCAGTTAACAGGTTTATAGCATCAGTTTCTTTCTTAATCCCTGTATAATGAAAAATGATAAATTTAATATTTTTTGTTTTTCTTTTGTTAATATCAAAATTTGGAGAGTAATTCAGAGTTGTATCTATACTCAATTTAGGCATAAATTTAGGCTATTTGTAAACACTTTATAGACATT
This sequence comes from uncultured Pelagibacteraceae bacterium, assembly GCA_902601785.1. Taxonomy (GTDB): domain Bacteria; phylum Pseudomonadota; class Alphaproteobacteria; order Pelagibacterales; family Pelagibacteraceae; genus Pelagibacter. Next base: position 18,648 of record CACKOH010000011.1, on the reverse strand, counting down.
TTTTAGATATAAATGTTATTATATATAGAACAATTATATATTATAAAAATGATCATGTTTAAAAAATTTGCAATAATTTTGTTTTCAGTTTTTTTATTTTCATTAAATTCTTATGCGGGATCTGAAGGTCAATTAGATTTGCCAGAAAAACAACAATCAAAAAAAATTAAGGACTGTTTCGAAAAATTAAATAGGGCAACATTTTCATTTAATCAAGGTTTAGATAAAGCAATTATTAAACCGATAGCAAAAGGCTACAGAAATTTACCTGATCCAATCCAAAAAGGGACCAAAAATGCCGTTACTAACTTGTCTAATCTAATAACGATACCAAATAATATCTTACAGGGTGATGTTAAATTGGCAATAATAAATACTGGAAGACTAGTGGTTAACACAACAGTTGGTCTGCTAGGAACTATCGATGTTGCAAATAAAATGGGTTTCCCAAAATATATAAAAGAGGATTATGGACAAACTTTAGGAACCTGGGGTGTTGGTCCTGGATGCTATGTTGTTCTCCCTGTTTTAGGTCCCTCAACACTTAGAGATACAGCTGGCTCTTTTGCAAATGTAATGGGAGGAGACCCTTGGTACAATGCTTCAGTTCACGGAAATAATGAATTTTTAAGTGAAGGACTCTATATAACATCTAAAGCTATTAGTGGTGTTGATTTCAGAGCAAATAATCTTGAGTCTTTCGATAACCTTGAAGAAAATTCAATTGACTTTTATGCGTCGGTAAAAAGTTTATATTTGCAAGATAGAGAAAATAAAATTGAAAACAATCAAAGAGGTAACGTGGAAGTCATTTATAAAAATGAAGAAGACTGGGAAGAGATAGATAGTAATTAATTTAAAGCACCCTAGATAATTATGAAAAAAATTCTTATAATTTTACTATTGTTTAATTTGAATTTTAGCTACGTCTCCTCTATAGAACCAGAAATATTTGTTCAATCTACTGTTAATAGAGCATCTCAGGTTTTGTCTCAAAATATTTTAAAAGAAGATAAAATAAATGGATTAAAATCTATAGCAAAAGAAACTGTAGATATAAAAGGTATAGGCATTTACTCATTGGGATCAATTAGAAAAAATTTAGATAATGATCAAAAGCAAAAATACTTTAAACTATTTGAGAACTATTTTTTAAAAAGCTTTTCAAGTAGACTTTCAGAATATACTAATCCCAAAATTGAAGTTCAAGGAAAAGAAGTGCTAAATGAAAACTATACTATGGTTAACAGCATATTAATAAGCACATCTGAAAGACCAGAGGTAAAAATTGATTGGAGAGTTTACACGAAAAATCCAAATAGTCCTTTGATAAGAGATTTAATTATTGAGGGACTTAGCTTGGCAAGAACACAAAAAGAGGAATTTGCGTCAATCATAAATTCTAATGACGGAAATATAGAAGCCCTATTTAAAACATTAGAGGAATTTTCTAAAAATTAGTTAAGAATTTGGTGGGCCCGCCAGGACTCGAACCTGGGACCAATACATTATGAGAGTCCTGAAAGGACGTAAATTAATATTATAACAATTAGTTTATTGTACTTTATTGTCAGCCTGTACACAATTTGGAATACAATGAAAAAGTTAAATTAGGAAAATTTAAGTGTACTTTTTTATAATTTTTTATCATTCAGCTTAATCATAGCTTTTCCAGGGGAAAAAGTATAATCATTGTCATCCATTAATGTTCCACTTCCATCATAAAGTTTCCAATTAAATTTTACTTTATCTTTCTGCTTCTTTCCTAATTTTAAAATAGTCAATTCTATTTTTCTTGGCTTACCACCAGAAGAACCTTTAAATGATCTGGTCTCGCCTTCTTTCCAAACCCCTAAAGGAAATTTACATCCATTTTCTATTATTCTTCCTCCACGTCTACTATCCCAAACTCTCCCTATACACTGTCCATCATTAGTGACTGTAAATAACTGTGTTTTTAATCCGCTTTGACCTTTTCTTGTTCTTTTATAAACCTTTATTGTTTTTCCAGTTTGAGGATTTTTCCATTCCTCAGGTCCAATAATTTTTTTTCTTTTCTTTTCTCCAAATACCAAATTAGCACTTGTAAATTTAATTTCTGTATCTTCTCTTATTTCACCACCGGTGAAGAGCTCTAAAGGAATAAATCTTTCATCAGCTGATACTGGAATAATCCACAACAAACCTAGAACTACGATCCCTAAAAGTTTTTTCCTCATATTTTCATTTTTCAAGTATATTCCAATTATTTAAATATCTATTCCATTTTCTTCTCCAGCCACACCAATAATGATCTTTGCTTTCCTGAAGAAATATAGCTCTATGAGATGTTACTTTACGTTTAGATCCATCTCTTTTCTTACCTAGATGGTAAATTCTATTTGACTCTTTAAGTGTTTGATCAACAACCAACGTAGGTACAATAAAATATTCTTTAACTTTGCCATTACTTACTCCACAAAGAATTACAAAGTCATCTTTATTATCTTTAAGTAAATCTAAAAATATTTCACCTGTCTTTCTTGATGAATACTGAATAGTACCCTTATCACCATCAAAAAGACTATAAGATTTTACTCTAATGAGTTTTTTATTATTTTTTTTTACAGCAAATAGATCATAAACTGCTGCGTTCTGAATATTAGAATTGAAATTTCCCACTAGCCAGTTCCTACTAGTTAGTTCTAACTCAACTGATAATTCTCCTATACGTCCTATAGTTTGTGCTTTCGCCATATAAAAACATACCACTCAAACTTTTAAGTGACCAGTACATTGCCAAAAAAGATTGGAATCAATTTGGTATACAATGAAAATATTTTTAGGGGGTTTTTTGCTAAAATTATAAAAAAGCAAATTTTCTAAACGTTGATTTTACTGGATTTGGTGGGCCCGCCAGGACTCGAACCTGGGACCAATACATTATGAGTGTACTGCTCTAACCAACTGAGCTACAGGCCCTCAGTAATTCTACCGTGATATACAATACTTAACTCGTACATTCCACACGAAATTAATGTTTAATCGTAATTTTTATTTTATCTTAAAAGGTCAATGAAATCAAAGATAATCCTATTTTCTCTTTCTACGTACTGAGTCCTGTGAGAGTCCTGATGGCAAACAACTTTATTCCTTTACTGTCATAACTTTTTAAAATAATTGCAAATAAAAAAACTTTTTAACAGCTTTGTAACTTAGCCATGTAGGCGTGTAATCAGAATTATTTAAGTCTTTTTTCACCAGCAAAGTGTGGCGGGTTATTGCCTGCTCTATTAAATTCTATCCAGCCCGCATGCTCCTCAATAACCATAATCACGCAGCCAAGGTTCAAGCTGTCTTTTGAAAGGATTTAAATATTTTTCATAATTCTTCCAGCGATAAGACGCTGTTTTATAGATTGGCTTAATAACTTGTGAATGACTTGGTGTATTGATTTTTTCTCTAGTAAGTGCTGTCTTTTGATAGTTTCTTAACTCCTCTTCCCATTCTAAACCCAAAAAAGTTAAAAGGTTAGTAACGTTTTCTTCAAAATCCAGCACCAAATCTTCGTAACGAATTCTATGGATATCCAACGAATACCTTTCCTTACTAAACTTAAGAATACTCATTGCGGTATCATAGAAATCGACTATTCTTTTTAACTCAACCATATTTGCCATAGCATGATTCAACTTGAAGTTTTGCATCCAGCAACTCATAATACAGTCAAGTGGATGTCGTAAAGCTAATATAAAGCTGGCTTCAGGAAATATTTGATTAATTAATGGCAGCTCTAAGATGTTAAGTGGTAGCTTATCTATTATTATCTGGTTTTTACCCACCTCTATATGCTTCTTCAGTTCCTCTAAATAAAATCCACTGGCCATTTCCACTTCTGTATTATCCATATTTTCAATCATAGAAATAGTTGGAAAGTATCCCAAGCTTGCTTTCATTTTTGACAACATAGGCAGTTCTTCTAGAACATCTATATTAGAATGGGTTCTTAAAATAGTGTCTAACAGAGTTGTACCAGATCTTGGAAAGCCGATTAAAAAAGTAGGCTGAATCCATCTTGGTTTAATTACTGACTTGTATAAGGAATCTTCCTGCAGTTGTTTAATTTGAACAACTGCTTCTCTCTGTTGGATAAAGTATTTTTCTGGATCTAGTCTTTTGTATTCAAGACTATCCTTTACGAGTTTGTTTTGAGATTTATAAGTTTCAAACGCAGCACTGTAGTCTTTTTTGTAATGATATAAGTCTCCTTGAAGTTTCATTGCAGCTGGTTGTCTCTTTTCCAGCAGTTCATTTATATTAATTTTTTTTACTAGTTCGTATGCTGTCTTATAATTTTCTTTTTGAAATTCAGTTAATGCCTCATAGTATAGAAAATCAGCTTTCTTTTCCAAAGTTTTTCTAGATGCATTTCTAATAACAATTGAAATCTCATCTATCTTATTCGTTTTTTCAAGTAATTCGCATAAATTGAGATAGGCTTCGGCATAATGAGGTTTTAATGCTATCGCTTGTCTCAAGCTTGCTTCAGCCTCATTTAATCTGTCTAATTCTTTTAGTATATTCCCCAGATTATTGTAGGCTTCGGCATAATGAGGTTTTAATGTTATCGCTTTTATGTAGCTTGCTTCAGCCTCATCTAATTTGCCAAGTTCTTTTAGTGTGTTACCCAAGTTATAGTAGGCTTCGGCATAATGAGGTTTTAATGTTATCGCTTTTATGTAGCTTGCTTCAGCCTCATCTAATTTGCCAAGTTCTTTGAGCGTGTTACCCAAGTTGTAGTGGGCTTCGGCATAATGAGGTTTTAATGTTATCGCTTTTATGTAGCTTGCTTCAGCCTCATCTAATTTGCCAAGTTCTTTTAGTGTGTTACCCAAGTTGTAGTGGGCTTCGGCATAATGAGGTTTTAATGTTATCGCTTTCCTGCAACTTGCTTCGGCCTCATCTAACCTTCCAAGCTCTTTGAGTATAACACCCAAGTTGCTGTGAGCTTCAGCATCCTGTGGATCTAATTGCACAGATTTTTGACTGACAATTACCGACTCATTTATCTTGCCCATTTGTTTGAGTACAGCGGCAAGCACTTTCCATCCAAACTGATATTCAGGAAATTCCTGAGTGATAGATAGCGATAGTTTTTCAGCATCGATGTATCGTCCAGCTTGATAGTGCTCTAGTAAACTATTTAATTGTTCCTGAGGTGGTTTTTTAAAATTAACATCAATTTTTTTCATGAACTATGAACCTACCAATATTAAAATAAGGTGTCTAGGTGATGGAATTAGTTAATACCTTAATGCTACAGCTTAGCTAATTTATTTTCTAGATCTCTTGAGTAACGTTTAGCATCTATTTTTATATTAAATGTTTTTGTTATTGGAGGATATCCCTGCACTCTAATAACAGTTTGCCATGATCCTTTTCGTCTACGAATATAAGCCATTTTTTATCCTTTCTCAGTATCATGTGAGTACCTGTGTGAGTACCTGAGAATGAATGAGGAAAATTATAGTTGCTTAACAAGGGAAAAAACCAACGACACCAACATTATGAGTGTACTGCTCTAACCAACTGAGCTACAGGCCCAAAACCTAAGATTAGTTATATCATTTTTTTTAAGTTATCAATTAAAGATATTTGAATATGGTGGGCCGTGTTGGTTACGCTCCAACTACCCCTGCAATGTCAATGCAGTACTCTACTATTGAGCTAACGGCCCAGTACTAACTTTCTAAGAAGCTCTTAAGTTGTTTTGATCTACTTGGGTGTTTTAACTTTCTAAGCGCCTTGGCTTCAATTTGCCGAATTCTTTCTCTTGTTACAGAAAACTGTAATCCAACTTCCTCTAAAGTGTGATCAGTGTTCATGCCTACACCAAATCTCATTCTTAAAACTCTTTCTTCCCTTGGTGTTAAGGTAGATAATATTTTAGTAGTTGCTTCACCAAGATTTGACTTAATTGCTTGTTCAAGTGGTGCTAATGCTTTTGTATCTTCAATAAAATCTCCTAAACTGCTGTCCTCTTCGTCTCCAACTGGTTTTTCTAAAGAAACTGGTTCTTTTGAGATTTTTAAAACTTTTCTAACTTTATCTAAAGGCATTCTAAGTTTTTGAGCTAGTTCCTCAGGAGTTGCCTCTCTTCCAAACTCACTCAAAATTAATCTTTGAGTCCTTACAATTTTGTTTATTGTTTCAATCATGTGAACAGGAATACGAATTGTTCTTGCCTGATCTGCAATAGATCTTGTAATTGCCTGCCTGATCCACCAAGTTGCATAAGTTGAAAATTTATATCCCCTTCTATATTCAAACTTATCTACAGCTTTCATTAAACCAATGTTTCCCTCTTGGATTAAATCAAGAAACTGAAGTCCTCTATTTGTGTATTTTTTTGCTATTGAAATAACTAGTCTAAGATTGGCTTCGACCATCTCTTTTTTAGCAATCCTTGACTCTTTTTCACCTTTTTGAACCCTGCTAACTGTTTTTTTAAAATCTGTTACAGAGATACCAAGCTTATGACTAAATTCAATCAATCTTTCTCTAATATTTTTAAATTCTTCTTTATTTTTTGTGAAAAATTGTTTCCAAATATTATTAGTATCTAAAAATTTTTTAAGATTAGGATTAATTTCATTTCCAATATAAAATTTAATAAATTCACTTCTTGGAATTTTGTGGTCCATAGCGAGCCTTAAAAGATTGCCTTCCAAGGAAACTATTTTTTTATTTTCAACATAATGTTTTTGTACAAGGTCCTCTAAAACTGATGGGGATAGCTGAAGTGATTTAATATTTTCTAAAATATCATTAACAATTTTATCGTGACCTTTTTCCTTTGCTGTTGAAAAATTTTGTGAATTTAAAACACAATTTAACTTTTCTTTTTGATACTTAATTAATTTTGTGTATTCTTTGGTTAGTGTATTAACAGTTTTTAGTACCTTTGGCTTAATTTCTGTTTCCATTGCAGCAAGAGTGGGATTAAAGTCATCATCTTCATCAGTAGAACCTTCCTCCTTATCAGCCTCACCAGCATTTTTTTGCTTAGCGCTTGGTCCTGTGGACTCATCTTCCATGTAATTTGTGTCAATATCTATAATTTCTCTAACTAATATTTCATCTTTTTGTAATTTTTCATTCCAATCAAAAAATTGTTGAGCAGTAATCGGACTTTGTGAAAGCGCAATTAACATCACATCTTTTCCTGCCTCAATTCTTTTTGCTATTGCAATTTCACCTTCTCTAGAAAGAAGTTCAACACCACCCATCTCACGTAGATACATTCTGATAGGATCGTCACTTTTTTCGATTGTTTTGCCTTCTTCTTTATTTGAATTTTCTTTTTTTCTTAAAACTTTAAAATCAGATTTCTTTTCAACTAAGGAAACATTTTCATTTAAGATATGTATAAATGCTTGAGCCAAGTTATCATCCGATAAATTTCTTTTTCCAAGAGATTTACTTAACTCTTCATAAGTTATGAAGCCCCTATGAGTTCCTCGGCCCATTAATCTAGCAAATGATTTTGTTATAATTCTTTCCACAGCAATAAAAGTTTGGAAGTCTTATATAATGTCAAATCTATAAAAATCCATGACTAAATTGGTTGTATTAATTGAGATTCTGCTTTTTTTTTAGCTCTTTTAGCTCATTAAATGTGGTCTCACTCATGTCTACTGAAAACTTCGATTCTAATTCTTGAATTCTAAACTCAAGATCATAATTAATTAAATCTCTAGAAATATCTTCTAATAGTTCAATAGTTTTTTGATCATCATCAGCTTGGTTTTTAAGAATATGTTTGATGGGTGCAAATTTATTTATTTTTTCTAACAATTGATCATCTAACTCTAAATCCTCAATTGTAATTTGCTCTCCAGATTTCAATTTCTCAATTAAAAGTTCAAATATTTTTTTATTAACTTGTGTAAATAACTTAATATTTTCAATTAAATGTATATTTAATTGTAATAAATTTAAATTATTCATTACTAAATATAGTAAAGAAAACTCTTTAAGCTCAACCCCTGTCAATGATTGACTTTCATTGAAATGCTTCTTGGTTGTATCTAGTGATTTGGTTCTTTTAACAAAAAATTTTTTCTTGTTTTGATTAGAATGTGGTGTTAATTCTGCGATTTTTTCTAAAAAATATTCTAGTACATATTTTTTTATAAAATCATCTTTAATTGTACTTGCAATACTTCTCAATTTTTTTTCAAAAATTGCTAATGAAGAAGGATTATTTTCTGTTTGTTTTTTATAATGACTAAAAATAAATTGATGAATAGAAAGTTTACTTTGTTTAGTAAAATCAATGAAATTAGCTTTGCCATTTTTATTAACATAACTGTCAGGGTCTTCTTTGTCTGGTAAAAATAAAAAAGAAATATTTTTTTCTGGTTTTAATTCTTTAATAGAGTTCTCAGCTGCTCTTAATGCTGCTTTATAACCACTTTCATCACCATCAAAGCATATAATAATGTCATCAAAAAACTGATTAAGAGTTAAAATTTGTTTATCAGTCAAAGAAGTTCCAAGATTAGCAACTGCATTATCAATACCATTTTTACTTAAACCAACGACATCCATATATCCCTCAACTAAATAGATATGATCTATTTTATTAGAAAGTTTTCGAGCTAAATCTAAATTATATAAATTAGACCCTTTTTTAAAAAAATTTGTTTCAGGGGAATTTATATATTTAGCCAAGTAATCTACCTTTTCGATTATTCTACCCCCTAAAGCTATTGGTTGACCTGAGATGTTATTGATTGGAAAGATTAATCGTCCTCTAAATCTTTCAACATATATTTTCTTTTTTTCATCCAAGTAAAATAAGCCCGTTTCAACTAAAGTTTGCTCACTATAATTATCTTTTAATTTCTGAAAGAAATTTGGATTTTTTTCTATGTATCCAATTTTAAATTTTTTAACTTCTTCTTTAGTTAAAGATCTATTTTTTAAATAATCTCTTGCAATAGAATAACCCCCATTTTTTAATAATTCACTGTGATAAAAATCAACGTACTGGCTAAAGATTGATTGGTATTCTTTCCATTTTTTTTCTCTTTCTTCATCCTGTTTTGAAAACATATAAGGCTGCATTCCAGCCAATTGAGCTAAATGTTTTACTGCCTCACCAAATTTAAGATTTTGAATTTTCATTACAAAATCAAAAATATTTCCATGCTCTGAGGTTGCAAAACAATGATAAAATTCTTTTTCATCATTTACAGTAAATGAAGGTGTTTTTTCGTTTTTAAATGGAGACAAACCAACAAACTCTTTGCCCCTTTTTTTTAAAGAAACTGTTTTTGAGACAACTGTTGATACTTTCAACCTTGTCTTAATTTCATCAAGGTATTCTTTTGGATACTTCATTATTTAATTAATAAATCTTTGATCATCGGGCCTGCTTTAGCAAAATCAATTTCATCCGAATGGTTTTTCTTTAACTCCCCCATTACTTTACCCATATCTTTAATTGAACTAGCACCCAATTTAGCTATTAAATCTGCACAGATTTTTTTGGTTTCCTCTTCTCCAAGTTGCTTAGGTAGAAATTCGGTCAAAATATCATATTCATTTTGTTCAACTTCTAACAAATCATTTCGATTATTTTTTTTATAGATATCAATAGACTCGGCTCGTTGTTTAACCATCTTTTTCAGAAGCCTCTTAATATCTTCATCATCTGTATCTTTTTTATTGGGTCCAGATCTGTTAACTATATCTAGATCCTTAATTGATGACAATATTAACCTATAGGTTGATATCTTATTTTTATCTTTTGATTTAAGAGCAGTTTTATACTCGTTTTCGATAGTATCTTTTAAGGACATAATTTTTTAATTTACTGCAAAGAAATAATTCTTCAAAAGAAAAATTGTTTTTTTACAAATTTTTAATACATCTTTGTTGCGATAATAAAGCAATTATTGTATTAACCTTTAACTTATGAGTTGTAATTGATCAAAAAAGCAAAAAAAACAAACTCAAAAAATTCACAAATTAATACAGGCGTTTTAGTTCTTGAAAACAAGAAGGTTTTTAAAGGAATTGGAATTGGATATCAAGGAGAAGCAACTGGAGAAGTTTGCTTTAATACCTCTTTAACAGGTTACCAAGAAATAATTTCAGATCCTTCTTATGCAGGTCAGATTATAAATTTTACATTTCCACATATTGGAAATGTTGGAACCAATAAAGAAGATATAGAGTCAGATAAAATTTGGACAAGAGGGGTAATATTTAATTCAGAAATAACCTATCCTTCAAATTATAGAGCATTTCTACATTTAGATACATGGCTCAAAAAAAATAAAATTGTAGGAATTACAGGGCTAGATACTAGAAGTTTAACAAACTTTATTAGAGATAAAGGTGCACCTAAGGGGACAATTGCTTGCTCCAAAAATGGAAAGTTTAATATTAGCAAATTAACAAATTCAACAATTAAATGGTGTGGTTTAAAAAACCTTGATCTTGCAGAAATTGTTACAACCCCAAAAAACTATATTTGGAAAGGGCTTCAAACTTGGAAAAAGGGAATAGGATATAAAAAGAGTACAAAAAACCTTTTTCATGTTGTTGCAATTGATTATGGGATAAAAAAAAATATTTTAAGATATTTTTCAGACTTCAAGTGTAAAGTATCAGTTGTTTCCTGTAAAACTTCTGCAGAAAAAATATTAGATCTTAAACCAAATGGAATTTTTTTATCCAATGGTCCTGGTGATCCAGCAGCAACAGGAAAATATGCTATAGAAATACTTAATAAATTAATCAAAAAAAATTTACCTATATTTGGAATTTGTTTAGGTCATCAAATCTTAGCTTTAGCTTTAGGTGGAAAAACAAAAAAAATGAAGTTGGGACATAGAGGGGCTAATCATCCTGTTAAAAATTTAATACATGATAAAGTTGAAATCACCAGTCAAAATCATGGTTTTGTAGTAGTTGAAGAAACTTTACCAAAAAAAATTGAAGTCACTCACAAGTCTCTATTTGATAATACCATCGAAGGAATAAGACTTAAAAACAAACCAATATTTTCAGTGCAATATCATCCAGAGTCAAACCCTGGACCACAGGATAGTGTCTACCTCTTTCAAGAATTTATTAACAATATGAAAAAAAATGCCAAAAAGAAAAGATATTAAAAAAATATTAGTTGTAGGTGCAGGACCTATTATCATCGGCCAAGCTTGTGAGTTTGATTACTCAGGTACACAGGCTTGTAAGGCGTTAAAAGATGAGGGTTACAAAGTAATTTTAATTAACTCTAATCCAGCAACTATCATGACCGATCCCGATGTTGCAGACAAAACTTATATAGAACCCATAACATTAGAAGTTTTAGAAAAAATACTTGTAAAAGAAAAGCCTGATGCAATTCTTCCAACAATGGGTGGTCAAACTGCACTTAATCTTGCAATGGAGGCTGAAAAAAGAGGAATTTTAAAAAAATATAAAATTGAACTCATAGGTGCAAACTCTAGGGCAATAGCCAATGCAGAGGATAGGAAGAAATTTAGAAAAAATATGATCGATATAGGTTTAGATTTACCTAAATCTGAGATTGTAAATAATATCAATCAAGCATCAAAAGTATTAAAAAAAATTGGTCTTCCAGCTATTATAAGACCTGCATTTACTCTTGGAGGTCTTGGTGGTGGTATTGCGAAAAATAAAAAAGATTACTTAAAGATAATTAAAAATGGACTTCACGAATCTCCTGTTAGTCAAGTATTGGTTGAAGAATGTTTGGAGGGCTGGAAAGAATTTGAGATGGAGGTTGTGAGAGACAAAAAAGATAACTGTATCATTATCTGTTCTATTGAAAATGTAGATCCAATGGGAATTCATACTGGAGACTCTGTAACTGTTGCCCCAGCACTAACACTTACTGATAAAGAATATCAAGTGATGAGAAATGCTTCCATTGCCTGCTTAAGAAAAATAGGAGTAGAAACTGGTGGATCCAATGTTCAATTTGCAATCAATCCAAGAAATGGAAGAATGGTTGTGATTGAAATGAACCCTAGAGTTTCAAGATCTTCAGCACTTGCATCAAAAGCAACTGGGTTTCCAATTGCTAAAGTTGCCGCGAAACTTGCTGTTGGTTACACGTTAGATGAATTAAAAAATGAAATTACAAAAGTTACACCAGCTTCCTTTGAGCCTAGTATTGATTATGTTGTGACCAAAATTCCAAGATTTACTTTTGAAAAATTTTCAAGCTCACCAGCAACTTTAGGTACATCTATGAAATCTGTTGGCGAAGCAATGGCAATTGGTAGAAATTTTAAAGAGTCGCTTCAAAAAGCACTGGTTTCACTTGAAACTGGTCTTTCAGGACTAGATAGAGTGCTAGATTTAAATAAAAAACAAATTGAAAAAAAACTCAAAGAAAATATTCCAAACAAACTTCTTGTTGTTGCAGAGGCAATACGAAAGAAAGTTAATTTAAAAAGAATATTTGCATTATCTAAAATTGACACATGGTTTTTAGAACAGATTAAAGAAATTGTAGATACAGAGACTATGATTAAAAAGAGAGGATTACCAAAGGATTTTGTTGAATTTAATAGAATAAAATCAATTGGCTTTTCTGACAGAAAACTTTCTGAATTATCTAAAACTTCCGAAGAAATTGTTAGAAGAAAGAGAACAGCACTTAAAATTTTACCAGTTTTCAAAAAGGTTGATACTTGTGCTGCTGAATTCAAATCTTTTACACCTTACATGTATTCAACATATCAAAGAAATTTCTCAATTAATTCAGAGTGTGAAGCAAATCCATCAATTAAGAAAAAAATTATTATTTTAGGAGGTGGTCCTAACAGAATAGGACAAGGTATAGAATTTGATTATTGTTGTTGTCAGGCAAGTTTTTCTTTAAAAGACGCTGGTTTTGAAACAATCATGGTCAATTGTAATCCCGAAACTGTTTCAACCGACTATGACACGAGTGACAGACTTTATTTTGAACCCCTAAAAGAAGAATATGTTTTTAATATTATTAAAAAAGAACAAGAAAAAGGAAATTTAATTGGAATTATCGCTCAGTTTGGTGGACAAACACCAATCAAACTTGCAAAATTTTTACATGATCACAAATTTCCAATTCTAGGAACACAGTATACTTCTATAGATTTAGCTGAGGACAGAGATCTATTTAGAAAATTGTTAAAAAAACTTAAATTAAGACAAGCTGAAAGTGGGATTGCAAAAACATTTAAACAAGCAATACAAATTTCTGAAAAAATTGGTTTACCTTTAATGGTAAGACCATCTTATGTATTGGGAGGAAGAGCAATGGAAATTGTTCATGAAAAAGGCCAACTCAAAAATTTTGTAGAAGAGGCTTTTAAAGCTGCTGAAGAAAATCCAATTTTAATAGATAAATTTATTAATCATGCTATGGAAGTTGATGTCGATGCCATTTCAGATGGAAAACAAGTTCATGTTGCGGGGATTATGCAACATATAGAGGAAGCTGGTATCCACTCTGGGGATTCAGCATGTAGTTTGCCTCCTGTATCTATAAAACCATTCTTGATTAAAGAAATAGAAAATCAAACTAAAAAGTTGGCATTAGCTTTAAAAGTTAAAGGTTTCATGAATATTCAATATGCAATTAAAAAAGATGAAATTTACGTAATTGAGGTTAATCCTAGAGCAAGTAGAACAGTGCCATTTGTATCTAAAGCAAAAGGATTACCACTTGCAAAGATTGCGTCAAGAGTAATGGCTGGTGAAAAATTATCTAAATTTAATTTAAGAGATAAGTCTAAAGGGATGTACGCAGTTAAAGAAGCTGTTTTTCCTTTTAACAAGTTTCCAAATAGCGATCTGCTTTTAGGTCCAGAGATGAAATCGACAGGTGAAGTAATGGGATTTGATAAAAACTTTGGAATGGCTTTTGCAAAAAGTCAAATAGCCTCTGCTAACTCTTTACCCAAAGATGGATTAGCATTTATCTCTTTGAAAGATAGTCACAAAGATGAAGGAATAGGTTTAGCAAAAGAACTGATTAAATTGAAATTTACACTTTGTGCAACTCGAGGAACGGCTGAATATATTAGAAAACATGGTATGAAATGTAGAATTATTAATAAAGTCAGTAGCGGCTCACCTCATATAGTAGATGTATTGGACTCGAAAAAAATTGGTCTTGTTATTAATACCGGTGGAGGAAATTCTGAACACAGATTAAATGATGCGATAGCCCTCAGAAGAGGAACGCTTAAGAACAAAGTTCCCTATTGTACTAATATGTCAACAGCGCTGGCATGTTTGGAAGCAATTAAATCACTTAAAACAAAAAAATTAGAGGTTATTTCTCTTCAAGACATATAAAAATTTAGACATCTACTATTAGTGTATCTTTAGATCCTCCACCTTGAGAACTATTCACAATTGTACTTCCTTTTCTAAGTGCAACTCTTGTTAATCCTCCTGTGCTCACATACGTAGTTTTTCCACTAAGAACAAAAGGTCTTAAATCTAGATGCCTAGGCTCAATATCATTTTCAGTGATTGTTGGTGCTGTTGAAAGAGTTTCAAGAGGTTGTGCAATATACTCTCTAGGATTTTTTTTAATTTTAGCAATTACTTCATCTCTTTCTTTTTTATCTGCTTTAGGCCCTATCATTATTCCATAACCACCAGAAGCATTAGCGGGTTTAACAACTAATTTAGAGATGTTTTCAATTACATAGTTTCTCTCATTTTTATTGTGACATAAGTAAGTTTCTACCTGGTTTAAGATTGGCTGTTCACCAAGATAATAAACAATCATTTTATTAACATAAGAGTAAACCACTTTGTCATCAGCTACTCCCGTACCTATAGCATTAATTATACCAACGTTTCCTTTGCGCCAACTCTTAAATAATCCAGGTACACCTATGAGAGATCCTTTGAAAAATACTTTTGGATCTAAAAAATTATCATCAAGACGTCTGTATATGCAGTCAACCTTAAGTGGACCTTTTACAGTCTTCATATAAACAATATCGTTATCAACGAATAAATCTTTTCCTTCAACTAATGCAATACCCATTTGCTCAGCCAAAAAGGAGTGCTCAAAGTAGGCTGAGTTATATATACCTGGAGTTAAAACTACCATATGTGGGTTTGCAGTTTTTTTTGGAATACATTCGACCATACAATTGAATAATTTGTTTGTGTATTGATGAATTGATGCAACTTTATATCTTGTAAATAATTCAGGAAATACATCTCTCATTACCATTCTATTTTCGAGCATGTAAGATACACCTGAGGGTACTCTTAGATTGTCTTCTAAAACTAAATAATCGCCGTTATTATTTCTTATTAAATCAACACCAGAAATATTTGACCAAGCTTTGTATTTAGGAGAAAAATCCTCACATTCTTTTATATAAAATGGAGAATTAAAAATAATTTCTTTTGGTACAACTTTGTCTTTGAATATTTTTTTTTGATTATAAACATCGTCAATAAATAAATTTAAAGCTTTTACTCGCTGCTTTAAACCTTTTGAAACTTTGTTCCATTGTGTTTTAGGAATTATTCTTGGAATTATATCAAGTGGCCATTTCTTTTCTTCTGCTCTGTTGTTAGCAGCATAAACTCTAAAGTTAATACCTCTGGCACTAATCGTACTTTGACAATTTTTTTCAATTTCTTGAAGCTTTTTTTTGCCGTATCTCTCTAAAATGGATGAGATTATTGTTGCGTGCTTTCGAAGTTTGTTATCTTTAGTAAAATAACCATCGTAAGCATGACTTGAATTATAGTTTTTCCAAAGCTTTGAGACCATAACAACTCAGTGTTTAATACTTGAATAAAATAAGCAAATGCATATTAGATATATCTGTTATGCTTTTAATTGATTATGAAAAAATGTTATAATTAACTAATTATTAATGTGAGATGACTTACTGTATAGGTATTAAAACAAACGAAGGTCTTGTTTTTGCTTCAGACTCAAGGACAAATGCTGGTTTAGATAATGTAAATATTTATTCCAAAATGATGACACACGATGTAGGCGATAGAACTGTTGTAATCGTAACATCAGGAAATTTAGGAACATCTCAGGCAGTTTATAAATCAATTGAAAAAGATTTAAAGAGTACTTCAGGCATAATGAATTTAAATACTTGCAATGATTTTGAACAAATAGCATCTTATGTTGGATCCTTAAATATTGAACATTCATCACCTCAAGGAATAAACACTGATAACGTTTTATTAGGTTCCACTTTTATTGTTGGAGGGCAAATTAAAGGTCAGCAACATGAATTATATTTAGTTTATCCTCAAGGAAATTATATAAGACCAGCTGATAGTAAACCGTATCTTGTTATCGGTGAGGTAAAATACGGAAAACCTATTCTTGATAGGGTAATTAAACCAAATGTTTCAATTGGTGATGCATCAAGATGTGCACTGATTTCTATGGACTCTACCTTAAAAAGCGATCTTACTGTTGGACCTCCAATAGATTTTGCAGTGCTGAAAAAAGATGCTGATAATCTTTCTACACTTGAGTGTTTAAATGTTACAGATGAGAATTATTCAAAGGTTTGTAATCAGTGGTCTGAGGGAATTTTTAAAGTTTTTGACTCTTTTCCTAGATTTAATTGGGAAAAATAAATTATTTGACTCTCCAATCTGTTTCAAAAGTCACATAATTGACTTGTAAACATCGTCTTTCTTTTAAAATTTTCTTTTTTTCCATACCGTGCCATGTGTTTGGACCACTAGTAAAAAGATACCCATAATTATTTCTATAAGGTAAAGTTTTAACTTTTTCTAACTTTTCATTATAAAAATCCGTACCTAGATCCTCAGACTCATTAGTATTATTGACAAATATTAATCCTGACATTAATTTTTCTTTGATGTCACAATGAGGTTTTAACCAAAATCCCTCTCTATCACAAATAACCTCAACTCTGACATATGAATTTGATAAATCTCTATCAATCATTTTAGAAATAGTTTGATGCGTTTCTTTAGATTGCAATTCATTAATAAACTTAACTAAATGTGGAAACTGAGCAGCATTTTCTTTAGATACAAAACATCGAAATTTTATCGCTTTTCCTCCAGAAGCAATTCCTTCTCTGAATTCTGCGCCACCACCATCAATTGCTCTTGTCCCATCATATGTAAGATTAAGTTTACTTAAATCAGGAATATCTGCTTTAATTATTTCTTCAATTGACTCCTTGGTCAGTGCATCACTATATTCCCAATGGTCGAAAGGAATTTCATGTTTTGTTGAGTTATTTTTTATTGAATTTAAAAATGACATTAAAATTGAATTTTTTCTTTTATAAGTTTTGCTACTCTATTAGTTTCGTCTAATTTTTCATAGTTCCAAATTTTAACTTCTTCTCCTAAGTTTCTTGTAATATTCAATTCTCTAAACAAGTTTCGAAATCTTTGAAATCTTTTATCATTTTTTTTTGGTAAAATATTAGCAACATATATTGGTTTACCAGTCAAAGCAGCTTCCGAGATCATTGAGCTAGAGTCGCATGTAACCACTATATTTTCTGAGATTGCAAGAGCTGACAAGTAAGCTTTTTTATCTACATCCATTATTATAGTGTGATTTTCACCAAAAAATTCCTTGGCATAATGAATAGTACTCAGTGGTGTTCTCATTGATGGAATAACTACAAGTTGGAAATCGTGTTTTTTTAATAATTTATAAAACATTGAAAAAATATGTTTCATGTTTTTTGTTGAATAATCGTAATATTTTGTTGGTCCTCCCAAAACTAAGGCCCATACTTTTCTATTATCTTTTTTAATAAAAGAGTTTAAATATTCTTTATTCTCTGAAATTTCTTCCTCTGTTAAGTAATGAATTGCACCTCTGGTGCTGATTACATTATCACCTTCTATTGCATCGTGCTCTGGTGCAATAATAAAATCAAAATGTTTAAAGTCAACTTTTGGATCTTGAATATGGATATTAATTATTTTTTTATTAGAAATACTTTTTAAGTGAATTGAAGGAATAACACTTTTTCTTCCACAGGAAATTATTAAATCAAAATCTGTTTGATCTATTTTTTTATAAACACTTTGTGAAATTGGAGAAAGTCTTGGTGGGATAATGTTCCAAATATTATTTGTTTCAACCTCGCAGTGTATGAAATCAATATCAAGAGCTTTAGCCAAACCCTCTACTTGGCTAATCATTCCGTGCATACCTTGTGTTAATAATAAACCTTTTAATTTAGACATTTATCACTATATAGCTTTCATATGAGTCAAAATCCAACTAAACACACAAAAGTGTTAATAATTGGATCTGGTCCAGCCGGATACACAGCTGCAGTATATGCTGCTCGTGCTATGTTAAACCCTATTTTAGTTTATGGTGCAGAACCTGGTGGACAACTAACTACAACAACTGATGTAGAAAATTATCCAGGATTTGCAGATGTAATCCAAGGTCCGTGGTTAATGGATCAAATGAAAGATCAAGCTAAAGCGGTTGGAACAGAAATGATTGAAGATCACATTGCATCTGTGAATTTAAAATCACAACCTTTTGAAGCAATTGGGGACAGTGGACAAAAATATACTGCAGACAGTATTATTATTTCAACAGGTGCTCAAGCA
>CACKOH010000010.1 GCA_902601785.1 uncultured Pelagibacteraceae bacterium | reverse complement strand
GTACTATGAAGATGCTGGTTATTTTGGTCATGCAAATTGCTCTGACAATCTTACAGAGAGTATGTCTAAATATGGTCTCCAAAAACAAAAAGGCTGGCACGCAATTAATTTATTTTTTAATACATCTGAAGGTGGATTAAACTCAGTTATTTCAGATGAGTCATATTCTCGACCCGGTGATTATGTCATGTTTAGAGCATTAAAAGATTTAACTATAGGAACAACTGCTTGTCCAAGTGATATAGATCCTTGTAATTCATGGAATCCAACTAATATTTTTGTTAGAACATATGACAAAAAAAAAGAATTTACTAAATCATTTGCATTCAGAATGAAAACAGACTCAGAAAAAAAACTCACAAGAAATTCTGGCTTTTACGAGTGTACATCAAAACTAACTAGAAACTTTATAGACGCTCGAGGGTTTTGGCTTCCAAATGATTATACAAAACATGGACTTGTTAATGAGTATAACGCATGCAGAAATGGTGCAGTTCTTATTGATTTATCTTCATTAAGAAAATTTGAAATTATTGGTCCAGATGCAGAGGAATTATTAAATTATACTCTTACTAGAAACATAAAAAAACTATCTATAGGTCAAATTGTGTATTCTGCAATGTGCTATGAAAATGGAATGATGTTTGATGACGGTACACTTTTACGGTTAAATGAGACTGGTTTTAGATGGATTTGTGGAGATGAATATGGAGGTGAATGGTTAAAAGAAATTGCAAAAAAGAAAAATTTTAACGCAAACATTAAAAATTCAACAGACCAAATAAGTAACGTTTCATTACAAGGCCCAAAAAGTAGAGAAATTTTAAAAAAAATAATTTTTACACCTCCTACTCAACCTTCCATAGATGAGCTTGGTTGGTTTAGATTTAGCATTTGTAGAATAGAAGAATTGCAAGGAATACCATTGATTGTTTCTAGAACTGGTTATACCGGTGAGCTAGGTTATGAAATCTGGTGTCACCCTAAACATGCTCCTGAGGTCTGGGATAAATTAATGGAAGCAGGAAAAGAAGATGGTTTGATACCTGCTGGATTTGGAGCTTTAGACAAACTTAGAATTGAGGCAGGATTAATTTTATTTGGTAATGAATTTGATGGTCAACAAGATCCTTTTGAAGCAGGTATTGGTTTTGTAGTTCCATTAAAAACAAAAATGGAAGATTTTGTAGGTAAAGATGAATTAATAAGAAGAAAAAATAATCCTCAAAAAAAACTTGTTGGGCTTGAGTTAGATGGTAAAGAGATTGCAGGTCATGGTGACTGTGTTCATATTGGTAGATCTCAAATTGGAGTAATTACAAGTGGATGTTTATCCTCAACATTAAATAAAAATATAGCTTTGTGTAGAATGGATGTTCAATATTCAGAAATTGGAACAGAAGTTGAAGTTGGAAAAATTGACGGTCACCAAAAAAGAATAAGCGCAAAAGTAGTTGGATTTCCTTTTTATGATCCTACTAAGTCCAGAGTAAAATCGTAAAGTAAATGCCAAAAGATAAAAAAACTCTTTTAAATTTTTGGGAAGATCAAATGAGAGAATCTCATACTTCAAGTAATTATTTTTTTAGAAAATCACCTTCTCATTATCATATGATGTTATTAGTAATGTCCGCCTACAAAGAAAACAAGAAATTATCTGTTGAACAGCTAAAAACTAAACTATTTAAAACATCCAGGCCAAAATCAGCTCTGATTATTAATGAAGCATGCGAAAAAGGATTCTTTCATTTAGAGAAAACCTCAAAGGATCAAAGAATTAAGAATATTAAGCCAAGCGACTCTTTTATTAGAGAGTTCAATGAATATTTAAATACACTTAAAAATATAAGCTATTAAGCACTTATTTCAGCTAAGTTTAAAGTGTATATATTATATATATACTTTTTAGTTCTAAAAATAATTATATCAATTATGATTTGTAAAAAATAAGATTTTCATATGTCATTACCCACAAAAGCAAAAGTAGTCATTATCGGTGGTGGTATACATGGTTTAAGCACTGCTTGGAAACTATCAGAAACTTATAAAAATCCAGGAGATATTGTTGTCTTAGAAAAAAAAGACACTGCTTCAGGTGCTAGTGGAATTGCATGTGGTGTTGTGAGAAATAATTATTTTCAGCCAGCAATGAGAGAACTAATGGCTCACTCTGTTTCAGTTTGGGAAAGCGATCCTAAGGCTTTTAAATATAATGCAGTTGGATATTTACAAATTTCACCTGAGGTTATGCATAAAGATGTTGCAAGTATTTATGAACAACAAAAAGCTATTGGTTACGAGTCAGAATTTATTGAGGGTGAGAAAGATTGCATGAAATATATGAAAGGTATATTTGATGACTGGCAGGCTGAAGGTATTACTTCAGTTCTACACGAAAAAAAAGGTGGATATGCATTTAATAAGGACTCTATTAAAGCTTTAGAAAATAAGTCTACAGACAATGGTGTGCAGGTAATGAAAGGTATTAAGGTAACAGGTTTTAAAAGAGGGAGTAATAGTAAAGCAGTTACTGGTGTTGAGACCAATAAAGGTACAATTGAATGTGAACAAGTAGTTGTTGGTGCAGGTCCATGGGCAAGAGATTTTTGGAATATGTTAGAGCTTCCTAAGATAGCAAAAATAAAAGGTAAAGATGGTAAGCTTCACGAAACTGACATGTGGAAATATTGGATGCTTCAAGAAGGAGTGATAGGAGTTGAGCCTGATTTTTTAAGAACTAATGATGGTAAGCAACCACCTGTAGTTCACGTAGATTCAACAGCACCATTATATTCTGATAAAACAAAAAAATTATTAACGGATAAAATTTGGGGTATTTATTACAAACCAGATATTGAAGGTTTGGGGGTTCAAGGAGGAACTTCTCCTTATGTTGTAGATAAACATTTTGATGAAGTTAACGTAGATCCATATGGAATAGAGTCTCCTGAATATCAAACTACTGAGGCGTTTAATGAAATGTGGTGTTCGGCTTTAGCTCATTGTCAAAAAAGATTTGAGGGTAAATCTGACTTGTATAGAAAAGGTCCATCAGGTGGACTTGGATGTATGACACCAGACTCTTTCCCAATATTTGATAGATTTTTAGAAAATGTTTATATGATAGCAGATGCTAATCACGGTTATAAAATGATTGGTGTAGGAGAGCTTGTTGCAAAAGAAATTCTTGGTACTGAGAGTGATTTATTAAAACCGTTTAGATACAACCGTTACGAGAAGGGAGAACTTCACCCTACTTCGAACAGTCCGTTCCCTTGGAGTTAAACTTCAAGCCTAGACACAAATAAATTTTTCAGCTACGTTTTAGAAAATTTATAATTGATTAAGGGGAAAAATGACTGATCTAGAAAAACATGTAAACCAGCCAGGTAGAGCAAAATTAGTTAAAAATGTAAGAGAAAAAATTAATGAATTAGGAATTACATATATTTATTATCAATTTATCTCTGTCACTGGAAGAGTTGTTGGAAAAGGTATACCTGCTGATCATTGGGAAAGGACTGCAGAAAAAGGTTTTCAATTAGTTTATGGAGCAACAGCAAATCTATTTTTAGATCGTCACAATAACTATATTGGATATGGACCTGAAGCAATGGAGCTGGTTGGAATTCCTGATCCAGAAACTTTTGTTCAATTACCATGGGATAAGAGAGTTGGAAGAGTATTTGTTACTTGTTTTAGAAATAGAGAAGAAAGAAAAAATCCTGGAGGTCATTTGACTTCTGACTGTAGAGGAAATTTACGAATATTTGCTGATGAGTTTAAAAAGAAACATGGTCTTGAGTTAAGAGTCGGTACTGAACCAGAAATGATGTGGTTGACAAAAAATGAAGACGGCACACCTACAGGAAAAGGGTTTTCAAAACCTTTCTGCTACCACATTGATCAGTTTGAGTCTTTAAGGCCTGTATTTATGAAAGTAATAGAATATGCTAAGGCTATGGGTCTTGATATGATTCAAGGTGACCATGAAGATGCACCAGGTCAATTAGAGCTTAATTGGACATATGATAACGTTTTAAGAAATGCTGACAGGTTATCCACCTACAGGCAAATTTGTGCACAAGTTGCAAGAGAACATGGTTTAATAGCTTGTTTTATGACCAAACCGTTTATGGGAGTATCAGCAAGCGGATGCCATACAAATATGTCTCTTTGGAAAGGTGGAAAGGTAAAGGTTAACAAACTTGGAAATAAAAAGTTACCAGGTGTCGAAGAAGTTTTTAGCTATGTAGAAGGTGGGACCAACACTTTCATGCCTGATACTAAAGATATGCAACTGCCAGGAAAAGTGGGATTGCAATCGATTGCTGGAATTATGAAACATTTGCCTGCCTTGACTGCTTTAGGATCTTCAACAGTAAATTCTTATCGAAGACTTTGGGACCAGGGATTTTGGGCACCTGTTTATGCTGATTGGGGTTACCAAAATAGAACTTGTGGTTTAAGAGTTTCTGCGCCTGGAAGATTTGAATATAGATCTGTGGACTCAATGCATAATCCTTACTTACTAGGAGCAGCATTATTGAAAGCTTGTGATGAAGGTATATCAAAAAAAATGAAGCCAGCTGCACCTGAATCTAGAAACATTTACGAAGCACAAAAAGCTGGTAAAGATGTTAAAAAACTTCCTTTAAGTTTAGGAGAAGCTTTGGATAGATTGGCAGATGATGAAGTAATTAAATCTGCAATGCCAGATGAAATGTATAAAGTTTTCCATTGGTATAAAAATGATGAATGGGAAAGATTTTTAGGTGCAACAACTCAATGGGATCTAGATACTTATCTTGATTGTCTTCCATAAGTCATAAATAAAAGAAGGGTAAAATATGTGTGGTATAGCAGGTTTAATTCATAGAGGTAAATCTTCAAATGTTGGAAGTGAACTCCAAGGTATGCTCCAAGCATTAAAACACAGAGGTGAAGACTCAACAGGTTATGCTTTATACGGAGATACGGATGGTAAAAATTTTATAATGCGTTTTAAAGTTGGAGAAAATGTTGGAGAAGGAAGTTCTTCGGTTATGGAAGATGTTTCTGTCTACGATGAAAGAAAAAAAATTGTTGATCAAACTCTAGCAGAGATGGGTGCAAAAATTGTCAAAGAAGAAAGAACTCTCCCTTACTCATTAAGATATGAAATTGATTTTGAAACAAAAGATTTATTAGATTTTTCTCAAAGAATTGAAAGTATCCCTGGAGTTGAAATATTATCAATGGGAAAATCTTTAGAAGTAATTAAAGATTTGGGAAACGCAAAAATGGTATGTGACAGATATAGTTTAGATAAACTTGTTGGAACACACGCTATTGGCCATGCAAGAATGGCAACGGAGTCCGGTGTAGATATTAAATCAGCCCACCCATTCTGGGGTTATCCTTTTAGTGATGTATCAGTTGTACATAACGGACAGCTTACAAATTATTGGAATAACAGAAGAGTTTTAGAAAATAAGGGTATGAGATTTATGTCAGAATGTGACTCGGAATTGATAGCGGTTTATATAGCACAAAAAATGAGAGAAGGAGCAAGTCTTGAAGAAGGAATGAAAGACTCCCTAACTGGTCTAGACGGTGTATTTACTTATTTTGTAGCAACAAAAGACTCTTTAGGTATGGCAAAAGATACTATGGCTGCAAAACCTTTAGTACTTTATGAGTCGGATGACTTAGTTGCAATGGGATCAGAAGAAATTGCAATCAGATCTGTATTACCACATGAAATTGATACTTATGATCCTTTTGATGGAGAGGTAAAAGTATGGCAAATATAAAAACTAGCGAGAAAAAGTCCAAAGCCCAATCAATGGGAATGCACACAGAAGTATTAACGGGAAGAACCCAGCAAAAGTTTTTCAACCCTGATGAAGCTGAAAACTTTTATTATTTTGGAACTTACGATGTTGATTTCAATAAAAGAACAGACTTAGACGTAATGAATATGTCAGCACCTGAAGCTAATAAGGAAATAGATAATTTAATGAGCCAAGGATATGGGACAATAGTAATTAAAAATCCACAAGGAAAACACAGTTTGGGTGTTGGTATTTTGAATAAACTAAATTTAATTTTTGAAGGAAGTTTAGGTTATTTTGGAATGGGATCTTGTGATGGTCCAATAGTTAGAATCAATGGAAGAGTTGGTTGGTCATGCGCAGAAAATTTGATGGCTGGAAAAGTGGTTATTGAAAAAAATGCAGGTTCTTGTTTTGGAGCTGCAATAAGGGGTGGAGATTTGATCTGCAAGGGTAGTGTTGGTGCAAGAACTGGTATCGATATGAAAGGTGGAACGATTATTATTGGTGGAGATGCTGGAGCATTTACTGGCTTTATGATGCAAAGAGGAAGAATAATAATTCTTGGAGATGTTGGAATAAATCTAGGAGATTCTATGTATGATGGGACAATTTTCGTAGGTGGAGAAATTGGGTCATATGGTAGTGATGCTGTAGATGCAGAATTAACATCTAGTGACCAAGATTGGTTAAGACGAAAACTAAAGGTTGCAGAAATAGGTGAAGATTTTGACGTTAGCAAAATGAAAAAAATTGTAGCTGGTAAAAAACTTTGGAATTATGATAATTTAGAACCTACAGAGAAGAAGGGAGCAATTTAATGCCTAAGAAAAAAAGTAAAAAAAATAGAAAAATAAAATCAAATGGAAAAGGAGTTGGTGGAAAAGCTGACGTTCATGCACACGAAGACGGAAAAAGAAATAAAAGTTTATTAGGACATAATGCTATTTTCACTCCTGAAGTAATCGACGACATACATATTAAAGCACAGTTAGGAAGATACAGAATGCGTGGCATGGCATTGATGAAAAAAATTCCAACATTTGATGATTTAGTTTTCTTACCAGGAACATTAACAAGATTTGTAATTGAAGGTTATAGAGAAAAATGTGAGACCAAAACAGTAATTGGTCCAAGATGTGAAAACCCAATTGAATTAGATATTCCAGTTTATATTACTGGGATGAGTTTTGGTGCACTATCTTATGAGGCAAAAACTGCTCTAGCAAGAGGAGCAACTATGGCTGGTAGCGCCACTTGTTCAGGTGAAGGTGGAATGATACCGGATGAAAGAAGATATTCTGAAAAATGGTACTATCAATGTATTCAATCAAGATACGGCTTTAATCCTCATCATGCTCAGTTAGCTGATGGAATAGAAGTTTTTATTGGACAAGGTCAAAAAGTTGGAATGGGTGGCCACCTTATGGGGCAAAAAGTAACTGATCAAGTTGCTGAAATGAGATCATTACCTTCAGGTATTGACCAAAGATCACCTGCTAGACACCCTGACTGGTTAGGTCCTGATGATTTAGCTTTGAAGGTTGAAGAATTAAGACAACTCACAAAAAATAAAGTTCCAATTCAATTAAAATTGGGAGCATCAAAAGTTTATGATGATGTGCGTATGGCTGCGAAATGCGATCCTGACTCAATTTATCTAGATGGAATGGAAGGATCAACTGGAGCAGGACCACACATTGCTGCTGCAAATACTGGAATACCAGGAATTGCTGCAATTAGAGAAGCCAGAAGAGCAATTGATGATGTTGGTAAAACTGGAAAAGTAACTCTAATTTATGCAGGTGGTGTAAGAGATGGTGCTGATATGGCAAAAGCACTAGCATTAGGAGCTGATGCAATTGCAATTGGTACTGGATCAATGATTGCACTAAACTGTAACAAAGATATTCCTGAAGCTGATTTTGAAAAAGAAATGGGTGTAAAAGCTGGAGAATGTTACCACTGTCACACAGGTCGTTGTCCGGTAGGAGTTGCTACGCAAGATCCAAAATTAAGAGCAAGACTAAATCCTGATGATGCTGCTTTAAGAGTTTATAATTATTTGCATTCAATGACTCTAGAAGCTCAATTATTAGCTAGAGCTTGTGGTAAAACAAATATCCACTCACTAGAGCCTGAAGACTTAGCTGCATTAACATCTGAGGCATCTGCTTTAGCAAAAGTTCCTTTAGCTGGAACTAATTATACTGTTGGAGTTGATAATTATCACAAAATATAAATTAACTATGCCAAAGAAAAAAACAAAAATAAAATCTAAAGGTAAACCAAAAAAAGACAAGCTTAGTACTTTTAAGGAAACTGCAAGAGAAAAATTAATTGGTCAACATATTGGTTACAGATATGATGTTAACTTACTTCCTGATTACAAAAAGATAACTCCATTTTTGAAGAAGTATATTGAAGCTATGGGATGGGATGATCTTAACTGGCTAGAAGATGTTCATATGGGTTATGAAGAAGACAGACCAGCGGTATTTTGTAGAAATGCTAACGGGTGGGTTACTATTCCAAAATCAATTAAACTACCTGACAATCAACAAGACAGAGATATGATAGCTAGAGAACTGTTAGTTAAATTTCAAATGTCTCCTAAACATCCACTTGTTGATTTGAAAAAAGCTTATTTAAAATTTTAATATCACAATCAAGAGTTGATTTTATTTTTAAATCTATTGTCCACAGTAGGTTTTTAACAGTTGTTTTGTTTGTCACACCCCAAAAAATTTCATAAGATTTCTTAAACAAATATGGGGGTAAAAAATGACTGATCAGTTAGGTGCTCTTACTACTATATTTACAGAGTTTTACTACTGGGTAACAGTAGTACTGATGTTTTTAATTCACGTCGGTTTCTGTATGTATGAAGTTGGAGCGTCAAGATACAAACACCACCAACATACCTTAATGAAAAACACAATGCTTATACCTTTGGTAACAGTAACATGGTTTTTATTTGGTTGGTGGATTTATTGGGCTTTTCCAACAGGACCTGGACTAGCTCCGTCAATAATGACAGAAAGTACCGGACTCGTTTTAAGTGGTGGATTTGGAGGAAATGATCTTGCTAATCCAACTAATGCTCTTATGGCAGTAAATCTAAACGATCATATTATGGGTGTTTTCTGGGCGGCGTTTTTATTATTTTCATGGACTGCTGCTTCTATCGTTTCTGGGGCTATCATTGAAAGGATAACAACTTTTGCATTTGGAGTTTTAGCAATTGCGATTGGATCTGTTTTCTGGTCGATAGATGCTTCATGGGGATGGCACTTTGATGGGTGGATGTTAAAACTTTTAGGATATCACGATGCTTATGCGTCAGGTGTTATTCATGCTATAGCAGGTGGATTTGCACTAGGTGTTCTTATGGTTCTAGGACCAAGAATTGGAAAGTTCTCATCAAGTGGTGAACCAAGAAATATAGGACCTAGAAATCCTTGGCTGGTTACTATTGGATTATTTCTAATTTATACTGGTTTCTGGGGATTTTATGCAGCATGTAATGTTCCAATTTATGACCTTGGACCAGAGTATGGAATGGAAGGGGTAACATTCTGGACTGCAACTAACATCTATTTAACGCCTACTACATTAAGTGGAATAACTATGAACTTCTTAATGTCGTTATCAGGTGGATTGTTAGCTGGATATGTTATTGCAAAAGGTGATCCTTTCTGGACTTACTCTAGTGGACTAGCAGGTATAATATGTGCATCAGCTGGAAATGACTTATATCATCCAATTCAGGCATTAATTATTGGTATGATTGGTGTTGTGATTTCCTACAAACTTCATTATTGGGTTGAACGAAAGTTCAAAATTGATGATGCAGTTGGGGCAGTAGCTGTACATGGTTATGCTGGCTTTGTTGGTCTTGTAATCTGTGGCTTTGTTTTAAATGGCTATCCTTCATCTGGGTATAGCGTTGGAGCTATGTTTGATGGATCAACTTATGCAACAATTAATCCATTGGGTCAATTCATAGGAGCAATAATAATGTTCGTTGTTCTTGGGCTTATACCAGGATATATAATTGCTAGAGTTCTCAACGGAATGGGTAAATTAAGAATCCCTCGTGAAGTTGAGATAGCAGGACTAGACTATGAAATGATGGAGACTGCAAAAGATGATGAAAAAGCAGTCGCATCGGCAACCAGGTAAAGGAGAAAAATATGGCTACAGTATCAAACTGGATAGATCATCTAAATAAACCTGCAGAAGAGGTTGCTGGATCGGTTTATCCGGGAGCAGGATCTAGTGAATTTATACTAGTCCTATTGTTAATTGCTGTATGGATTGGATGGAGTGTCATCACAGATAAATCTGAGAGAGAAGAACTTGATAGATTATCTAGAAAAAGACACGGTGCAAACGATCATAAAAGCAATATTACCGATTGGTAATTAAAAGAAAATTTGGGCGCTACTTGAATGTAGCGCCCTTTTTTATAAACTTATTATAATGAGTGAAGATAAAAACGAAGAGCTAAGACCAACGAAAATGAGAGGGGTTGCTTTTCCAAAAGCAAAGTATGGTGTAATTCTCGCAATTATCTTAATAGTAGTTGTAAATTTTATTTTATATAAGGAAACTATCTTTTCATTTTTTAAATAATTGTGATAGCCTAGGTAATGGCTAAAAACTTATTCAAAATAGCAAAGCAAAAAAAAATAAAATATTTCTTAATAAGCTTTGTTGATCTTTTTGGCGTACTCAGATCAAAACTAGTTCCAACGCATGCTATTAAAGAAATGCAGACTGCAGGAGCAGGATTTGCTGGTTTTGCAGCTTGGCTAGATATGTCTCCCGCAGATAGCGATATGTTTGGTATTCCAGACCCAGACAGTCTTATTCAATTACCTTGGAATAAAGAGGTGGGATGGCTTGCATCAGACTTATGGATGAATGGTAAACCTGTAGAAGCTTCTCCAAGAGTAATGTTAAAGAATCAAATTAAGAAATTAAAAAAACGAAATTTAACAATGAAATCAGGTGTAGAGTGTGAATACTTTTTAATTTCACCTGATGGAAATTCTATTGCTGATGTAAGAGATACTCAATCTAAACCCTGTTATGACCAATCAGCGTTAATGAGGAGATATGATTTAATTAAAGAAATTTGTGATTGCATGATTGAGATGGGATGGGGTCCTTATCAAAATGATCATGAAGACGCTAATGGACAATTTGAAATGAATTGGGACTATAATGATTGTCTAAAAACAGCTGATAGACACACATTTTTCAAATATATGGTAAAAACCATAGCTGAAAAACATGGTTTGAGAGCAACCTTTATGCCTAAACCATTTGAAAACCTCACAGGTAATGGCTGTCATGCCCACGTATCAGTTTGGGATGGAAAGAAAAATAAATTTTTAGATAAATCTGACAAGTTTGGACTTAGTAAAATGGCTTATAATTTTTTAGGTGGAGTAATTAAAAACGCCTCGTCCCTATCTGCTTTCTTTAATCCAACAATTAATAGCTATAGAAGAATTAATGCACCTCCAACAAAATCTGGGGCATCATGGTCACCGAGCAGCATATCTTATACAGGTAATAACAGAACACATATGATAAGGATTCCAGATCCTGGTAGATTTGAATTAAGATTGATGGATGGATCTGCAAATCCATATTTATTACAAGCAAGCGTATTAGCTGCTGGGCTATATGGATTAAAAAATAAAATTGATCCAGGAGAGCCTCTTACTTGTAATATGTACACAGATTATAAAAAATATCCTAATTTACCTAAATTACCAAATGAACTTCAAGACTCGCTAGAACTTTTAAAAAATAATAAGGAAATGAATGAAGCTTTTGGAAAAGAAACAATTAATAGTTATATAAAACTTAGAAAATCTGAAATTAATGAATTTGATAATAAAGAAAACTTCGATAAGTCCAAACCTGTAACACAATGGGAAAGACAAAATACTTTAGACTGTTAAAGTGAAGACTTTAAAAAGTATTAAAAACTGGAAGCTTACAAAATCTATAAAAAATAATAATTTTAGTTTTAAAAGAAATTATGTTTTAAGATTTGTCCCTTCTTTGTTATTAACAAAAGCTTTTAAATCAATTTCTAGTTGGAAAAATTATAAGGCTACACCCCTACTTAAACTCGATAAATTACAAAAAAATTTAAAAGTAAATAATGTTTTTTATAAAGATGAGTCCAAAAGATTTCATTTAAAATCCTTTAAGGCATTAGGAGGAGCATATGCTGTTGAAAGAATATCTAAAGGAAAAAAAAATATAATTATTTCCTCAGCAACTGCTGGAAACCATGGTAGATCTGTTGCATGGGGTGCAAAAAGATTAGGTTTAAAATGTAAAATCTTTGTCAGTCAATACGTAAGTGATTCGAGAGTCAAAGAAATTAAAAGATTTGGAGCTGAAGTTATGAGAGTTAAAGGAGATTATGAAAACTCACTTAATGAATGTAAAAAGTTATCGAAAAAAAATAATTGGAAAATTGTGCAAGATGTTGCGACAAGAGATTACAAATTAGTTCCTCAACTAACTATGGCAGGATACTCCATAATGATAAGAGAAATATCTAAACAAACTAATCAATATATAACACATATTTTTTTACAAGCCGGTGTGGGGGGCATGGCTGCAGGTGTTGTTGCTGGTATTGCAAAATATTTTAAAAGGATCCCAAAAATTATAATTGTTGAGCCTGATAGAGCTGATTGTGTACTTCAGAGTATTAAAATTAATAGACTTAAAAAAATTAAGATTAAAAAAGAAAGTATCATGGGCGGTATGTCATGTAATGAAATGTCATATATTCCTTGGCAAATATTAAAAAAAGCAAGCAATTGTTGTGTATCTGTAAGTGATCGGAATGTTGCCAAAACTGTAGCTATGTTAAAAGATAAAAAGCTATGCAAAAATTCCATAATTGGTGGAGAATGCTCAACACCTGGGATTATAAGCCTGATTGGTGTTTGTAATAATTACAAGACTAAAAAACTCATTGAAATTAACGAAAAATCTAATGTTTTAGTAATAGGATGCGAAGGTAATGCAGATGTTAAACTTTACAGACAACTGCTATCTAAGGGAAGAAAATAAAATTCACATGACAAAAAATGCAATATTTTGGATCAGGGAAGATTTTAGAATTGAACATAATCCAGCACTTTCTTTTGCTAGTCAAAATCATGATAATGTTGTTGGATTATTTATTTATAACAAAGCTGATTTTGATAAAAAACGAGAAGCACAAAAATGGTGGCTTTATAAATCTTTAGAAGAATTTAAATCAGAATTATCTAAATATAGAATAAATCTTCAAATATTAGAGGGAGATGAGCTAGATGTGTTATCAAAGATAAAAAAAAAAGATAACATTTCAGTTTATTGGAATAAAATATACGAACCAGACGTAATTGCTAAAGGTAAAAAAATTAGAGATGCTTTTTTAAAAAATGAAGTTCAGTTTAAATATTTTAAAGGAAATATTTTAAACGAATTTCAAGTAGTAACTAAAAACGATGGAACACCCTTTAAAGTATTTAGTCCATTTTGGAGAAATGCTGAACAAATATATTTAAGCTTACCACCAAGTAAAAGTTATATTGTAAAAAAAAAGACAAAGTCAATCACAGTTTTCAAAAATTGTATTGAGGCTAAAGATATTTTACCTAAAAAGAATTGGTATAAAAAATTTGAAGAATATTGGAAAGTTTCAGAGAGTGACTCTAAAAAAGTTCTTAATACTTTAATTGAAAAAAGAATTAAAGATTATGGAACGGCGAGAGATTACCCGTCGGTTGAAGGTACTTCAAAATTGTCACCTTATATTAAGCATGGTCAAATTCATGTAAGTACTATTTGGCAAAAATGTAATGAAATTAAATCTAAAGGAATTGGCTACAGAAAATATATCAATGAATTAGGCTGGCGTGAGTTTTCACATAGTTTAATTAATTATTTTCCAGAATTTTTAAAAGGTAATTATAGAAAAGAATTTGATCGATTTCCTTGGATAAAAAACGAAAAGTTTTTAAAAGCATGGAAATCAGGAATGACAGGCTATCCTATTGTAGATGCTGGAATGAGAGAGTTATACGAAACTGGATGGATGCATAACAGAATTAGAATGGTAGTTGGTTCTTTTTTGGTTAAGCATTTGAGAATTAATTGGACTGAGGGTGAAAAACATTTCAGAAATTGTTTATTAGATTTTAATAAAGCAAATAACGTAGCTCAATGGCAATGGGTTGCTGGTTGTGGAGCGGATGCTGCACCTTACTTTAGAATATTTAATCCAATTTTGCAGGGTGAAAAATTTGATAAAGAAGGTTTGTATGTGAAGAAATGGGTTCCAGAATTAAATAAAGTGCCTAATAAATTCATCCATAAACCTTGGGAAATGGAACACAAATATCAAGAAGCAATAAAGACTATAATAGGGAAAGATTATCCTAAACCTATTGTGATTCACGAAAAAGCAAGAGCTGCTGCTTTAGAAGCTTTCCAATCACTTAAGAAATAAATGCTCTATTCGCCAATAAAATGGTGAATAATTGTTCTATTTTGTGTCTCTATACGATGTTCAAATAAATATAAACCTTGCCAAGTTCCAAGTAGTAATTCATTATTTTTAATACTAATTGAGATTTGATTGTTAGTTAAGGCAGATTTTATATGAGCAGGCATATCGTCTTTACCTTCAGTGGTGTGTATGTACAATTTACTGTTCATAGGTACCAGTTTATCAAAATAATTTATTAAATCTGTTTGAACATCTGGATCAGCATTTTCTTGAACAATTAGAGATGCACTAGTATGTTGAATACTTAAATTAAGCATCCCATTTTTAAATTTATTGTTATTAATCCACTGAATTGTTTGATCAGTAAATTCATACAACCTTTGACCATTCGTATTTATTTTAAGATTAAAGAATTCTTGCTTCATTAATTTTTTTCAATAGATGTTAATTCATATAATCGACTGACAGTTCGTTTAAATGGGTTTTCTAGTAATTTTGATGAGGTAAATTGATCTAAATTTTGATCAGCAGTAACAGCTAGAGGAATATTTTTGTCATATATGACATCTATTAAAGTTATAAATCGTTGTTGTTGATTAGAATTAATATCATTAAATTGTGGAATATTATCAAGAGTAACGAATTTGCAATTTTTAATTATCTCCAAATAATCTTCAGCACCAAGGTTTCGATTGCATAGATCATCAAAATTAAATCTAGCTACTCCTTCATAAAAATAATCTATTTTAAAATCTCTTCCCTTTATGCTAATTATTTTCGATAAATGATTTTTATCTTTTGTGATAGTCCTAAAAAATTTATTTATTTTAAAATTAGTCTCTTGATTGAGAGGGTAAAAATATCTTTGTTTTTGATTTTCATTTGATTTTCTATAATCATCCTCTATTTTGAGCTCAAGTTCAACAGAATGTTTCTCCATAATTTTTATAAAAGGTTTAAACTGATCTCTTTGAAGTCCATCTTTATAAAGTTCAGAAATTTTTGTATTAGACGTTAAAATAATTTTAATATTTTCTTTAAATATTTGCTCAAATAATTTTCCTAAAATCATCGCATCGACAATATTAGTTACTTGAAACTCATCAAAATAAATTAATTTAGTTTTAGATTTTAAATCTTTTACAAATTGGTTGATTATATTTTCCTCATTATTTTCTTTTCTTTCATGTGCAAAATCATGAAAGCTCAGCATAAACTCATTGAAGTGCTGTCTTAATTTTTTTTCTTTTACTAAATCAAAAAAAAAATTTAAGATCATTGTTTTTCCAACACCAACACCTCCATGTAAATAAAAAGCTTGTCTTGAATTATTTTTTGAAAAAAATTTATTTAAAATTGATTTATTAAAATTTAATTTATAATAACTTTTTAATTCGTCAATAACAGATAATTGATAAGAATTAATTTCTAAATTATTTTTTTTACAAAAATTTTGGAAAAGATTGTCTAAATTCATTTTTTGGTTTTAAAGTCAATACCATATTCTGATCTTGGTCCTTTACGTAATCCAAATGGACCAGAAATAAATATAGTTAATGGTCTTGTTCCTGGCTTAAGATCCACTCTATGCAAATTATTTGCTGATCTAAAGCCAATATAGCCAGGTGGTCTCCAGAATTTTCCTGTACTCAAAGTTTCCCAATAACCATCTCTTAAAACTATTGTTATATAAGGAAAAGTGTGATTATGCACACCTTCACCGTGATCATCAGCTAGCATCTCATGTATTAATATATTGAATGGAAACCACTTTGGTCGGTGTCTCATTAAAACATAATACCGGTTCATCCAAGGCTTTGCTTCATCAAATTTAGGATGCGAAGGACCTCTATCTAATACAACTTTTTTTCTACCGATCTTATCTAAAAATTTTAAGATCATATTTAATTATAGCGGACAATAGATCCATTTCTTATTAAAAATAAATTATTATTAAATATAAATGGCTTTGAAACAATATTGGAAGAAACTTTTTCTATTTTAAGAATAGTCCCATTCTGTAAATCTACCACAATCATTTTACCATCAGAATTTGTTAAATATAAATTTTTATTACCTATAATAAATCCTATTGGAAAAATATTTTTTCTTTTTTTTTGTTTATAAATTTTAAAAAGATCAGTTACTCTAATTATATTTCCTTTTTTCTTCTCTATTGCATGCATATAACCTTCATTTGAAACTGTAAATATTAAGTTTCCAATTATTACTGGCGTGATAGTAGAATTAATGTCACTTATCCAGTTAGTAATTCCTGTTTTTACATCTATTGAATAAAATTCTTTCTTATTATTTGAAACAAAAATAGAATTACCATCTGAAACAAGCTTTGAAGTTTTAAAATCATAACTTTTATTTATGATACTATTACTTTGAGTAGGTAATTGCCAAATAATCATTCCTGTTTCAACGTCAACCGCTGTTATATCCCCAATTGAATTACTAAACACTACCATGTTTCCAATTATAATTAATGAATACTTAGAATTTGAAATTGCAAAAGAATCTTCTGTTTGAAGGTTCCAGCATTCTGATCCATCTTCTATTTTATAACATCTAAGAGTATTCTTATAATCTATAACAAAAAATTTATTTTTATGTTTTTTAATTTCTGAATTAAAGGGATAAGTATTATTTTTAGACCAATTCAGCTCACCAGTATTACTGTTTATCGAATAATATTTTGCTATGGTGTCACTAACCAAAATATTTTCATTGTGTGAAATAAAATCTAACTTAGGATATAATTTTTTTTCAGCTTTGGTATAATAGTTTTTTTTCCATATAACTTTTTGATTTTCATTATATTTTATAATTGATCCTTTTTTATTAAAAAAAACAATGTCATTTCCAAGAAATAGTGGTTTCAAATTTATTTGATTTAATCCCTCTAACTTAGAAAATTTGTAACTCCCAATTTTGTTAAGTTCGCCTTTATAATTCTGTGAACCAAAATTATTTTGATTATCGATGAATTTATTGTTTGTTTTTATTGGTGATAAATCTAGATTTAACTCTTGATTAAACTCTTGAACTTCGATCTTGTCTTCTGCAAATATTTTTTTTAATTTTGATTGAGCAGATAGTTCTTTCTCTTTATCTTTCCATATTCTTGAATTTTCGTTTAATGAACAATTGTTTATGAAAATAAGCGCTATTAATAAGATAACTAATCTATTCACTCAAATCTCTATTCAATCTTTTGTCTGCTTGTAACCTTATATCTGGATTGGGGTTTTCTAAACCGATTATTTGATTGAAAAACTCTTTTGCCTTCTGATTTTGATCCTTAGCATAAAAATACTCAGCCATTAGGTATAAAGCATGTGATTTCCAAACACTTTTTGAGTTAATTAATGGATTTAGTAAATTTAACAAATCACCCTCTGATGATTGATCAGCATTAAAAAGAGCTTTTTTGTAAATGACTAAGTTTTTGATTTCATCATCTAAAGATATTTGGTCAATCAAAATGTCAAATAACTCATTTATCTGTTGTTGATCTGAAATAAGTTCATTATCAATTATAAAATAAAGTGACAAAGGAGAATAAGTTGGATCCTTTTCATTTATTATTTCAATTAACTTAGTGGTAGTTTTTTCTATATTATTTTCTGAATATTCAATTGTTACTAAATTAAAGGCATCTGAAACTCGTTGCTTTTTATTTATTTGATATTTATCAAAACTATAAACACCAACAATTCCTACCAATAAAATTATAATTACGAAAATTAATTTATTTTTATTATTTATAAAAAAATTTTTAATTTTTTCATTTCTTGTATTTGAATTTATAATTGATACATCTTCATCCATAATTAAATCATATTCCTTAATACATATTGTAATATTCCACCATTTTTATAATACTCAAGTTCATTTTTAGTATCTATTCTACACAAAGTTTTAATTTTCTTCATTTCGCCAGATGCATATTTAATTTCTACCAATACTTCATCAGATGGATTAATTCCTTTTTCAATATCAATAATACTTATTAATTCTGAACCTATCAAATTTAGATTTTTTCTATTAACTTCATTTATAAATTGTAAGGGTAAAACACCCATTCCAATTAAATTAGATCTATGAATTCTTTCAAAACTTTCAGCTAATACTGCTTTAACTCCTAATAATTTTGTTCCTTTAGCAGCCCAATCTCTTGAAGAACCAGTTCCATATTCTTTACCACCTATTACAATTAAGTCAGTACCTCTTTTTTTATATTCCTCTACCGCATCATAAACAGATAAAACTTTTCCTTCAGGATATAATTTTGTAAATCCACCTTCAGTTCCTGGAGCCATTTCATTTCTTATTCTGATATTAGCAAAAGTTCCCCTCATCATTACTTCGTGATTTCCTCTTCTTGATCCATATGAATTATAATCTTTTGGTAAGATCTGATGCTTCATGAAGTACTCTCCAGTTGGACTATCTTTTTGAATGCTCCCTGCTGGAGAAATGTGATCTGTTGTAACCATATCACCTAATATCAACAAAGGTCTTGCATCTTTTATTTCTTTAAATCCCTCTGGCTCATCTGGCAAAGAGTCAAAAAATGGTGGTTTTTTTACATACGTTGAGCCTTTGTCCCAATTGTAAATACTGCTGTGATCAGTTTTAATTTTTTGCCATTGACTTGGTCCTTCAGAAACATTTGAATATCTATTAATAAACATCTCTGCGTTTAAAGATTGTTTTAAAGTATTTTCAATTTCATCATTTGAAGGCCATATGTCTTTTAAATAAATGTCGTTGCCATCTTTATCTTTTCCTAACGAATCTTTGTATAAATCAAATTCCATATGACCGGCTAAGGCATAGGCAACAACTAAAGGCGGTGATGCCAAATAATTACCTTTGATATGTGGAGAAATTCTTCCTTCAAAGTTTCTATTACCTGACAAAACTGAGACTGTATAAATGTTTTCTTTTTGAATAGCCTGAACAATATTATCTGCTAATGGACCTGAGTTACCAATGCAAGTAGTACATCCATAACCTACTAAATTAAAGCCTAATTTATCAAGATAGGTATTTAGTCCAGCTTTAGCCAAGTAATCTGTAACGACCTGCGATCCTGGCGCTAATGAAGTTTTAACCCATGGCTTAACCTCCAATCCAAACTCAACTGCTTTTTTAGCTAACAAACCTGCTCCAATTAAAACATTTGGATTTGAAGTATTTGTACAAGAAGTTATTGCTGCAATAAGTATAGATCCATCTTTTATTTCAAAATCAGAATTTAAAACCTTTGCAACTGAATTTTCTTTTTTATTTGTTGCTTCCTCTAATACTTTTTTAAATGATGTTGGCGCGTCTGTTAATAAAACTTTATCTTGAGGTCTTTTAGGTCCTGAGATAGTTGGTACAATTGAAGACATATCCAAGGTAAGAGTGTCTGTAAAAACAATATCATTACTTGCCCATAGTCCTTGTTCTTTTGCATACTTCTCAACTATATCGACTGTGTGCTGATCTCTTCCTGAAAATTTTAAGTATTTTAAAGTCTCATCATCTATAGGGAAAAAACCGCAAGTTGCTCCATATTCAGGAGCCATATTTGCTATAGTTGCTCTATCAGCAAGAGTTAAGTTTTTTAAACCTTCGCCGTAAAATTCAACAAATTTTCCAACAACCCCTTTGTCTCTTAACATCTTAACAACTGTTAAAACTAAGTCTGTTGCAGTAGTTCCTTCAGGCATTTTATTTTTAATTTCAAAACCTATTACTTCTGGAACTAACATTGATATAGGTTGGCCTAGCATTCCAGCTTCTGCTTCAATACCGCCAACACCCCAACCTAAAACTGATAATCCGTTAACCATTGTTGTATGACTATCTGTACCAACTAAAGTGTCAGGAAAAAGATAATTTTCACCTTTAAATGCCTCTGACCAAACTACTTTAGATAAATATTCTAAGTTTACCTGGTGACAAATTCCAGTTCCAGGAGGTACTATTCTAAAGTTATTAAAAGCTTGTTGTCCCCACTTTAAAAAAGAATACCTTTCTGCATTTCTTTCAAATTCGATATCTACATTTTTCTCAAAAGAGTCTGCTTTGGCAGACTGATCAACTTGAACTGAGTGATCAATTACGAGATCAACTGAAGATAATGGATTAATTGTGTTGGGATCTTTATTTTTATCTTTAACTGCTTCTCTCATTGCAGCTAAGTCTGCAACTGCTGGAATTCCAGTGTAATCCTGAAGTAAAACTCTTGCAGGTCGATAAGCAATTTCTGTATTTGATTTTTTTGTCTTTAACCAATTTTTAATAGAATCTATTTGATTTTTGTTTACTGATAAATCATCCTCATATCTTAGTAGGTTCTCTAAGAGAACTTTTAAGGATTTCGGAAGTTTTGATATACCCTCAAGGCCATTTTTTTCAGCCTCTATTAAAGAATAAAATTGGTAATCTTTGTTATTTATTGAAATTTTTTTAAGTGAATTATATGAATTTTTGTTTCCTGGGGTCATATTATAAATAAAAAGTTATTATGCTTATTAAAAGAAGCAGTGACATAACATAATTAAAATAATTAATATATTTCTGATTTGTCGCAAATTTCCTTATAAATTTACCCATAAATGTCCAAAGAGTAATACTGGTTACTGAAACGATCAAAGCTAAAATAATAATTTGAGTCGTAAAATTTACAAAATTTTCACCAGGATCTAAATAAGTAGAAACAACGATAATTGATGCAATTACCCCCTTTGGATTTAAAAATTGAAAAACAAAAGTGTTTATAAATTTCACAGGATTTTTGTCTTTATTTTCTAAATTGGTAGATTTTGAAAATGAAATTTTATAAGCCAAATAAATTAAAAATAGCGTTCCTGAATATTTCAATATTTCTTGAATTAATGGATACAGTTTAAATATGTTGATTAACCCTAATGCAACACACAGCAAAAGAAAAGGGAAACCCAAAGTAACACCGATTATAAGTGGAATAGTTCTCTTTATTCCAAAATTAAATCCAGAGTAAAATGCTATAAAATTATTTGGTCCAGGAGTAAATGCAGCTACAATTCCAAAAAGAGTGATGGATAAAATTTCTGGATGCATTTTCTATGCTATAGGAAGTCCATTCTCAGATTTTTGAGATGGGTGGACTAATATTACTTTTCCTTCTTTATCGATTGATCCAAGAATTAGTACTTGAGAGACTACTCCAGCAATATTTTTTTCTGGAAAATTACAAACTCCAATAACTTGTTTTCCTTTTAAATTTTCCTCATTATAATAATGAGTTATCTGAGCTGAAGATTGTTTAATTCCAATCTCATCACCAAAATCAACCTTAACAACTAATGATGGTTTTCTTGCTTTTTCATTTTTTTGAACAGAAATTACTGTTCCAACTCTAATATCAACTTTATCAAAAGTATCGTAGGTTATTTGTTCTTTCATATAATTAATATATAATGAAATCTAAATATGAGTACAGAAAATAATTTAAATGTTTTATTTAATAACACAGTAAAGATTTTAACTGACTTAATAGCCTTTAAAACAATTTCAGGAGAAGACAATAATTCTCTAATTGATTACTGTGATAATATATTAAAAAAACTGGGTGCCACTTCTTTTAGAACTTTTGATGAAGATAAAAAAAGAGTTAATTTATTTGCAACAATTAAATCTAAAAAAACTAGTAATAAAAAACCTATAATTCTATCTGGGCATACAGATGTTGTACCTGTGTCTAAAGGTTGGTCAACAGATCCGTTTAAGGCAACAATAAAAGGAGACAAACTTTATGGGAGAGGGTCATGTGACATGAAAGGGTTTATTGCGTGCACATTAGCTTTTGCACCAATTTATTCAAAAGCTAACCTTGATAGAGATATTCATTTTTCTTTCACTTTTGATGAAGAAACTGCATGCCAAGGAGCCCCCATTCTCATAAAGGAATTAAAAAAAAGAGAAATTAAAGATGGAATTTGCATTGTTGGAGAGCCTACAAATATGAAAATTATTGATGCTCACAAAGGATGTTACGAATACACCACTTATTTTAAAGGTTTAGCAGGTCATAGTTCAACTCCACATAAAGGTGTAAGTGCTGTTGAATATGCTTCAAGATACGTAAATAAATTAATTGAATTAAGGAGTAAACTTGAAGATAGAGCCCCAAAAGAATCTATATTTGATCCTCCTCATTCAACTCTTTCAATAGGGGGAATTTTTGGTGGTATTGCTCACAACGTGATTGCAGATAAATGTCATGTAAATTGGGAAACAAGACCAGTGGTTAAAGAAGATGCAGTATTTTTAAACCAGGAATTAGATAAATATGCAACTGAAGTTTTATTACCAGAAATGAAAAAAGTTTTTTCTAACTCTTCTATTGAAAAAAAAGTTATCGGAGAAATAATTGGATTTGATCGTAAAGATAAATCTGATGCTTGTGAATTAATTTCAAGTTTAACAGGCGATAACTCAAGACAGGTTGTTTCTTTTGGAACTGAGGCAGGCTTGTTTCAAGAAATAGGAATTAGTACAGTTGTTTGTGGACCAGGCTCTATTGAACAAGCACACAAAATTGATGAATTTATAATATTGGATGAATTAAAAAAGTGTTTGAAATTACTTGACGGAATTAAAGAAAAATCTTCTTTAAATTAACTCCAACCACCAACTGATTTTACCTCTAAAAACTCTAGCAAACCCTCTTTACCAGCTTCTCTTCCAATACCAGAATGCTTAAAACCACCAAAGGGTGCATCTACTGCAATACCCGCACCATTTACATCAACCATTCCAGATCTTAGTTTTCTGGCAAGTCTTCTAATTTTGTCAGTGTCTTTACTTTGAATATAATTTGTTAAACCATAATCGGTATCATTGGCAATTTCTATTGCTTCTTGCTCAGTTTCAAATGGTATCACAGATAAAACTGGACCAAATATTTCTGTTCTAGCAATTTCCATTTGATTATTAACATCTGCAAATACAGTTGGTTTTACATAATAACCATCATTCATACCTTCTGGTTTTCCTGTTCCACCTGCAACTAATTTTGCGCCTTCGTCTATTCCTTTTTGAATTAATTTTTGAATTTTATTAAACTGTGTTTCAGAAATTACAGGGCCTATATGTTCACCCTCTTTTTTTGGATCATCTACTTTAAATTCATTTGTATATTTTTTTAGTCTTTCTATTGCTTCACCATACAGAGATTTTTCAACCAACATTCTTGTTGGAGCATTGCAAGATTGACCTGAATTTCTAAAACATCTTAAAGCACCTCTTTCAATAGCTTCTGGATCTGCATCTTTAAAGATAATATTTGCTCCCTTGCCACCTAATTCTAAACTCACTCTTTTAAAATCTTTTGCTGCATTTTGAGATATTAATGCACCTGCTCTAGTTGATCCTGTGAATGAGATCATATTTATATCTGGATGACTCGTTAAAGCATCACCAGTTGTTGCACCATCTCCATTTACTAAGTTAAACACCCCTTTTGGAAATTTTGCTTCATCAACTAATTCTGCGAGTATCATAGCTGAAAGTGGCGCTAATTCTGATGGTTTTAAAACCATAGTACAACCAGATGCTAAAGCTGGAATTACTTTTAGTGTTACCTGGTTCATTGGCCAGTTCCAAGGAGTAATTAAAGCACAAACTCCCTTTGGCTCGTATATTAATCTTTGATTTTTGGCATGCTCACCTAATGGTTTTTCAAATTCAAACTCTTTTAGATATCTTATAAAAGATTTAGTATGACTTGCACCAGTTCCTGTTTGAAGTTTTGATGCAAAATCCTTTGGTGCCCCCATTTCTTGAACAATGGCATCAGTTATATCGTCCCATCTTTTCTTATATAAAGTGTAAAATGTTTCTAATAGAACAATTCTTTCTTCTCTAGTTGAATATCCCCAAGTTTTAAATGCTTCTTTAGCAGATAGCACTGCATCATTAACATCATCTTTACTTCCAAGAGAAATTACTGCACAGGCTTTTTCTGTTGCTGGATTAATTAC
Source organism: uncultured Pelagibacteraceae bacterium (assembly GCA_902601785.1). Taxonomy (GTDB): domain Bacteria; phylum Pseudomonadota; class Alphaproteobacteria; order Pelagibacterales; family Pelagibacteraceae; genus Pelagibacter. The sequence goes on along the minus strand of CACKOH010000010.1, from coordinate 9,154 downwards.
TTCAATATCATTTGGTTTTTTTGGAGCAACCCATGAACCGTTTATATAAAAATTTCTTTTTTCTAACATTTGAGAAAACTATCCTCTCTTTATGTTTTTGCAAACAAATTAGTTAGTTCATACACGATTGTTGCTGCAGCTAGAGAAGTAACTTCTGCATGATCATAAGCTGGAGACACCTCTACAACATCGGCTGACACAAGATTCAAACCTGATAAGCCTCTTAAAACATTTACCATCTCCCTAGTTGTCATTCCTGCGATTTCAGGTGTACCTGTTCCAGGAGCAAATGCAGGATCTAGCACATCTATATCAATTGAAAGATATAATGGATTATCTCCAACTCTTTTTCTAATTTTTTCAGCTATTTTATCTGTTCCTTCAGTTTGAAATTCATCACAATGAATTATTTTAAAACCAAAACTTTCATCATTTTTTATATCATCTCTGCTATAAAGTGGCCCTCGAATACCAACATGCATTGAGGCATCATCTAAAAATAATCCTTCTTCTCTAGCTCTTCTAAATGGAGTACCATGTGTATAAGGTGCACCAAAGTATGTATCCCATGTATCTAGATGAGCATCAAAATGTACTAAAGAGACTGGACCATTATTTTTTTTATTTATTGCTCTTAACAAAGGCACAGCAATTGTGTGATCCCCACCTAAGCTAATTATACCACCTACTTTTTTTAATAAATCCGTAGCACCTACTTCAATCTGTTTTATAGCTTCATCAATACTAAATGGGTTGCATGCTATGTCACCAGCATCTGCGACCTGTTGAATTTTAAAGGGCTCAACATCATAGCTTGGATGATAATTTGTTCTTAGGTGTCTTGAGGCTTGACGAATACTTTGTGGTCCAAATCTTGCACCAGGTCTATAACTAGTTCCTGCATCAAATGGTACCCCCACTATTGCAACATCACAGCTTTCTACATCTCTTAACTCAGGTAATCTAGCAAATGTAGACGGCCCCGCATATCTTGGAACTTTTGTGCCACTTACTGGCTGAATTGGATTTTTATTTTTTTCTTTTTTCATTTTATTTTAAAACTAAGTTAATATTATCTAGCTTTATTCGTCTATAATAATCTAATGAAATATATAATTTGTATAATACTGATTTTTAATATTTCAGCAGTAAATGCGAATGAAATTTTTAATCTATTAAAAATTCCTAATTTAGAAATCTATACTACAATAAGTTCGAATGGATTAAAATATTTATACGCCAAGAACAACTTTAAAATTGGATTAAAAAAAAATATTTCCTGTGATAGGTCAAAAAAAAATGAATTAAATAAAAAATATCCAATTATTGAAAAAAATTTAAACAAATATGAAGCAGATTTTTTAATTAAAAATAATCTCAAATTCATTATTATGTGTGAAAATCTTAGTGTTTCTTTAATTAACACAGGAGGAGTTCCAAACATTCTCAAAAGGTCATTAATCTTAGATATTAACTTTAATCAGGAACACTTTGAAAGAATGATCCATCACGAATTCTTTCATATGATTCAAGCAAAGCATTATAAAATATTTGATGAAGCTTTATGGTCTAAATTTAATAAAGCATCTTTTAAATATGCAGAATGTTCAACATGTTCAGATAGAATAGATCTTAGTCTTTATAAAAATACAGATGGATTTTTAACAGAATATTCAAAATCTATTCCTTCAGAGGATATGGCTGAAACTTTTTCTTTTCTTATGACCAATAAAGAATTAATAAAAAAAAAAATTAAGAATGATTTAATTTTAAACAAGAAAGTTAAATATTTAGAAAAGACTTTAAAATTAATTGATAATAACTTCACATTTTAATGATTAAAAAAGTCAAATCATCTTTATCAGAAAAAATATTATTTATCTTTCTAATATCATTAGCAGTTTTTACTTTCGGCTCTTTTTATTTGATCAAAAATAAATGTTTATTTGTAAAAGAACTTGATTTAGATAAAATTAATATAAGTGATCCAAAAAATTTAGCTATCATGGATGTGGAGTGTGGAAAAGTTGCAATTGAACTTTATCCTCAAGTTTCACCTAAATCAGTTGAGAGATTTAAATATTTTATTAATTCAGGTTTGTATAATAATTCAACTTTTTATAGAGTAATAGAAAAAACTTTGGTCCAAGCAGGTGATCTTGAGTTTGGTTATCATGATAACATAAATTATTTTAAAATTGGAAGTGGCACGTCTAAGCTTGGTAAATTAAAATCAGAATTAAGTAATGATTATGAATTTAAAGCAGGAACTGTTGCTTTAGCTAGGGGGGAATTTGACACTGAGGATAGTGAATTCTTTATAATCTTAAAAGATATTCCCTTATACAAGGGAGAATATACACCTGTTGGTAAAGTAATCTTTGGTTTAGATGCTTTAAAAAAAATTAAAATTGGTAATAAAACAGATTATGTATTAAGGCCTGATTATATTAAAGAATTTAAATTATTAGAAAACTAATTAACTAAAGGTTTTCCAGTTGCAAGAGTATGCTTTATTCTCTCCTGAGTTTTAGGGGTTTCAATAAGCTTCATAAAAGCTTCTAGCTCTAATTTAAATAAATCATCCTCCGAAAGTTGTTTGTCTATTGATGTATCTCCACCACTTAGTACATATGCTAATTCTTTAGCAACTTCCATGCCGTGGTCTAGTATAATTTTATCATTGTAAAGTTTATCTAAAACTTTGTGCATTTCGCCCCTAACACTATCGCCTGGCAAATTGAATACTAATTCAGATGGCGATATAAAATCTCGGTTTTCATCTAGGATTTGTTTTGAGGCTTCAAGTAAACTATTTCTATTCATTATTTTTTTGTCTTCTGGCTTAAGGTATTTTAAAGGTTCTGCCTCTACAGGTGAAGTTGCTGTCTTACCATAACCAATAATATCAAAAACTTTTAATGGAGCAAAATTTGGATCTTTTTTACTTTCTTCTGTATTCTGCCATCTTGCTAACATTTCTTTACAACCACCCCCAGCTGGTATCAATCCTACTATTGTCTCAACTAAACCAATTACAATATTTGTGTGCGATGCAACAAAATTACTTTGCACAAGAACTTCAAAGCCTCCTCCCAAAGTTAAACCCGAAGGTGCAGATATCACAGGATATTTTGAATACTTGAGCTCTTTACAAGTTTCTTGGAAATATTTAATAAATTTTTCAATAGATTTATAATCTCCTTTATTTGCAAAATCCATCGTATAGCTTAAGTTTACTCCTGCAGAGAATTGCATACTTTCATTAATTATGATTAAAGGTTTATCAGTTGCTTTTTTTAAGGCATCCATGGAGTCATAATCTAGTGCATTTGCTTTAGTGGTAAACTCAACAATATTATAGTCTGTAAATTTATAAATTTGGGCAGAGCTATTTCCATCAACACTTTGGGCTTTTCTCTTAACTTTTCCTAAAGTTTCAATTTTTGTATATTTTTGTCTCTCTCCATAAAAATTTTCATTCTTAGATTTTGCAAGACTTTCTAAAAATTTGTTACCTTCATAATCATCAATTTTATTAAAAAAATCTTCTATTCCAATTTCTTCAAGCATCTCAAAAGGTCCTTTAGACCAATTAAAACCAAGTCTCATCGCTTCATCTATGTCGTTAAATTCATCTGTAATCTCAGGTACCAATGAAGATGAATACTTAATTATTTTTGAAATTACTGACCAAGCATATTTTCCATACTTGTCATCTCGGTTAATTAATTTTTTGAGATCAACTTTATCTGACTTAATATCAATTTTTTTACTCGGTGAATAACTTCCTGTTTCAAGATTTAAAGCCTCTAAAATTTTTGTACCTCCTTCTTTATTTATTCTAAAAAAACCACCTTTCCCTTTTCGGCCAGTATAACCAGTTTCAATTAGTTTTTTAATTAAAGGGATTTCTTGTGCAACCTCATGAAATTTATCAGTTTTAGGTAATTCTTTTATAAAACTTTTTAGTACGTCAGCCATTAAATCTATGCCAATTAAATCATATAAACCAAATACACCCGTTTTAGGAATTCCCATAGGTCTTCCAAATATTGCGTCAGCTTCTTCAACAGTTAATTTCATTTTGAAGGCCTCAGTCATTGCTATTTGCATAGCATATACACCAACCCTATTCCCTAAAAAACCTGGAGTATCGTTACAGAGTATTGCCCCTTTACCAAGTTCAATCTCACAAAATTTTTGAAGTGCATTTATTTTTTCTAAATCATTATTTTCATTTTTAACAATTTCTAACAAGCCCATATATCGAACAGGATTAAAAAAGTGTGTAATACAAAAGTCCTTTTTTTGTTCACTAGTTAGGTTTTGCGAAAGTATTTTGATTGGTATTGAGGATGTATTCGAAGACACTATAGCTCCATCTTTTCTTGATTTAAATATCTTCTCATATATTTGATGTTTAATATCTATTCTCTCAACGACTGCTTCAACTATCCAGTCAGCATCCTCAACAGTATTAAAGTCATCAGAAATATTTCCAACTTTGATGTTATTAATTTTAGATTTATCAATTAACAATGGTGGTCTTGATTTAAAAATTCTATCTCTGGCATTTGTGCTTATTTCAGTGGTCAAATCTAGTAAAATTACTGGTATATTTGCATTACATAAATGTGCAGCAATACCACTACCCATGGTACCTGATCCAATAATGACTACTTTTTTGATTTCCACTCTAAGTTCTATATATGAAAAGTTTATTTAGGTAAATTATCTATTTATTCCTCTTAATCTCTCAGATCTTCTTCTTAATAGTTCTGCTGTGACTAGAATTAAAGTCGATAATACAATTAAGCACGTTGCAACGGCAAGAATAGTTGGGCTTAGCTGTTCTCTTAAACCTGTCCACATTTGAACTGGGATGGTCGTATTCTCTAATCCTGCTAAAAATAACACAACAACCACTTCATCAAAGGATGTAACAAATGCGAACAATCCTCCTGAAATCACACCTGGAAGTATTAAGGGTAATGTAATTTTCATAAATGTGTTAAATGGATTACTACCCAAACTTGAGGCCGCTCGAGTTACGCTATGATCAAAACCTGAAAGTGTTGCAGTAACGGTTATAACTACAAAAGGAGTACCTAATATAATATGTGCCAAAACTATTCCTGTATGTGTTGCTGCTAGACCAACCTTTGCCATAAAAAAGAAAATAGCTACTCCTGATATAATTAATGGAACAATCATTGGTGAAATTAAAACTGCCATAATCAAACCTTTATAAGGCATGTGCCTGCTACTAAGACCTAATGCTGCAAGTGTTCCCAAAATGATTGATCCAATAGTTGCAAATATTGCAATTATAAAACTATTTTTTGCAGCTAATCCCCATGGATTTTTAGTTCCATAAACCATTTCGTGATACCATCTAAAAGAGAAAGCATCTGGATCTAGTCTTTTCATTCCTTCTGAAAAAACCAAAAATTCTTCCGCATTAAATGATAAAGGAAAAATTACAAATAAAGGTGCTATTAAAAAGAAAAAGACAAAAGTACAAATAGCAATATAAAAATAGTGCCAAATTCTATATCGTGTTTCTGTATAAGTTGGTAAAGCCATAATTATCCTAATTTAATATTATCTACTCCAACTAATTTATTATAAATCCAATAAATAACCAAAACTCCTGACAACAACATTAAACCCATAGCAGATGCAAAACTCCAATCCAATGTTGCTTTCATGTGATAAGCAATTTGGTTACTAATTAACGTACCTGAGGCCCCTCCAACTAATGCAGGAGTAATATAATACCCAATTGCTAAAATAAATACTAACAGACAACCCGCGCCAATACCTGGAATAGTTAATGGAAAATAGATTTTCCAAAAAGCAACAAAAGGAGTTCCACCTAAAGATTTCCCTGCTCTCATTAAACTTGGAGATATTGTTTTCATGACACTGTAAAGTGGAAGCACCATGAAAGGTAATAATATTTGTGTCATTGCAACGTAGGTTCCAACTTTATTGTACATCATAGTTGGTCTGTTATCGTCAGCAACAAGACCTATCATAACAATAAAATCATTAACAAGTCCTTGCTGTTGTAACAAAATCATCCAGCTGGCAGTTCTTACAAGCAAAGATGTCCAGAATGGTAATAATACGCATATCATCAATAGATTGCTGTACTTCATAGGTAATGTTGCAAGCAAATGAGCTATTGGATAGCCCATTAAGAAACAAAAAATAGTAACAAAAAGTGCAATTTCTAATGTTCTGAGCCATAGAATTCTGTGAATTCTTCTGTCCTCATCGACTTGCGCAATACTTCCATCTGGTGCAAAGTACATGTCCATACCTTTTAAATATTTTGCCATAGTATAAGGAGGTGCGGTTCGTTTTATAGCTTGCCAATATTCAACTGTTCTCCATCTTTTGTGAACTTTCATTATCTGTTCTTTAATACTTACGGTTTCATCAATTTTATTTCTCTTAATTTGTCTCATTAATTTTTTTACGATGGAGTTGAAACCATTTTTTTCTTTGTTTAATCTTTGACCAAGTTTTCCCTGCGTTTGATTCTCAACAAGGACTTTGAAATCAAAATAAAAACCAGCAAAAACTTCTTCTGGTGGTAATTCTTTTCCGTCCCACTTTTCCATTGCCTTAAATGTTTTGGGAAGCATATTTGTAACCATTTTATCATCGACACTTCGGGTAAACATTTCCCCTATTGGAAAAACATAGGTAATAAATAAAAATAATAAAAGTGGAGTGACTAAAAGAAAGGCTTTGATTTTATTTTTTCTTTCAGCTTTCTTCAGGCTTAATTCTAAAGGAATTCCGTCGGTAGTTAAAATTTGTTTTGTTTCTGAGCTCATAAAAAAAAAGGGCGGTTAGTAAATAACCGCCCTAAATATATTATATTAATTCAGTGTTTAAAACTGAAATTATAGGCCTGCTTTCATTGCTTCCCATTTTTCTCCAATTTCTGTTCCATTGTCAGCCCAGAAAAAAGGATCAACTAAGAAATATTTCTTAGTGTTTTGAGGAGATGTTGGCATTTGCGGCATCATTTCAGTTTTACCATCTTTATACCAAGGCTCATTAGCTTTGATAATATCTAAAGATGATAATCTGTAAGGAGCATATGCAATATACTTCGCACTACCAGCTAACATTTCAGTGTTAGTCATCATAGCTAAAGCTTTTTTAGCATTTGCTTCATCTGGTCCACCAGCTACAAGTGCAAAATATTCATAGTCAAGACCTTGACCATGCCACACTTGTTTAATTGGAGCACCTTCACCTACTTCAGCATTAAAGAATCTTCCATTCCAACCAGTTGCCATAACAACTTCACCAGCAACTAATAGTTCTGGTGGTTGAGCACCTGCTGACCAAAATACACAGTTGTCGTTAGCGCAAAGTTCTTTAATTTTGTCCATTGCTCTTTCAACACCACCTTCTTCTTCAAGTCTTTTATAAATTAGCTCTCCACCTTTACCCATGTTTACTCCATCGGCTGCTAAAGCTATTTCAAGGTTTGTTAGTGCACTTTTATAGATTGCTCTCTTACCAGGAAACTTTTTAGTATCAAAAAAGTCTTTGATAGTTTTAGGCTCTTTTCCACCAAATGCTCTTGTATCAAAAGCATAGTTCCAAGAGTACAGAATATTTCCTACTGCACATTCACTTGGCATTGGAGCAAAAAAGTCCTCACTTGCAGGTGTTCCGTCTGGAGCTGCTGGAAAGTCTTTGTCAAAATCAAATTTAACAAACAAACCTTCATCACAACCGTTAATAGTATCAAATGCAAATACATCGATAATATCCCAAGTTATAGCACCCGCTTCTTTTTGTGCTTTGATTTCTGATAATCCTCCAGAATAGTCAACCCAGTTGATATCAATTCCTAGAGCTGCTGCTGTTGGATCACCATACCCTTGTTTTTGAGAGTCTGTATAAGCTCCACCCCAAGATGCTACAGTAACAGCAAAGGCTGAAGAAGTTACAGATACAACAAAAGAAAGAGCAAGTATCAATTTACTTAATTTTCTCATTATTCCTCCGTTTAAACGTTTAATATAAATTAATTTATATAAGCAAATTACACCAAAATGACTATTAAGAGTCAACAGCTTATAATGTTCTTATTAGGGTTATACTTTAATGTATTGATTGTTTATTTTGGGTCTAAAGCTCTAGCGTCAGAACTGTTCCAGCCAATTTTTATATCTTGTTTGACCTTAAGTTCTAGATTGGAAGTGCTGTTTGGTACTTTTAAAATAAATTCTGGATTTCCTAATAAATTAATTCGAACTCTAGTATGATCTCCATGATAGATTACCTCTTCTATTTTGCCACTAAACATATTATCCATTTTTTCACTTGGCTCAATTAATGCTCTCTCTGGTCTTAGTGAGACAGTTGTTTTTTCTCCTTTGGATTTTACTGAAATAGCGCTCGCTAATATTTCAGCATTTGGTAGCTTAATTTTACATTCATCTCCTGAAATTTCCGCTACCTCTCCATTAAAAGTATTATTTTCACCAATAAACTCTGCAACGAAAGAATTTACTGGTTTTTCATATAGTTCTGATGGATTAGATAGTTGTTGAACTTTTCCATCATTAAACACAGCAATTCTATTCGACATTGTGAGAGCTTCACTTTGGTCATGTGTAACGTAAACTACAGTTACTCCAATGCTTTCATGAATATGTTTAATTTCATATTGCATACTCTCCCTTAAATTTTTATCCAAAGCACCTAATGGTTCGTCCATTAAAACTACTGCTGGATCAAAAACTAATGCTCTTGCTACAGCTACCCTTTGTTGTTGTCCTCCTGAAAGTTGTCCTGGCATTCTTGTTTCAAATCCATTTAGTGAAACCATTGATAAAGCTTTATCAACTTTTTTATCAATTTCATCTTTTTCCATTTTTCTTACTCTTAAAGGGAAAGCTAAATTTTCGTAAACTGTCATGTGTGGAAAAAGTGCATAATTTTGAAAAACCATTCCAATCCCTCTTTTGTGAGGTGGAATATTAGAAATTATATTTCCATCTAACAGTATCTCTCCATTTGTAGGAGTTTCAAAACCAGCAAGCATCATAAGACAAGTTGTTTTGCCAGATCCAGAGGGACCAAGCATGGTAATAAATTCACCTTCAGCAAT
>CACKOH010000009.1 GCA_902601785.1 uncultured Pelagibacteraceae bacterium | reverse complement strand
ATAAAAAACCTTTTAGGACAGTTCTTTTCGATAAAACGTTTAACTCCATGATATGAATTTGGAGTTGATTGAAAAAAAACTACAGTTCCTTTTTTAGGGATAAATGATTTTACTATTTCAAGTTCACTCATTTTTGGAAATCTTTTAAAACTTTTTCTAATATTTTTTTTTGCCTTTTTTTTATAAATTGTCAAAGATCCCCCATTTTTTCTTGGAATATCTGTTAAATAAATTAAAAAATTATATAACCTGGTTATATCATCACGATGTGGTCTTAATCTGTATCCTCCTTTTGAGACTGAGAAATCAATATCCAAATTTACATTTGGGTGTTTGTAGTTTTTACCAAGTAAAGCTTTAAGTTCGATTGAATTAATCTTTTTTTTTATAGTAAATTTTTTAGTATTAAATAATTTTGGTGGATACAAATTTACCCATGATTGATTTTTAAAATTTTTTTTAAAAATATTCTCAATTTTATTATAAAACTTTTTACTATTAAATAATTGAAAAAGTTTTTTTGAAATCTTGGATTTATTGATATATTTTTTGAAGTTTTTTGAGCCCTTGTTAATTCTGCTTCTTCCGCCCATGATTAAATCATCAAACGTTTCAGATGAACTTATTTCTTTAATTAAAGACTCGCAAAGATGATTTGAAATTGTGTTGTTACCAACTAAAATTGGAAAATTACTTTTAAATTTTTTTAATTTTTCAATTTTTAGCATTTAGCTATACATGCCCTCCTTTACTTTAATCATTTTATACATCAGGTCGTTTAAAGGTGTATTAATACCGTGTTTTTTACCCAATTTTGATACTACTCCACTGATAAAGTCAATTTCGGTTTTTCTTTTATATTGCACATCGAAAGCCATTGAAGATTTATTAGTCTGGTTAGAGTCTACAATCTTGTTAAACATAAAAAGACATTCATCCTCTGATACTTCTACACCATCTGCTAATGCAACCTTTCTAGTTTCTAGAATGATTTCCTTTCCAAGAGATCTAGAAATTTTATTTGCAGTATTATTTATATACAAATCAGTATGATGGAGATCGAAAATAGCAGAAAGTGGACCTATTGCGGTTAATGCAAATAATTTCATCCACTTTCTCTTCTTAACATCATCTGCTGCAATTGTTTCTAATCCATAAGCTGTAAAAGTATCAGCAATATCTTTTACTCTATCGCTCATACCTCCTTCATATTCACCAATCCAAGAGGGTAGAGATGCATGGTTCATAATATGTCCAGGACCTAAAATGTTTGATGCTTGAGTAGTTGTTCCGCCTAAAACCTTTTCGGTTCCAACTATTTCTTGCATAATTGCCTCGTGACCAAATCCATTTTGAAATGACATGAAGGCAGTTTTTTCACCAATAATATTTTTTACACTTTTTAAAGCAGTCTCCAATGATGTTGCTTTACACATAACAATTACCGCATCAACTACACCTACACTTGAAGGGTCACTTGTAGCTTTGACTTTGATAAATCTATCGCCACCATGTCCATCCATTTTAAGACCATTTTTATTTATGGTATCAACATGTTCTCTCCAAACATCAATCAATGTTACGTTTAAACCTTTTTCTGCTAACAAACCTCCAAATAAACAACCCATTGCACCAGCACCTAGAACACCAACTTTTAAATCTTTATTAATCATTAAAACTTTCTTTAAATTAATTTATGTATAGATATTATATATATTATCTATAGACATTATGCAAAATAAAATATAGCTTAATCAGAAATGCAATTAAATATTGAAAAATCAAACTTTACAAAATACTCACTAGAAAAAATATCTAAGGCTTTACAAGTTGGATTATCAAATAATTATAAAGTTGTAGAGGTTTCTATAGTTGATTGCCCTAATTTAAGAAATTGGGGATGCCCATCTGAGGGTATAAGTGGTAATCAAAAAATTATCGATGTTGGTGGTGAGCCTTACATGCATGATCCTAATTTTATAGGTGCTGAGTTTGATTATGAAGAAATTTCAAAAATTATTGGTTCACAAAAATCATATGCATTAGGAGCCGGTTCAGGTGCTATGTCTTGTTTAGATGGCCATTGCGGAGAACTGATTATAAATGAAAATTTAATTACATCTGAGTCAAAGTCTATAATAGCTCGAGTTGGAAGAAATAAAGAGTGTATTGCTGAAAAATATACAGCAAGAAAACATGGTGGTTTAGGCAACGTTTTTTATACAGATGGAGTTAAAGGAAAAGTTATCAAAATTAAAATACATGGAAGATCTGGTGAGCAGGGTTCTCTTCCTCAAGCTATGAGAAAAGCTTTAAAAGATAATTTAAAAATTGAAAAAAACGAACATTTAGCTTTAGCGGGAGTATTTAGAATTTTAAAGGGAAAAATAAGATCTCATGTTCAACCTGATTATTCGGATATTAAGCATGAATATTATGATCCTAAGCAGATGAAGTGTGTTAAGGATTTTTTACAATTTTATGAACCTATCGGGCCCGAACTACAAGGTTATAGTGTTTTATGGACAGGTGATCCAACAGGTGGAGATCTTAACTTAAGAGAGTCTGGTGAGCATACCCATTTTCACTCATATACAAAACAAAATATAGCTGGCCACTATCATTTTGATGTAACTCCAGAGGAAATTGAATATGAAGGTTATTTTAATACTGCCGAAGAAGTACACAGAGTTAATAATATTTATAAAGAATTGAGTAATAAAAAATAATATTAAATTAATACTCTTTGAGATAATATTTTAAGATGAAGAAACAGTTTAAGTACCCTAAGCATTTTGAGGAACAAAAAAAAATTCCTAAAATTACTCAAAAAAGAATTAAATTAGCTGAAGTTTCATTAGGAGACTTTGAAGGTAGATTGGAAAATGAATTACTTAATTGGTTTTCATTAACACCTCAGCACTGGATTATGCTTCACATGGTCATGCTTGCTTATTATAAAAATAAATCCATAACTAAAAACCAATTATTAAAAGTAATAGAAAAATCCTATTTAACTTCAAATATTTATATTGATACAGCCATCAAAAAAGGTTTTTTTAGAATAATCAGAAATGAAAAAGATAAGAGATCAATTTTTATATTACCATCAGTAATTACAATAAAAACTTTTGAAGGGTTTATTGATAGAAGAGATATTCTTTACAAAGGTATTAAATGAAAAATATTTATACATGGGCAGCTAAACCAGCTAAAAGGACTTTGACTGTTGGAGATTTAAAAACATCAAAAGGAAAAAGAAAATTTACACAAGTTACGGCAAATAGTATTGAGGAAGCTGAGGCAGCTGAAAAAGCAGGTTTTGATATGATAATCTCAAATGCAAAAAATGTAATTTCTGTAAGAGAAGGTTCAAAAAACTTATTTTTAACTGCAGCTTTAGGATTAAATGAATTTGTGACAGAAGAAGATATTATACGAGGTGCATTTAAAGCATTAGAAAATGGGGCAGATGCAGTTATGACACCAAGAAGTATGCATATAGTTGAAATGCTATCTAAAGAAGATGTTCCAGTGATGGGTCATCTAGGTTTAGTACCAAGAAAGTCGACTTGGATTGGTGGGTTGCGAGCAGTAGGTAAAACTGCAAATGAAGCGTATGAACTTTTTAAAAAGTTTAAAAGATTAGAGGAAGCTGGTGCATTTTCTGCAGAGTGCGAAGTTATACCAGAAAATGTTATGGGTGAAATTTCAAAGCGCACTGATATAGTTACCGTTTCTTTAGGATCAGGCAAAAACGCTGATGTGATGTATTTATTTATGGAAGATATTTGTGGTGATACTAAAAACCCACCAAGACATTCCAAAGCTTATGGAAATTTATTAAAATTGAGAAATGAAATTAAAAATGAAAGAATAAAAGCTTTAAAAGCTTTTAAAAAAGATTCGATGAATGGAAAATTTCCAGGAAAAAAATCAATCGTCAAATTTAGAAAAAAAACAATTTGAGGAATTTTTAGATCAACTAAATTAGTAAGTAGCGTTATCGTCTTTTTCTGATAAAGATCCCTTCATTTTATCTACAGTAGATTTAGCACCAGCACTTAAAGCTCTCAAATCAGATGCTATAGTTACAAAATTGAAACCTTTTTCAATCATTTTAGTTGCATATTCTGTAGTACCGTTATGAATTCCTGCAAAAATATTATGTTTTTTCGCATGTTCCAAGATTCTTAAAATTTCAGAATAAGCTTTTGTAGACTCTGGTCTATCAAAACCAGGCTTTTCACCTATTGCTAAGCTTAAGTCTGCAGGACCAATATAAATACCATCGACACCTGGTGTAGACATAATCTCATCAAGATTTTCCAAAGATTCTTTTGTTTCTATCATTGCCAGTTTTAATATTTCTTCATTAGCATGGTCTGCATAATCAGCTCCTCCATAAATTAAACCTCTTACTGGGCCAAAACTTCTATAACCATCAGGTGGATACATACACGCTTGAACAAAATTTTCTGCCTCTTTTTTATTACTCACCATTGGGCATATAATTCCATAACATCCAGCGTCTAAAATTTTCATTATTTGACCTGGTTCGTTCCAATTTACTCTTGCTAAAGGAGTTACATCTGTTGTTGATATCGTTTGCATCATTGGTAGTGCATTACTGTAATCTACTAACCCGTGTTGCATATCCACAGTTAATGAGTCCCAACCTTGATGAGCCATTGCTTCAGCAGATGCAGTGCTAGGAATCGCACACCAACCATTAATGACGGGCTTACCGTCTTTCATCATTTGTTTAATTTTATTTTTTCTCACAATTAGATTTTTAAACCCATGTGAGTGTATTTTACATTTAAATAGTCTTTGATTGCTCCTGAGCCACCTTCACGTCCATAACCAGTTTGTTTTATTCCTCCAAATGGTGCTTCTGCAAGTGCTACCACTCCTGTATTAACTGCAACACATCCTGTTTCTAATTTTTCAGAACCTATGTGAGCTTTGTCCATTGAATTTGTGTAGAGATAACTGCATAAACCTAGATCGTTATCATTAGCTCTTTCAATCACTTCATCAAAATTTTTGAATGTTAAAATTGGAACTAACGGACCAAAAGGCTCTTCCTTCATGATTGTATAATTGTCTTTAACGTCATCGAAAACTGTTGGTTCATAATAATATCCTTTATTGAAACCTGAGGGTCTTTTCCCACCCATTAAAACTTTAGCACCCTCTTTCTTTGTAGTTTCAACTAATTTTTCTATTTCTTCTAATCTCTTTGCAGTGCTTAAAGGTCCTAATTCCACGCCTTCATCCATACCATTACCAATTTTTAATTTTTTGGCCCTATCTATAAAAGCACTTACAAATTCATCTTTTCTATTTTCTTGAATATAAAATCTATTAGGTGAAATACATACTTGGCCATTATTTCTAAATTTACCAGCAATTGCAATGTCAGCTACCTTATTCATATCCACATCTTCACATACAATGAAAGGAGAATGTCCACTTAGCTCCATAGTAACTCTTTGAACTTTATCAGCAGCTTTTTTTAAAATAATTTTGCCTACTCTTGTTGAACCCGTAATTGAAACTTTTTTAATTATATCAGACTCCATTAATTCGTTAGATATCTCAGCAGGATCACCTGATAGAAGATTTACTACTCCATCTGGCACACCAGCTTCTTTACATATATTAACTAATTCCATTACAGCCCCAGGTGTAATTACATCTGGCTTACAAATAACAGAGCAACCTGCAGCTAAAGAAGTAGAAATCTTTCTTGCAGCTAATACAATTGGGAAATTCCAAGGAACTAAAGCAGCTACTACTCCAACTGGCTGATAATAAACATGAACTCTTGTATCTGGAAATCTACTTTGTTGGGTTTGTCCATAAATTCTTTTAGTTTCTTCAGCATTCCATTCAAAAATATCTGCTGCACCACCAACTTCCCCAACAGCTTCGGCAATAGGTTTTCCTACCTCAAGTGTTAACCATTTTGCAAGAACGTCTTTTCTTTCTCTCATTAGGTCAGCAATTTTTCTGAGGATATAAGCTCTTTGCCATGGGGCAGTATTTTTCCAAATCTCTAAACCTTTTTCAGCAGATTTAAGAGCTTTTTGAACTTCTATAGAAGAAGCCTTTGATGCTTTTCCAATTACTTCTTCAGTAGCAGGATTTATAACGTCATATGTTTCTTTTTTTTCAGCTTGTTGCCATTTACCATCAATGAATTGTCCGAAGTTACTATACATAGAATTTATTTTTAAGTTTACTAATCTGGGTTTTTTAATTTATAATTTAATTATATATAAACACTATACACAGTTAAAGACAAACTTAGTTCATGAAAAAAATTACTCTTACTTGTGCCCATGCAATAGTAAAATATTTAATTGCACAAAAAATATTAATTGACGGTAAAAAAGAACCATTGTTTCCTGGTGTATTTGGGATATTTGGACATGGCAATGTTGCATGTTTGGGGCAAGCTTTAGAGGAAAATCAAAATGAACTACCTACTTACAGAGGACATCATGAACAAAATATGGCTCTTACTGGAATAGGTTATGCCAGAGGAAAAAGAAGACAACAAATTTTTGTAGCAACTTCATCAGTTGGACCTGGAGCAACAAATATGGTTACAGCTGCAGCAGTTGCAATGAGTAATAGATTACCAATTTTATTTTTACCAGGAGACACCTATGCTAATAGGCTGCCAGATCCAGTTTTACAACAAGTAGAACACTTTAATAATCCTGGAATTACAGCAAACGATGCATTTAGACCTGTAACAAGATATTTTGACAGAATAACAAGACCGGAACAAATAATTCAGTCTTTTCCAAATGCAGTTCAAACAATGTTGGATCCAGCTGATTGTGGACCAGCGTGTATATCTTTGTGTCAAGATATTCAAGGTCAGACATTTGAATACCCTGAAGAGTTTTTTAAAGAAAGAATTCATTCAATAAGAAGGCCAAGACCAGATGATTTTCAAATAAAAGAAGCTGCTGAAAAAATCAAAAAATCAAAAAATCCAATTATCATTTCTGGAGGGGGAGTTTTTTATTCTAATGCAATGGAGGAATTAAGTAACTTTGCAACTAAACACAATATACCAGTTACTCAAACTGTAATGGGTTATTCAACAATGAAAAGAGACCATTCTCACTATGCTGGACAAATAGGGGGCTTAGGTGGAAAAAATACCAATGACCTAGCTAAAGAAACTGATCTTGCAATTGCAGTTGGAACAAAACTTGCAGATTTTACGACTGGATCTTGGGCAAATTTTGAAAATGAAAAATTTAAACTTGTTTCTGTAAATGTTTCAAGATTTGATGCTAATAAACACTTGGCTCAAGCTGTAGTTGGAGATGCTAAAGTTTCATTAATTGAACTTTCTAAAGCATTAGGAGATTGGAAACTAGGAGATGAGTGGAATGAAAAATCTCAAAGAGAATTAAAAATTTGGAATGAACACATTGATAAAGAAAGTGCGCCATCAAATCAGGAAGTACCAAGCTATGTTCAAGTAATAGGAGCTATCTATAGAAATTCTGAACCAACAGATATTGCAGTTACTGCTGCAGGTGGTCTGGTAGGTGAGGTAGTTCAAGTTTGGCGACCTAAAGAATTAAATACACATGAGAGTGAATGGGGATTTAGCTGTATGAGTTATGAAATTTCTGGCGCTTTAGGAATTAAGATGGCTAACCCTGGTAAAGAAGTAATTTCCTTTGTAGGTGATGGCTCTTATTTATTAAATAATACTGACATTTACTCATCAGTAATTACAAAAAAATAAACTGATTATAATTGTTTGTGACAATGGAGGTTTCGCAGTTATTAATAGATTACAATTGTTTAAAGGTGGAAAAGAATATAATAACCTACTGAAGAGCTCAAAAACTCCTGGTTTAGTAGATGTAGATTTTGCAAAACATGCTGAAAGTATGGGAGCGAAATCTGAACACGTAACATCTATTTCTGATCTAGAAGAGGCATTTAAAAGAGCCAAGAATTCAGATGTAACTTATGTTATTTCAATAAAAACTCATGCTTACAAGTGGGTAGAGGGTTCAGCTTTTTGGGACAGCCCAACTTTAGAAATTCCTTCAACAGATGAAAATAAAGAGGCTTTAAAACTTCACAAAGACGGTAAGTCCAAACAAAGACAAGGCATCTAGTTTTTTAATGAATAAAGTATTTAAGGTTGGTTTGATAGGGTGTGGACATATTGCAGAAACATATTTCAGAGGGCATCAGTATTTTAACAATTTTAAAATTGTTGCTTGTGCAGATATTAATCAAAAAGCTGCAGATAAATGTGCAAAACTATATAATATTAAATCTAAAACAGTTGGTGATCTTCTTAAAGATAAGGAGATCGAAGTAATCCTAAATTTAACAATACCTCAATCTCATTACAGCGTATCTAAAAAAGTTTTGAGTGCAGGCAAACATGTTTATTCAGAAAAACCTTTAGCTACATATTTTGAAAAAGGAAAAGAGCTCGTTGCTTTAGCAAAAAAAAAGAAACTTTATATTGGTAACGCTCCTGACACTTTTTTAGGTGGAGGAATTCAAAAAGCAAGAGAGTTGATAGACTCTGACTTAATCGGAGATATAAAACTTGGTAATGCAATTTTTGCCTTTCCAGGAGTAGAGTCATTTCATCCAAAACCTGAGTCTTGGTATAGAAAAGAGGGTGGGCCAGTAATTGATATGGGACCTTACTTTTTTACAACACTAGTAAATTTACTTGGTCCAGCGAAACAAGTACAGGGAAGAACATTAACAGCTTTTAAAAAAAGAATTTATGGTGCTGGGCCAAAAAAAAATAAATCTTTCAAAGTTGAAACACCTACAACTTATTTAGCAACTATTCAGTTTCATACAGGAGCAATTATCCAAGTGACATTGTCATTCGACGTCGTAAATCATCAAAGAAATCACATGGAGCTTTATGGAACTAAAGGCTCAATCATTGTACCTGATCCAAATATGTTTGGTGGGTCAGTTTATATATCAGTTACTGAGGGAGGTAGATGGGGAGAACATAAAACTGACAAAATGCATTTGGGAAAAATAAATATCACTTCATCAAGTGGTAGATCTAACGAGTCTCCTACGAATGCTAATTATAGGAGCGTTGGATTATCTGAAATGCTGTATTCAATTCAGCAAAAAAAGAAACATAGATGCTCAGGAGAATTATCACTTCATGTTCTTGATATAATTCAATCAACAATGAAAGCAGCTACCACTGGTATACCTCAAAAAATTCTCACTAAGTGCGAAAAACCAAAAAAATTCAGTGAAGAGGAAGTAAAACGTATACTTATTTAAATGGGAAAACATATTGCCATAGTTGATCCATTTCCACGAACTCTAGAATTAATTTTTTCTAAAGATAAATTCAGAATTCTAAAATCAAAGTATCAATTACTTTATGCACCAAAAAATAAAAAAAATTTTTTTTATGAGAAAAATATTCACAAAGCTTCATTTATTATAGGTCAACCTGATTTACCAAAAAGTCTTTTGATAAAAGCAAAAAAATTGAAAGCAATTATAAATGTTGAAAGTAATTTTATTAATAACATGGATTATCAATACTGTTTTAAAAAAGGAATTCACGTTATTGCAACTTCTCCTGTTTTTTCAAAACCAGTCGCAGAAATTGCTCTTGGAATGACCTTATCTTTATTAAGAAATATTCATACTGCCCATTTAGATTTTATTAAAGGTCAAGAAAAATATGGATTAGAGAGTAACTTAAAAGCTTCTTTATTATCCGAAAAGAAAATAGGATTGTTAGGTTTTGGAGATCTTGCTAAATCTTTGTATCCATTATTATTACCATTCACCAAAGATATAAATGTTTATGATCCATGGATCCCAAAAATAAAAATTAAAAAGCTAGGTTTCAAAAATATTAGTTTAAATAAGATGTTTGAAAATTGTGAGATTATTTATGTGTTAGCGACGGTGACTACAAAAAATAAAAACTTCATAGATAAAAAACTTTTAAATAAGATGAAACCTAATTCCTGTTTTGTATTGATGAGTCGTGCAGCGGTTGTAAATTTTAAGGATTTGATAAGCACAGTAAAAAAAAGAAACATATTTGTTGCAACAGACGTTTTTCCTGAAGAACCAGTGCCAAAAAAAAGTTCTTTAAGAAAAGTAAAGAATATTTTGTTTTCTGCTCATAGAGCTGGGGCTTTAAAGTCTGCTTTTTTTAATATGGGGGAGATAGTTTTAAAAGATATGAGCTTAATCAGAAAAAATTTAAAACCTAAGTTCTGTAAAATAGCAAATAAGAGGACAGTCAATCTTATAGCCTCAAAACCTGTTGCAATTAATTGATTTTTTTATAATTTCGTAATTTATGTCAACTTTCCAAAATCCACTATTAGAAGCAAAAGGAATAACTAAATATTTTGGTACGATTACTGCTTTAGAAAATGTTGATTTAAAAGTACATGCAGGAGAATGTTTAGGTGTAGTTGGAGATAATGGAGCTGGAAAATCAACTCTCATGAAAGTTTTATCAGGCTTATATAAACCCAGTTCAGGTTCATTATATTTTCAAGGAAAAGAGGAAATTTTAGAAAGCCCTAAGGACTCACAAAATCTTGGATTAGAAATGGTTTATCAAGACCTTGCTCTAGCTGGAAATTTACCTATTGGAGAAAATATTTTTTTAGGAAGAGAGCCAACTAAAAAATATTGGTTTCTTAAAATTTTTAGATTTTAATAAAATAAAAGAATTAACAAACGCTCATTTAGGAAAACTAAAAATAAATGTTAAGAGCGCTGATCAAAAAGTCGAAGAACTTTCTGGAGGTCAAAGACAAGCTGTTGCAATTGCTAGATCAACAGCATTTAATGCTAAAGTTGTCATAATGGATGAACCAACAGCTGCTCTTGCAATTAAAGAAGTAGGAAAAGTATTAGATCTTATAAATAGCTTAAAAAAAACAGGCGTTGGTGTAATTGTTATAAGTCATAGAATGGATGATATTTTTTCAGTTTGCGATCGAGTGATGGCGCTATTTCAAGGTACAAATTTTGCAGAGTCTGAACTCTCAAATACTTCAAGGGACGAAGTAATTGGATGGATTATGGGTAAAAAATAAAATGGAAGAAAAAGATAATAAAAAAGTTAGTCTATATTTAAAATTAATGCCTTACATTGAAAAGTATGGCATTCTTTTATTACTTGTACTTATGATACTGGTAATGCATATTTTGCAGCCAGATGTCTTCTTATCATGGAGAAATGTAACTAACGTTTTCAAACAAATCTCTTGGCAGTCAATGTTAGCCTTAGGTGTATTTATGGTCATCGTAACTGCTGGTATAGATCTTTCTGTCGGCTCAATAATGATGTTGTCACTCATGGTTTTAGCAATTGTTGCCAAAGCAGGAGCACCTTGGTTTATTGTTGTTATAACTCCTCTGATAGCAGGGTTCTTGTGTGGTTTGTTTAATGGAGCCGGAATTACTTTATTGAGGATGCCCCATCCATTTATAATGACCTTAGGAACACTTTATATTTTTAGAGGGACAGGAAACCTTATATCTGGTGGAACACCAATTAGTGGTTTCACAGATGAAGTCAGATATTTGGGACACGGTAGAATTGATTTAACGTGGCTTGGATTAGAAAAGTCACAGTATCTGCCCGTTAGTTTAGTTTTAATTGCAGTTGTGTATGTAATTTTTTGGTTTTTTCTTAATCACAGTAGAACAGGAAAGTGGATTTACGCAATAGGCGGAAATCCAAGTGCTGCTAGAGCATCAGGTATAAATGTAAATAAAATTTTAATTATAGTATATTCACTTTGTGGTTTCTTATCTGGTATTGGAGCATTAATTTTAGCAGGAAGAACTGACTCTGGTTATCCAAATGCAGGTTTACAATCTGAATTAGATGCTATTGCAGCATGTATTATTGGTGGTGCAAGTTTTTTTGGTGGAAGAGGAACGGTATTAGGGGTTTTTGCTGGCGTAATGATTATGGGTATTTTGAGAAATGGACTTAATCTGATGGATGTTAGCTCATTTTGGCAACAGGTTTTAATCGGGTCAATTATTGTTATCGCTGTTTATATAGACGTTCTTAGAAGAGACCTTGGAACTAGAAAATAATTATATTTGTTTTACACGTAAAAGTTGTTTTGACTTTATAAACAGTTGAATTTTTTCCAAAATTTTTATTTAATTTAGATTATTCAAATAAAAATAGGGGAATAAATAAATGAAAAACTTAACAAAAAAAATTGTTGTTCTTTTTACAGCAGTATTTTTATCAATTAGTTTAGGTTCAGTTTCTTTTGCTGACGGACATGGTAAAAAAATCTTGTTTAGCATCAAAGGTCCTGGATCTGGAAATCCTTTCTGGGCATCTGTAACAAAAGGTGCTGAGGAAGAAGCTAAAAAATTAGGAGTTAAATTAATCTTAATTGCACCTCCTCAAGAAGGTGATGTTCAGGCACAAATAAATCAAGTTGAGGACCAACTTGCTAAAGGTGTTGATGCTCTAGCACTAGCACCAGGAGATCCAAATGCTTTTGCACCAATTGTTGATGATGCAATTAAAAGTGGAGTTCCAGTCGTATTTGTTGACACCAAAGGAATTAATGAGGGTGTAACATTTATTGGAACTAACAATATGAATGGTGCAGAGTTAGCTGCGAAATTTATATGTGATAAAACTCCAAAAGGTTCTGATGTTGCAATCTTAACTGGTATCGAGTCTCAGTCTACCGCGTTACTTAGAAGAGATGGTGCAATTAAAGGATTTAAAAATTGTGGTTTAAACATTGTTGCAACTCAAACAGCAGAATGGGATACAGCAAAAGGTAGATCAGTAACAGAATCTATAATTTTGAAAAATCCTAACATCAAAGCAATATTTGCTTCTAACGACAACATGGGACTAGGTGCTATGCAAGCTCTTAAAGATGCAGATATGAATGATGTAGTAGTTGTTGGATTTGATGCTACGCCAGATGCAGCTACAAGTATCCTTAAAGGTGAAATGACAGCAACAATTGCTCAGTTCTCTTACAACATGGGTGCTTATGGTGTGAAATATGCACTTGAGTTAGCTAATGGTGGAAGTATTGATCCAAATATTGATACTGGTACACAATTAGTAACAACAGAAAACGCTAAAGATTTTAAATAATCTTTAGAAATAATCAGAATTAAAGGGTGGAATTGTTATTCCACCCTTTTTTTTTATGTAATATAATAATTTAATGTTAATTAATATTAATCCAGTCTTAAGCCCTGAATTACTATTTCATTTAAGATCTATGGGACATGGAGAAAAATTAATTTTGGCTGATGCTAATTTTCCAGCCAATACATCTAATGATAAAGTAATAAGATTGGATGGAGTTGGTATTAAAGAAGCAGCTTCAGCAATTCTTTCAGTTTTTCCTCTTGATAGTTTTATTGTTTCTCAAGGTGGATCCTCAGCATTAAGAATGGAGGTAGATGACAAACCAGAAGAATTAACAGAAACGCATAATGAATTTATTGAAGCAGTAAAAAAAGTTTCTGGTGAAAATTGGAAAGTTGGTTCAATCTCTAGACAAGATTTTTATAAAGAAGCAAAAAAAGCATATTGTATAGTTACAACCACTGATGCGAGACCGTTTGGATGTTTTATTTTAACTAAAGGTGTAATTTTACCTGATGGTAAAGTTTGGACATAAATATTTAAGCAATGAAATCTATTTGTATTTTTGGAGTTTTTGTTGCTGACCTATGTTTTGTGGGGAGTAAAATTCCTATAAAAGGTCAAACAATTTTAGGCGAAAAACATATAGTTGGTCCAGGTGGGAAAGGGTCAAATCAAGCAATTGCAGCAGCAAGATTAAATGGAGACATAAGTTTTATTACTAAGATGGGCAAAGACAGTCATTCTGAGATGGCTTTTGATCTTTACAAAGAAGCTGGAGTAAAAATCCATTCAATTATTCAAGATGAGAAACTCTTTACAGGTGTAGCTGGTATTATGATTGATGAGAATGGAAATAATGCAATTAATATTATTTCTGGAGCAGCAGAACATCTAGTTAACAGTGATGTTGATAATCAGATAGAAACTATCAAAAATTCAGAAATATTTCTCACTCAAATGGAAACTCCTGATGAGACAACAATTTATGCTTTGAAAAAAGCAAAAGAAAATGGATGTACTACTATTTTAAATCCTGCCCCAGCACGAAAAATTGATGAAGAAAACTTTAAATTAATTGATTTTTTTACGCCAAATGAAACTGAAGCAGAGTTTTATTTGAATAAAAAAATTAAAACTGAGTCTGATATTAAAAATGCAGGTCAGGAACTTTTAAAAAAAGGTGTGAAAAATGTAATAATTACCTTAGGAGAAAAAGGTGTTTATTTCGCTAATAACGAACAAAATTTTTTCTTAGATGCTTTTAAATTAAAAGAACCTGTTATTGATACTACAGGCGCAGGTGATGCATTTAACGGCGCCCTCACTGTTAGTTTAGCAAGAAATTTAGAAATTAAAGAGGCTCTAATTTTTGCAAATAAAATAGCAGGAATTTCAACTACAAAATTAGGTGCAGCAGCGTCTATGCCTTTTACAAAAGATTTAGTTAACTATTAATTTTAATTTTTTTATTTTTTGACATAGACAAAGCAATTTTAAAAGAATTTAAAATTGGATCTATGTTAGCTTCATTTTTACCTGCAATAGCAAATGCAGATCCATGAGCAGTAGTAGTTACAGGTACAGTTAATCCACCTTGAACTGTTACGCCTCTATCAAAACCAAAAGCTTTAAGGCCTGATTGAAGTGCATCATGGTACATACCAACCATACAATCATGATTTTTATTTTTATATGCAACAACAAAAGACGTATCACATGGTAGTGGACCATCTACATTGTATCCAAGTTTTTTTGCTTCTTCTATAGCGGGAATAATTTCATCTTTTTCTTCAGTACCAAATTCAGCATGTGGATTAAGTGCTTGAACTGCTATTCTTGGTTTCTTAACACCATTTAGCTCCATGACTTCGTTGATTAGTTTAATCGGTTTCATAATATTTTCTTTTATAATATGTTGAGCAACTTCTTTAATTGGAATGTGGGATGTTACTCTAGCTGTCCAAAAATTATCAATAACATTAAACTCACAACAAAAACTATTCACCTCTAGCTTCTCAGCCATTAGCTGTAATTCATCTGAATGTTTATTTCCTCCAAGTTTTAGACTTGTCTTATTCATTGGTGCAAAATTAATAGCATCAATTTTTTTTTCTTTTGCAAGAGTTAAAGCTAAATCTAAAGCTTCTAAAACACTTTCACCAGACTCTTTAGACGGTTCTGCCAATTTGTAGTTGTGATTTTTTCCTTTTGAAATGTCTAAGAAAAATTTATTCGATTTATTAAAATCAATTTGGTCAAAATTTTCAACTATATCTAATTGATGTGAAAATCCTGTTATACTATTTCCACTTTCAAATACTTGTTTTTCACCAATGACAACTATATTTGCTTTTTCTGTAATATCATCATTTAAAAGTTTTGAGACCAGTTCGGGTCCTATACCTGCAGGATCACCAAGAAGTAGTGCAATGTTAGATTTATTTTCAACCATTTTTTCCTTTACGACTTGTAGCAGATTATGATTAAATTATTAAATATAAATTAACAATAGAGGGAAATAATGAAAAAAAGTTTTAAATTATTTTTAGCTGCCACATTTTTGGTAACTGAATTTTTTGTTGTTGCACTTCCATTAATGATTACATCTGCAAAAGCAGATGGTCACCCGATTCAAGCAGTTACACACGCTGGTTTTGGTGGTGGAACAGATGTAACTACCAGAATGATGTTATTAAGAACTAGAAGGTATCTAAAACAAGATATGCAATTAGTTAATAAAAAAGGTGGAGGTGGAGCTGCATCTATGGATTACATGATGACTCTTCCAGCAGATGGAAATCATACTTTAACTTGGACTACTGGTCATGCCGTATCAATGGCATTAGGTAAAACTAAAGTTAAATTAAGCGATATGCAACCACTTGCAAGAGGAACTGATGATCCTCAATTATTCGTTGTTAATTGTAAGAACGATATTAAAGATGCTAAAAAGTTTATAAGTGCACAAAAATCAAAATCATTAAAGTATGGAACAACACACGTTGGTGGTATTGATGATGTAAGTGCTATTGCTTTTACTAAAAAGGGTAAACTTACAGATCCAACAATTGTAGCTTACAAAGGTGTAGGACCTATTAAAACTAACCTTATCAAAGGAGATATTGATGTAGGTGTTTTAAATTTAGGTGAAGCTGTTACTGAAATAGAAGATGGTACTTTATGTGTATCAGTTGTCTTAGCTAGTAACAGAATGGAAAAATTAAATAATGTTCCTACGGCTACTGAATTAGGAATTCCAGTTGTTTTATCTACAGTTAGAGGCTTTGTAACAAGAAAAGGTGTGCCTGCTGATAGAAAAAAACAATTAGAAGATGCAATGATAAAAGCTATGGAGCATAAATATTTCCAAAGTTTTTTAACTGATATTGGTCTTGATTCAACTAGTGTAGTTGGAGCTGATGAGTGGGGTAAGCAAATGGAAGTTATGCTTGCAGAAATGACTGCTCAACTTAAAGCTTTAGGTTACATTAAGTAGTTTTAATCAAAGTACATTTTTTAACATGAATAATGTACGAGATAAAAAAAGGGCAAACAAAAGTTTGCCCTTTTTTTTTAGAACAGAATTTAAAGTTTTTTTTACAATTATATTAGTTTCAACGATATTATTAATATCCACTTTCTCATTTGATACTGTACCACCTATTTTAAATAGAGGAATTCAACCTGCTACGTTTCCAAAAGGCTTGCTTGTTTTGATTATAGTACTAACTTCGATTATCTATTATTTATCTTTTAAAAGACCTTGGAAAAAAGAAAAAAATTTACCTAAGCCCTTTTTTTTAACAATTATAAGTTTCGTTTTATTTATAATTATTTCAAAAACTTTAGATTTTTTTCTAGCAATCTCAGTATTGTCAGTTTTTGTTTCTTATTATTGGGGTGAAAGAAGAATTTTTTATTTGTTACTAGTAAGTATAATTTTTCCTTTAGTTGTATTTATTTTTTTTGAAATGATTTTAGGATTAAGATTTCCTCCTGGAATAATCACTAATCTTTATTACTATTAAGATGGATAATTTAATTTTAATGATGGCTCCTTTGTTTAGTTCAAAGCTGTTATTAGTTTTGTTATTTGGAACTTTGTTTGGATTAGTTTTAGGAGTTCTGCCAGGTTTAGGACCTACGACAGGTGGTGCATTAATATTACCTTTCACTATGACGCTAGATCCACTTTCTGCAATTATTTTATTAACGTCTATATATTGTGCAGGAACATATGGAGGAGCGATCACTGCCGTACTTATAAATACACCCGGCACTCCAGCTGCAGCAGCAACATGTTTAGATGGATATCCTTTGGCTCAAAAAGGTGAAGCAGGAAGAGCTTTAGGTATGGCAACTGTTTCAAGTACAGTTGGTGGTATATTTAGTGTAATCGTATTAGTATTTTTTGCGCCAATATTGGCAAATCTTGCATATGAATTTGGACAACCTGAATATTTTGCTTTAGCAATTTTTGGTTTAACAATGTTGGCTTCAATCGGGGACGGTAGTCCAATAAAAAATTTAATAGCAGGAGCTTTTGGAATTTTAATTTCAACAGTCGGTAAAGATTTCATGACATCAATAGATAGATTTACTTATGGCATTAATGAACTTTCAGTAGGTATAGGATTTATACCAGTTGTTGTTGGATTATTTGCTATAAGCGAAATGTTAACTCAATCTACATTACTTGATCAAGTATTTAAGAGAGTAGCCTTAAAAGCTGTAAAACTTCCAACTAAAGATGACTATAAAAAAACTTGGAAAACAATTCTTAGATCTAGTGGGATTGGATCATTTATAGGAGTATTACCTGCAGAAGGAGGGACTGTAGCATCTTTAATAGGTTATTCAGAAGCAAAAAGATTTTCAAAAAATCCAGAGGAATTTGGAAAAGGTTCTGTCGAGGGAATTGCAGGAGCAGAGGCTGCAAATAATGCTGCTACAGGTGGTGCTATGGTTCCTACTCTGGCACTTGGTATTCCTGGTAGTGCAACTACAGCAGTTATTTTGACAGGATTAATAATACATGGTGTTAGACCTGGACCAGATTTATTTAAAGAACAGCCAGAATTCCTTTATGGAATTTTTGGAGCAATGTTAGTTGCTAATATTCTATTTTTTATATTTGGTTTTTTTGGTGCAAAAATTTTTGCAAGAATCACTCTTGTACCTAATAAAATTTTATGGCCAATGATTTTTGCAGTGTCAGTCTGTGGAACTTACTCATTAAGCCAATCCATAATTGATGTTTGGATAATGTTATTTTTTGGTGTACTTGGTTTTTTTATGAGAAGATATGGTTTTTCTGTTGTTCCAGTTATTATTGGATTAATTTTAGGTGAACTTGTTGAGGGAACTTTGAGACAGTCAATTGTAATATTTGATGGGAACTGGCTAATGTTTTTGACTAGACCAATAGCTTTAACATTTTTTATTTTATCTTTAATTGCACTTGCTTTTCCTTTAATAAGATCAAAAAAAAATAAAAAAATAATATGATTAAGTTTGATATAGAAAATAGAGTAGCTGTTGTAACTGGTGGGGCTCAAGGATTTGGTTTAGCAATTACAGAAAGATTTATAGAATCAGGAGCAAAAGTTGTAATTTGGGATATTGATGAAAATGAAGCAAAAAAAGCTTTAGAAAAAGTAAACTCTAAAAATTTATCTTATCAAATAGTTGATGTTAGTGATTTTGGTAAGATTAATGAAAAATTAATCGAAATTGAAAGCATGCATGGAAAAATAGATGTTTTTATAAATAATGCAGGTGTGGCGGGTATGAATACTACAGTTGCAGAATACCCAATAGAAGAGTGGAACAAAGTAATTAATTTAAACCTCAATGCAGTTTTTTATTGCTGTAAAGCAGTAGTTCCTTTCATGGAAAAAAATAATTATGGGAGAATTGTAAACATAGCATCTATAGCTGGAAAAGAAGGTAATCCTAATGCCAGTGCATACAGTACTTCAAAAGCTGGAGTAATTGGGCTTACTAAATCACTGGGAAAAGAGCTTGCTCAAAAAAATATAGCAGTAAACTGTGTTACTCCTGCAGCAGCAAAAACAAGGATTTTTGATCAAATGACTGAAGAACATATCAATTATATGCTTTCAAAAATTCCAAGAAATAAGTTTGCAAAAGTTGAGGAATTAGCATCTTTAGTAACATGGTTATCTAGTGAAGAAAATTCATTTTCAACAGCTGCCGTTTTTGACTTAAGTGGTGGTAGAGCTACATATTAATTATGCAAATTGGTATCGATGTAGGTGCAACAAAAATAGAAAGTGTTGTCTTAGAACAAAATGGTCAAGAGAAACACAGATCTAGAACCTCGTGTCCCAAAGATTATTTATCAATAATTAATGCTATTAAAGATATCAGTCAAAAATTAGAAAAAGAATTTAAGATGGAATTACCTATAGGGGTATGTCATCCTGGAATACACTCTCCTCAAACAGGCTTGGTAAAAAATGCACCAAATTGTTATTGGTTAGAAAAAAAACCCTTTCAAAATGATTTACGTAAAGCACTTGGTAAAGAGGTTTTTTGTGAAAATGATGCAAATTGTTTTGCGTTATCTGAAGCAATAGATGGATCAGGAAAAAATTACAAAATAGTTTATGGTATTATTTTAGGTTCAGGAGCTGGGGGTGGACTTGTAATTGACAAACAAATCATAAGCGGTCCAAATGGAGTAGCAGGTGAGTGGGGTCATAATCAAATTCCATATTTTGCAGCAAAAAAAGAAAATTTTGATTCAAACAATGCTAGAGAGGCTGAGATTGAAAGTTTTATCTCTGGTCTAGGATTAGCTAAAAGATTTAACAAACTTTATGGAAAAAATTTAAAAACAAATGAAATTTTTGAATTAAATCGTAAACATGATTTAGATGCAGAAAGATTTATAGATGATTTCAAGGTAAATCTAGCCATGTCTCTTTCAAGTATTATTAATATTTTGGACCCTGATGCCTTTATATTTGGTGGTGGTGTTTCGAATGAAATTGATTTTTTAAGTGAAGTCGAGTCTATGGTTAAGAAGTTTGTTATAGGAAAAGAATACCAAGGGGTTTTTTTAAAACCTAAATTTGGTGATGCAAGTGGTGTTAGAGGTGCAGCTCGTCTTGGAAGAATCGTAGAAAATTAAACTTTCAATCTCAAATTGAAATACAAAGTTAGTATTATATTTTTAACCTAAAAAAAGTTACTAAAATTTAATAAATTAAATATCAACTTTAGGTTGTAATAAATTTTTTTAATTTACTTTGTGTATGCAATCTACCTATAGTCTCATTTTATATAAAAACGATAAATAACATAAAAGGGAAGATAAGATATGAAAAAATTATTAATCGCTTTGATTGCATTTGCATTCACATCTACTTCATCTTATGCAGGACCAAAAATTGAGGTATTGCACTGGTGGACTTCAGGTGGTGAGGCTGCTGCTTTAAAAGTTTTAAAAGACGATTTTGCTGCTAATGGTGGTGAATGGTTAGACATGCCTGTTACAGGTGGTGGTGGAGACGCTGCTAACGTTGCTTTAAAAGCAAGAATTGTTGCTGGTGATCCGCCGTCTGCTTCACAAATTAAAGGTCCTACAATTCAAGAGTATGACCAAGAAGGTGTAGTTGCTCCATACAACATAGACTCAATTGCTCAATCTGAAGGTTGGGATAATTTATTAGATCCTATGATTGCTGCAATTCATAAATGTGAAAATAACAGCGGACCTTATTGTGCAGCTCCAGTAAACATTCATAGAATTGACTGGATGTGGGCGAATAAAGCTGTATTTGACTCAAATGGTATTTCAGTTCCAACTACATGGGATGAATTAAATGCTGCTGCTGATAAGTTACAAGCAGCTGGTATAATTCCTTTTGCTCACGGTGGACAAGCTTGGCAAGATGCTACTGTTTTTGAAGCAGTTGCTATGGGTTTAGGTGGAAACAACTACTATAAAAATTGCTATGTTGATCTAAAAGAAAGTTGTTTGAGAAGCGAAACTACAGTTAAAGTTTTTGATCAAATGAGAAAACTACAAGGTTACACTGATGAAGGTAGCCCTGGAAGAGACTGGAACGTTGCTACTGGTATGGTTATCGAAGGTAAAGCTGGTTTTCAAATTATGGGTGACTGGGCTAAAGGAGAATTTACAGCTGCTGGTAAAACACCAGGTGTAGATTATTATTGTGCTGCAACTCCATCAAATAATGGTTACTTGTATAACGTAGATAGTTTTATTTTCTATAAATCTAGTGATCCAGACAAACAAGCTGGTCAAAAATTATTGGCTAAACTAATGATGGGTAAAAACTTTCAAAAAGTTTTCAATCTTTACAAAGGTTCAATACCAGCTCGTCTAGACGTATCAATGGATGAATTTGACAAATGTGCAAAAACATCTAATGCAGATATCAAAACTGCAGGTGCAAAAGGTGGACTAGTTCCAAGTTTTGCTCATGGTATGGCTCAAGGCAATACTATGAAAGCTGCTCTACAAGATATAATCACAGAACACTTTAATTCTGATATGTCTTCAGTAGATGCTGCAAACGCATTAGCTGACTCAGTTTTAGCTAATATGTAATTCATTAAAAATCTAAAGGCCACTTTTGACTAAGTGGCCTTTTTTTTAATCAAAAAAAATATTTATAATGTTCAAGTGGTTAGAAAAAAATTTACCAAAAATCGTAATGGCTCCAGCAGTTGGTCTAATAGGTTGGTTTGTTTACGGTTTTGTGCTTTGGACTTTATATATATCTTTTACAAATTCAAAAATTTTACCAAAATATGAGTTGTGGGGTTTTGGACAATATGAAAAGTTATGGGCCTCAAGAAAATGGCTTATATCAGTAGATAATCTATTAGTATTTACAGCTTTATTCTTAATTTTTTGCATCGTTATAGGAATAATTTTAGCAATTTTTTTAGATCAAAAAATTAGAGCTGAGGGTGTGCTAAGAACAATTTATCTATATCCAATGGCACTGTCATTTATTGTAACTGGAACAGCTTGGAAATGGATACTAAATCCAACCCTTGGGATCCAAAAGATGTTTATAGACTGGGGTTTCGAAAATTTTACTTTTGACTGGTTAGTTAATCGCGAAATGGCAATTTATACTATTGTTATAGCAGGTGTATGGCAATCTGCTGGTTTTGTGATGGCACTATTTTTAGCAGGATTAAGATCAGTTGAGGATGAGATTGTTAAGGCTGCTAAAATTGATGGTGCTGGGTTATTTACTGTTTATTGGAAAATATTATTACCAATGATGAGACCAGTATTTTTTACAAGTTTTGTGATTTTAGTTCATATATCAATTAAAAGTTATGATTTAATAGTAGCCTTAACGCAGGGTGGGCCAGGGATATCAACAACAATGCCAGCTTTGTTTATGACACAAGCAGCATTCCACAAAAGTCAAGTAGGATTATCTGCAGCTAGTGCAATGATGATGTTTATGGCTGTAGCGGCTGTAATAATTCCATATTTGTATTCAGAATTAAGGAGAGAAAATGCAAGATAATTTGCAATCGACTTCTTATAAAGAATTAGAACAAAAATCTAAATATACAAATATTTTTTTAAGATGGTTTTTATATTTTATTTTAATTCTTTTTGCTTCTTATTTTATTTTCCCTCTATACGTTATGGTTGTCACTTCACTTAAAACAATGGAAGAAATTCGACAAGGAACACTTTTAACTTGGCCAAGCTCGTTGAATTTTGACTCATGGTTAGTTGCTTGGGGCGGCAGAGGTTACGGAGCCGGAGATACTTTTTTAAGACCTTATTTTTGGAATTCAATTAAGATGGTTGTACCTGCTGTATTTTTTTCAACATTTATAGGAGCAATGACTGGTTATGTTTTAACAAAATGGAGATTTAAAGGAGACCAATGGGTTTTCTTATTTTTATTATTTGGATGTTTTATTCCTTTTCAAGCAATATTACTCCCTATGGCTAGAACTCTTGGATCTTTAGGAATATCAAATTCAGTTGTAGGTCTTGTATTAGTTCATACAGTTTACGGAATTCCATTTACAACTTTATTTTTTAGAAACTATTATATTTCAGTACCTACTGAATTAGTTAAAGCGGCGAGAATAGATGGAGCTGGTTTCTTTAAAATATTTTTCAAAATTTTACTTCCTATTTCAGCACCAATTATTGTTGTAACTGTTATTTGGCAATTTACTCAAATATGGAATGACTTTTTGTTTGGATCAACTTTTTCATTTGGGGAGGCAGCACCAATTCAGGTAGCTCTGAATAATATGGTTTTATCAAGTACAAGTGTTAAAGAGTATAATGTCGATATGGCATCAGCTATAATTGCAGGAATTCCAACACTTATAGTTTATGTTTTAGCAGGAAAATATTTTATTAGAGGATTAACTTCAGGAGCTGTGAAAGGATAAATATGAAAACTTTAAAAATTGAAGAATTGTCAAAAAACTTTGGAACAACTGAGGTATTGAGAAAAATTAATTTAGAAATTGATGAAGGAAATTTTTTAGTTTTATTAGGGCCGTCTGGATGTGGAAAGTCAACTTTATTAAATATTATCGCAGGTCTTGAAACTATAAATAAAGGAAATGTTTTTATAGATGATTATAATGTGAGTAAAGTAGAGCCAAAAGATAGAAATATTGCAATGGTTTTTCAATCTTACGCACTTTATCCGTCGATGAATGTTAAGGAAAATATGATTTTTGGTCTTAAACAAGCCAAAACTTCAAAAGAGAAGATTGCAGAGCAATTAGAAAAAGTTTCTTCATTTTTACAAGTTGATAAATTACTAGAGAGAAAGCCTTCTCAATTATCTGGAGGTCAAAGACAGAGAGTCGCTATTGGTAGAGCATTAGTAAGAGAGCCAAGAATATTTTTATTTGATGAACCATTATCTAATTTAGATGCAAAATTGAGAGTTGAAATGAGGCGTGAAATAAAAAAACTTCACCAGCAGCTTAAAACTACTGTAGTTTATGTTACACACGACCAGACAGAAGCTATGAGCTTGGGAACAAAAATAGCTATAATGAATCACGGTGTCATTCAGCAAAATGAAACTCCAGAAAATATTTACAACAAACCTAGTAATACTTTTGTAGCAGATTTTATTGGTTCACCTTCTATGAATTTAATTAAAGGTAAGTTAATTAAAAATTCAAATAATATTTCATTTATAGCTGATGACTCAACTTTAGAGGTTCCGATCAATAATTATGATTTTAAAGAAAATTCAGATTTAAATAACAAAGAAATATATTTTGGCATCAGACCAGAACATATATATTTTAAAAAATTGAATGAAGATGACTTTGATATTAATTTACGTGCTGATCTAAGTGAATATATTGGCCATGAACAAATAGTCACATTAGACTATTCAAATCAAGAAATTTTGGCAAAATTCCCATCTACAATTAAAATTGAACTTGAAAAAGAAATGAAATTATATTTTGATCTAGACCATATTTCTTTATTCGATTTGAAGACGAAGGAAAGAATTTAATTATGAAAGTAGTATATTCAGATTTAAAAAATAAAAGAGTTTTTATTTCGGGAGGTGGTTCTGGTATTGGAGCTACAATTGTCGAGCATTTTTGTGAACAAAAAAGTGAAGTTTATTTCATAGACATTGACCTTAAATCATCCAAGAAATTAATTAAAAAAATAAAAAAAAAGGGATACAGAGTCCCTAAATTAATTGAATGTGATATTTTGGATGTAAAAAAATTACAAAATATTATTAAAGACATCATTTCAAAAAAAGGTGCAATTCATTGTCTAATTAATAGTGCTGCAAATGATGATAGGCACACTACAGAACAGGTTGATGAAAAGTATTGGGAAAATAGGATGGGAATAAACTTAAAACACTATTTTTTTGCTGCACAAGCAGTTGTAAAGGGTATGAAAAAAATAAAATCAGGATCAATTGTAAATCTAAGTTCGGTATCATGGATGTTGGGAGAAGGGGATAAAGTTGTTTATGAAACTGCAAAATCAGCCGTAGTTGGTTTAACAAGATCTTTCGCACAAGAATTTGGAAAATATAATATCAGAACTAATTCCGTCATACCAGGTTCAATTGCTACAGAAAGACAGATTAAGCATTGGCTTACTCCTAAATACAAAAAACTCATATTAGATAGCCAAGCTATCAAAAGACAACTTAAACCAGATGATGTAGCTAGATTAGTTTTATTTTTATCGTCTGATCAATCTTCAGGTTGCACGAAACAAAGTTTTGTTGTTGATGGTGGTATTACTTAATTTAAGTAAGTTTATATAAAGCTAAAAAATATAATTTCAGCTATTTTCTATTACGTAAAATTAACTTAATTATGAAAAAAATTAATATATCAATCATCGGAACAGGTTTAATGGGCCTTCAGCACATAAAGGCAATTTCAAAATCTAAAAAAGCAAATTTACATTCAATTGTTGATATTAGTGATAATGCAAAAAAACTATCAAATGAGTACAAAATTCCATTATATTCTGATGTATCTTCTCTTTTAAAATCAAAACAACTAGATGCTGTAATAGTTGCAACTCCAAATCAATTACATGAAAAACATACAATTAGTTTTTTAAAAAAAAAAATACCAGTTCTCCTAGAAAAACCAATCTCAGATAATATTAAATCAGCAAAAAAAATTATAATTAGCTCAAAGAAAAATAAAACTCCATTATTGATTGGTTATCATCGAAGACACAATGCAATTATTTCGAAAGTAAAAACAATCATCAGATCTGGTAAATTAGGAAATATTGTTTCCGCCAATGTATTATGCTGGCTTTATAAGCATAAGGAATATTTTAAAGAAAGCTGGAGAACAAGTAGAGGGGGTGGACCACTTGGTATAAATCTAGTACATGACATTGATATGATTTGTTACCTACTAGGTTCAATTAGTTATGTTCAAGCATTTACAACTAATAAAAATAGAAAATTTAAAGTCGAGGATACAGCAACTGTAAGTTTAATTTTTGAATCAGGTGCTTTATGCACATTAAATATTTCTGATACTATAGTCGCTCCTTGGAGCTATGAATTAACAGCAGGGGAAAATCCCGCTTATCCTGTCACTAATCAATCTGCATATATGATAGGTGGCACCAAAGGATCAATACAATTTCCAAATTTAAAATATTGGTTTTATAAAAAAGAAAGAAGTTGGTGGAATAAAATATTTCTGAAATCTGATATTAATAAAAAAGATGACAATACATTAGTTAATCAAATTGATCATTTCTCAGATGTTGTTTTAAAAAAAGTTAAGCCTAAAGTTAGTGGAAATGATGGATTAAATTCTCTTAAAATTTTTGCAGCAATTACAAAGAGTGCAAAAACTGGTAAAAAAATTAAAATTTAAAGATTAGATAAAATAGAATTTGAACATTCAACTGTATTACTTTCACCTCCTAAGTCTTTAGTTCTATTTTTTTGAACATTTAAAGATTTTTCAATAGCTGATACAATTGAATTTGAAGCTTCTTTTTCACCTAAGTAATCAAGCATCATTGCACCCGACCAAATTTGACCAACTGGATTTGCAACCCCTTGTCCAGCTATATCAGGTGCTGAGCCATGCACTGGTTCAAATAATGATGGATGTTTATTTTCAGGATTTATATTACCTGATGGGGCAATTCCTATAGTTCCAGTACATGCTGGACCTAAATCAGATAAAATATCTCCAAATAAATTTGATGCCACAACGACATCAAACCATTCAGGATTAAGGACAAATCTAGCTGCCAATATATCAATATGAAATTGATCAGTTTCAATTTCAGGATATTTATTTTTCATTTTATTGAAACGCTCATCCCAAAATGGCATTGTTATTGAAATACCATTAGATTTTGTTGCATTAGTTAGTTTTTTTCTCTTTCTTTTTTTTGCTAATTTAAAAGCAAACTCTTGAACTCTATCTATGCCGTGAGCAGACATAATAGTTTCCTGTATTGCTATTTCTCTATCAGTATTCTGATACATTCTGCCACCAACTGATGAATATTCTCCTTCAGTGTTTTCTCTTACAATCATCATATCAATATCGCCTGGTTTTTTATTTGCCAGTGGAGGATTTATTCCTGGAAAAAGCTTTACTGGTCTTAGATTAATGTATTGATCAAATTCTCTTCTAAATTTAAGTAGTGATCCCCATAATGAAATATGATCAGGAACCTGATCAGGCATGCCAACTGCACCAAAAAAAATAGCATTATGTTTACTTAATTTTTCTCTCCAATTATCAGGCAACATTTTTCCATGCTTTTCATAATAATCACATGAGGCAAAATCATATTCAGTAAAATTAATTTTAAATTGATGTTTTAGGGCTGCCTCCTTTAAAATTTTAACACCCTCAGGTACAACTTCTTTACCTATTCCATCTCCTGCTATAGCTGCAATATTATATTCTTTCATAAATAAAGGTTTATACGTTAAATATTTGTCAAATAATATTGTTAAATTATCTTTAAAATTTTAATCATCCATTGTTTTGACATATTTAATTTGTTAACTTTAAATATGAAAAAGTTGGTTTTTATCTTTTTATTTAGTCTATTTTTTATTTCAAATTCAAATGCAGCTTGTGATGACCCTTTAACTGAGGGTGTGGATTATTCAAATTGTAGATTTTCTGATGCACAAGATTTACAAGGAAGCTACTTCCCAAATTCTAATTTATCTTTTGCAAGTTTCATTCAGGTTAATTTGGACAAAAGCATAATGATGAACTCCAATTTATCATTTGGAACATTTCCTGAGTCTACATTTGTAAGAGCTAATCTTTATGAAACAGTTTCCATAGGTGCCAATTTTGAAAAAACAAATTTTACAGGAGCTAATTTAACTAGAGTTGATTTTATGGGAGCCACTTTAATTGAAGCTAACTTTCAAAATTCAAATTTGATGGAAGCAAACTTTACCTCTTCAAATATAACTAATGCAAACTTTGATGGTGCTAATTTAATTGGTGCAACTTGGACTAATGGACAAACATGTGGTCCAGAGTCAATTGGAACCTGTAATCAATAGTTAATGAGCAGTTCTGTTAAGACTGATGATGTAATCTTCAATTTTTTTAAGCAAATTTGTGACGAAAAAGATGATCAAAAATGTGTTGAGCTTGGAAAAAATTGGATTGAAGCCATGGAAACTAATTTATCTACAATGGAAGCAAACCTAAACGGTGCTGATAAATTAAAGCACAAAGATGACATTCAAAGTAATAGAGATCATTTGAATAGTTTAAAAAACAAAACCTCCTCTGAGTGGAGAGATTATGCAACTCAATGTATGGTTGAAATACTAAGTCAAAAATAAAATTAAAAAATTTTTAAGCTTTTCTTTACAACGTATATGTAATAGAAAATTTACAAGGGGTGTCTTTATAGACTGAGATTAAACCCTAAGAACCTGTCCGGTAATTCAGAAAGGGATAAAATGAATAAAACATACTTTATAAGTCAATCATCATCATTAACATTAGTAATAGTTATAAGTTTAATATTTGTAATTTTTGGAATTTATCATTCAAAAAAATTCCAAGGAATAAATAATTATTTAACTGCAAATAGAAATATTGGTTTGTTTTCGCTTACAACGAGTTTAGTTGCATCAGCATTAGGTGCCTGGATTTTATTTGGACCAGCTTCAGCCTCAACATGGGGTGGTATAGGAGCAGTAATTGGTTATGCATTAGGAACTGGTTTTCCAATGATATTTTTGATTTATTTAGGAAAAAAAATTAGAACAGACTTTCCTAAAGGATCTTCACTTATTGAATATATGAGACAAAAATTTGGTAAAAGTTTATTTAAATTAATTTTGTTAATGACGATTTTTTACATGTTCATTTTTTTATGTGCAGAAGTCACAGCTGTA
The DNA here is from genome assembly GCA_902601785.1 of uncultured Pelagibacteraceae bacterium. Lineage (GTDB taxonomy): Bacteria > Pseudomonadota > Alphaproteobacteria > Pelagibacterales > Pelagibacteraceae > Pelagibacter. The sequence goes on along the minus strand of CACKOH010000009.1, from coordinate 10,113 downwards.
GCTGTTCTAATTAATTATATTTCTGGAACAGAATTATGGATTACTGCATTGATAGTTATTATTTCTACATTAACTTATACTTTGTATGGAGGTTTGAGGGCTTCAATTTTTACAGATAATATTCAGATGTTTGTTATAGCAGTTTTGTTAATGATAACAATTTCATACATTACATTATTTAATGGAAATAATTTTTCTTTTGAGTTTATTGAAAGTAAAAATTCTCAGCTCTTGAGCTCTTCTTATGTACCAAGCTATACTGCAGGTTTGACTTTTTTTATAGCAGTAGCTGCAACAAATCTATTTCACCAAGGTAATTGGCAAAGAGTTTATGCAGCTAAAAATTATGAAACACTTAAAAAAGGATTGATTATTTCCTTTTTAATTATTGTTCCAATAGTATTCCTAATGGGTTTTATAGGCATGGTATCTTTTTCTGTTGATCCAACTAATAGACCAGATCTTGGATTTTTTACATTACTTTTAAAAGAGCAAAATGAATTATTGTCATTATTAATTATCGTACTTGGTTTGGCTTTGACTATTTCCACAGTAGATACTTTAGTTAATGCGATATCAAGTCTGTTTGTAGTTGATGGCAAAGCAACGTTTAATTTTGATAAGAAAACCGATTATTTAAAACTTTCTAAATATTTTATTATTGGGCTGTCAATTATTGTATTTATTGTTTCTTCAAAAGGATTTGATATTTTATATTTATTTTTGCTAGCAGATTTATTTTGTTGTGCTTTTGTTTTAACTGTTTTTTATAGTTTCTATAATAAGAGAATTAACGAAAAGATTGCTTACATTTCCATAATAGCTGGGTTAATTGCAGGATTTTTAATGTTTCCTTTTCCAGATTTTTCTAAAAGTTTATTAGTAGGAGTGTTGGTACCAACAGAAGCATTTAGCCCTTTTGTTTCACAATCTTTATTATTTTTATCTTTTTTAATTGCAACTTTTTTGCCAGCTTTGATTTTAAAAATAAAAAAATATTAATTACTAAATTGACGATTTTATAGCTTCGTAAAGTAAGTCTTTGGTAGTTTCTCCAAGACTTCTATACACTTCTTCTTTATTTTTGAAAATTATAAGAGTTGTTTGATATTGAACATTAAATAAATCAGCTACGTTTCTGTTTGTTACATCAAAAGAAAAATATTCAATATTATCAAACTCTATGTCATTTAATTTACCATCATTTTTTGCTTTATTTAAAATTTTCATTTGTCCTGCGCAAGATGAACAGTACTTAATCCAAGAACTAATTATAATAACTTTCCCTTCAGATTGAGCCTTATTAAACAGCTTTTGGTCAAAAGTTGTTTCCTTTTCCATAGCATTGGCATTCAGTGTAAATAAAAACAAAAAAGAGATTAAAATTTTTTTCATAATAAAAATTACAACAAATTAAAATTTATTGTAATCCCACAAATTGTCTCTATATAACTTATCTAAATGTCGACTAATCAAATCACAATTAAAGATTTATCAAAGGTTTATGACAATGGATTTGAAGCTTTAAAAAAAATTAATTTAGATATTAAAAAAGGCGAAATAATTGCTCTTCTAGGACCAAATGGTGCTGGCAAGACAACTTTAATCAGTATTATCTGTGGTATCGTAACACCCTCATCAGGAAAAGTAACCGTTGAAGATTTTGATATTATTGATGACTATAGGGAAACCCGTTCAAGAATTGGATTAGTTCCTCAAGAACTAACATTAGAATTATTTGAAACAGTTTTTAATAATGTTTCATATTCAAGAGGGTTAAATGGAAAAAAACCAAATCCAAAACATATTGAAAAAATTTTAAAAGATCTAAGCATGTGGGATAAAAAAGATTTAAGACTTAGACAGCTATCGGGTGGTATGAAGCGAAGAGTTTTAATTGCTAAAGCCTTATCTCATGAACCTTCAATATTATTTTTGGATGAACCAACAGCAGGGGTAGATGTTGAGCTGAGAAGAGATATGTGGAAAGTGGTTGAGGATTTGAGAAAGACTGGAGTTACTATAATTTTAACAACTCATTATATAGAAGAAGCTGAAGCAATTGCTGATAGAGTGGCTGTAATTAATCAAGGAGAGATTATTGTTATTGATAAGACAGATGAATTGTTAAAAAAAATGGGTCATAAAAAATTAACTATAAATCTTCAAAATGAGTTAAATAAAGTGCCTGATAGTTTAGAACCATACAACTTAGAAATAGGAAGTGATAAAAAATCAGTTAATTATATTTATAATGTCAACGAAGAAAGTACTGGTATAACTAATTTGCTAAAAGATTTAAAGGATGCAGGTTTAAAACTTCAAGATCTTAAAACAGAACAAACTACATTAGAGAAAATATTTGTAAGTTTAGTTAAGGAGAATAATGAAATTTAATTATTACGCGTTTAGAGCAATGTACCTTCATGAAATGGATCGTTTCAAAAGAACACTGATGCAATCTTTATTCTCACCAGTTCTCTCAACTTCATTATACTTTATTGTTTTTGGATCAGTTATAGGTGGTTATGTAGAGAAAATTGATGGTATCAGCTATGGATCTTTCATAGTTCCAGGTCTGTTAATGCTAACATTGTTAACACAATCAATAAGTAATACTTCGTTTGGTATTTTTTTTCCAAAATTTAATGGCACCATGTATGAAATTCTTGCAGCACCTATTTCGACATTTGAAATTGTATTAGCATTTGTTGGTGCTGGTGCAACTAAAACATTACTTGTTGGTGTAGTAATTTTTTTAACAGCTACTTTTTTTGTAGAAGTTCAAGTTATGTATCCATTGTTAATGATTTTTTTATTAGTGTTAGTTGCTTTTACATTTGCTTTATTTGGTTTTTTAATTGGTTTGATGAGCTCAAATTTTGAACAAATGTCAATTGTTCCAACTCTAGTGATCACACCAATGGTTTTTTTAGGTGGAAGCTTATATTCTTTAGATATGCTACCAGAATTTTGGCAGACAGTTACTTATTTCAACCCAGTTGTATATTTAATTAATGGTTTGCGATTTGCATTTTATGGAGTTTCTGATTTTAATATATGGGTTAGTGTCAGCCTAATGGTTCTATTCTTGGTAATATGTGTAACTGTGGTGTCTGTACTACTTAAAAAAGGTTACAAAATTAAAACTTAATTGCTAGCTATTTTCTTTTTTGGATCAAAAAAAGGTTTTTCTACTACTATAGCTTGAAAATTACCCTCATGTGTTTCAACGTCCAATTTAGTTCCAATTTTAGAATTTTCTATATTTATCATTGCGAGTGCAATATTTTTTTTTAATCTTGGTGAATATACTGCAGAAGTTACTTTTCCAATTTTATTGTTATCTTTTTTTATAGACCAGAAAGTTGTGTTAGGCGCAGATAGTGGTTTACAATTAATCTCTAAACCAACTTGTTTTCTTCTTATACCCTCAGCTTTGATTTTTTTTAGAGCTGCCTTTCCAATAAATTCAATATCACTATCCAGAGATACTAAACGATCTAAACCTAATTCAAATGGATTGGTATTAATATCAGCATCAGCATGATAGGAAAGCATTCCACCTTCAATTCTTCTTATTGAAGAAGTGTGCCCAGGCTGAAGACCATATTCTTTTCCAGCAACCATTATCTTTTCATATAAATCGTTTCCTTTAGAACCATCTCTTAAAAATAATTCATAACCAAACTCACTAGACCAGCCAGTTCTAGAAACAATTAATGGTATGCCATCTAAATCATATTTCCTAAACCAATAATATTTGAGATCCTTAATACTTTCACCAAAAAGTTTTATCATAATGTCTTTAGATGTAGGTCCTTGTAGCTGTAATGGCGAAACATCAGGTTCTGTTATATTAACACTCATTCCTGAATTAACCGCAACACCTTGAGCCCATAACAAAACATCACTATCTGCGAGTGAAAGCCAAAAATGATTTTCAGCTATCCTTAATAAAACTGGGTCGTTTAAAATTCCACCTTCATTATTTGTGATTAAAATATATTTACATTGACCTACAGCAATTTCTGAAAGATCTCTTGGTGTAAGTAGTTGGGTAAATTTAAAAGCATCAGGTCCTGTAATTTCGACCTGTCTTTCAACTGCAACATCACAAAGTATTGATTTTTCAATCAAGTTCCAAAAGTTTTGCTCTGGGCTGCCAAAATCTCTTGGAATATACATGTGATTATAGACAGAAAAACCAGTGGCACCCCATTTAACTGTGGAGTCAAAGTATGGGGATTTTCTAATCTGCGTACCAAATCCAAAGTTTTTATTATTCATTTTCGAAAATGCTTAACAGATAGGGTAAATTTTGCAAAGAAATTCAAAAGGTTTATAGTAATTCTAAATAATGATAAAATTTATAATTCCTGCTGTTGTAGTTTTTTTGATCGTTTTGTTTTGGGAAAAAATTACTGACTTTGTTGAAAAAAAATTAAATATTAAACTAAATTATATTGTTGTCAGTTTCGTAATAGTAATTATAGCAATCATTCTTTTGCTCTTAAATTACTAGAGATAATGAAGAAAATCGATTTTTCAAAATATCAAATAGATGAATCCGATAGTGTATTTACTTTCAAAAATGAAAATACAACATTAGGCTTTGTGAGATTTAATATAAATGGCGAAGTAGAATATATTTTTGTTAATCCACTATTTAGAAAACAAGGTTTGGCAACTAAATTATTAAGACTAGTAAAAGAAAAAACTGGAAAAGAAATTATACTTCAAGAACCTATTAGTCCTTTAGGATCAAAATTACTTAATTCATTAAAGCGATGGAAATAAATCTATTATTTTTTTTTACTGCAGTACCGGCTATAATTCTGTTTGGAATAGCAAAATCTGGATTAGGTGGATCAATGGCACTTATTTCAATTCCTTTAATGACAATTTCAATGCCTTTAACTACAGCACTTGGAATTATACTTCCTATTCTAATATTTTCAGATTTTATTGCTACTTATAAATATAGGAAAGAATTTGATTTAGAAACTTTAAAATTATTAATCCCTTTTGCAGCAGTTGGAATATTTATAGGATCATTAAGTTTTTCGTATTTTTCAGAAGAATTACTCAAATTTATAATTGGTTTGATGGGTTTTCTTTTTGCTGGTCATTACTTTTTTTTTAAAAAAAATAAAGAAGCAAAGTTAGAAAAAAATTTTTTTAAAGGTGGTATATGTTCAATTGTAGCGGGCTTTACCAGTTTCAGTGTTCATGCAGGGGGTACTCCAACGAGTCTTTATTTGCTTCCATTGAGAATGAAAAAAGAAATTTATGTAGGAACACGAATAATTTTTTTTACTTTTGTAAATTTAATTAAACTACCTCTTTATATAAACTTATCCATGACTAACTTGGAAACTTTTAAACAATCGTTAATTTTGTTCCCCGTTGCATTAATTGGAATTTTAATTGGTTATCAACTTTTAAAGATAATTGAGGAAAAATTATTTTATAATATCTTGTATTCTATAATTTTTGTGACCAGTTCAAAATTGATATTTGATTTTTTTATATAAATATCATTTTAAAGATATTATTGGTTCCTTATTAGGGGATAAATTTTAGGATTTAAATATTTTAAATTAGTAATTAAAATTAGCATCAAGGTTATAAAACCAGTAGAAAAAGCTAAATAAATCAGAACTTTAAAGTCGAACTGCCATACTAGTTGAAATATATTTTCCATAATAAATCTAGATCCTATTACAGCAAAAAATGTTGCTATCAAAATCACAGACATAAAAATAATGATGAATTCAATTAAAGATGATAAAATTATTTGTTTTTTTGAAAAACCTACGATTTTAAAAACAAGATTTTGATATTCTTTAACTTTTCCCTGAACCATAATTGCACTTGATATTACAATTAAACCAATAACAATTGTCACAGCTGAAATTAAAGTAACTGCAATAAATACTTTGTTTAAAACTGCAGTTACTTTTGAAAGATAATCTGCAATTTTAATCATTGATAAACTTGGCATTAACTCCAACATTTTTGTTTCATCAAATTTATCAGAATTAAACTTTGCAGTTGCTAAGTACTCATGTGGAATATTCTTCGCAAATTGAGGGTTAAATAGCATTGCAAAATTGATACTTAGATCGCGGTAATCTACTTCCCTAAAATTAATTACTTCTCCATCAATCTCTCTTCCATAAATGTTCAAAGTAAAAATATCACCTAATTGAATATTAAAATCTCTTGCAACTTTAGCATCCAGCGATATTTGTAACTGATTTGGTTTGGATAAATCCCACCATTCGCCCTCTAATATAGGATTATCTTTTGGAATATCCTCTACCCATGATGATCTTCGTTCACTTCCAATTACCCAATAACTATCATTATCAGGTTTGATGAATGTATTAGGATCAACTCCATTAATTTTTGCAATACCAGATGATACCATTGGAACTATTTCAATGTTTGCATCTTTATCCATATTTAAAATACCTTGCTCAAATTTTTCACGCTCTCCTTTTTGAATGCCAACAAAAAAATAATCAGGTGCAATATCTGGGATAGATTTAGCAATTTCTCTTTGAAAGTTAGTACCCACTAAAGACAGAGTTAACAATAATGTAACGCCTAAACCTAGAGACATTACAGTAATAGGAGTAATACTTTTTGTTTGAGTAATATTTTTAATTGAAACTTTTAGTGAAACAATTGAACTTGATTTAAATTTTTTTAGAAAATAAATAACTAATTTTGAAAGTAAGAAAAAAACTATTAAACACACAAAAAAAGCTACAAAATATCCCAAACTATATGTTGGCTGTTCAGATCCAATTGTAAATAATAAAATTAAAGTAGATAACAAAATAAAACTTACTGCGACTGATTTTTTTGAATAATAAAATTGTAAATTTTGAAATACATTCCTGAACAAATTTGAAGCTTTTACTTGATCAATAGAACTTATTGTTGGTATAGAAAAAATTATAAGAACTAGCAATCCAACTAAAAATATTTTAAAAAAATTCAAAAAAGAAAAAACTGGATAAACGTTTAATCCCAAACCATCAGACAAGTATTTATCTGCTATTGGAACAATTAAGAAACTAGACCCATAGGAAATTACTGTAATAAAAAACAGTAAAATAAATAATTGTAGATAATAAAGTGTTTTTATGTTTCCAGAATAAAATCCAACTGCTTTTCTGACAGCAATTGACATGTTATTTTGATTTATAAAAGACAACAAAGTGTTTGCAATTCCAATTCCTGCAATCAACATTGCGCTTATAGATACAAGAGATAAAAATTGAGAAAAATTGTTAATAATTCTTTTAATACCACTTGCTGAATTTTCAGGGTATCTAAGTTTTACTTTTTGATCGTTTTTGAAAATATTTTCGATTTTTCTTTCTATTTGTTCTGGATCATCATCATTATTAAATTTTACTTTATATTCATAATTTAAAAAACTTCCTATTCCATTAAGTTTTAATATTTCTAAAGTTTGTTTGCCAGCTAGGGCCCAGTCACCAAATGCAACAAATCCACTTACATCTGGTACTGATTTAATAATTCCAATGACAGTAAAGTTTTGGTCTTGAACTTTAACTTGCTCGTTAATCTTTATATTAAGTGTCTTTGATAAACTTTCGTTAATTAAAATTGTATTTGGCTCTGTTTGCATTCTTTCATAAGCTTCGATTGGCTCATAATCAACTTCACCATAAAGTGGATATTTTTCATCCACAGTTTTAATTCGTGTAAATAAAGATTTATTTTTTTCCCTTCCAGTTGTTGAGAGCATCGTGCTAAATTCAATCATTTGCGATACTGTTGCAAACTCTTTGACTAGATTTACTAAATTCAAGTTTCCTTGATTACGATTGTAATCAATCTCTAAATCTCCTCCTAATAATGCTTTGGCATTATCATTTAATTCTTTTTTCAAACTATCTTCGATTGTGAAAATAGCACTTAGAATAAAAAGACTAATAAACAGAGTTATAATAATGCTTGAGATTTTATGATAGTTTCTACTTAAATCTTTTAGAGCATATTTAAGTATTAGATTAAATTCTGAAAAGTTATTTGATTTTTCCATCTTTAATTTTAATTTTTCTTTTTGCTTTATCCGCAAGTTTGGGGTCATGAGTTACCATAATTAAGGAAGAACCTTCTTCTTTCACATATTTAAACAATATATTCGAAATCAATGTAGAGTTTTCAGTATCTAAATTACCAGTTGGTTCATCAGCTAAAATCAATTCAGGTTTCATAGCGATTGCTCTTGCTATGGCTACTCTTTGCTGTTCCCCACCAGATAGTTGACTTGGAAGATTATTAAAACGATGTTTTAAACCAAATCGATCCAATAGAGTCTTCGCCTCTTTTTCAGGATTTTTAAAATTATTTAGTTCAAGTGTTAAAGCAACATTTTCAACTGCAGTATAATTTGGGATTAAATAAAAAGATTGAAATACAATTCCAATATTTTTTTTTCTAATTTCTGATACTTCATCCTCATTAAGGCTTGTAATTTCTTGATTTTGAAAAATAATCTTTCCAGAGGTTGGCTTCTCTAATCCACCAACAAGCATTATTAAACTGGTTTTTCCTGAACCACTCTCTCCTACAACAGAAACTGTTTCTTTTTTCTTAATATTTAAATCTACATTCTTTAAAACACTGATATTATCTTTACCAGTTTGGTATTTGAGATTTATTTTTTTTAATTTAAGAAGAGAAGACATGAATAAAAGTTTATTTACAAAAATTCTGATAATCTTTCTAGTGCACATAAAAGCAAGTGCAATAGAAAAGGTAATATTATTTGGTGACAGTCTGATGGCTGGTTATGGTTTACCTAAAGAACATCATTTATCCATAGTTTTAGAGAATAATTTAAAAAAAGATGGATTTAATATTCAAGTTATAAATGGAAGTGTTTCAGGCAGTACATCTTCAGGTGGATTAAATAGGGCAGAGTGGAGTTTATCAGATCCAAGAATAGATCTTATTATTTTAGGAATGGGCGCAAACGATATGCTTAGAGGAATTCAACCAGATGAAACAAAAAAAAATCTAGAACAAATAATAGAAATCGCAAAAAATAAAGAAATACAAATAATTTTAGCTGGAATGATTGCTCCAACAACACATGGAGCAAAATATAAGAACGACTTTGACGCCATCTATCCAAAATTATCTAAGAAACATAATTTACTATTAATACCTTTTCTTTTAGAGGGTGTGGCACTTGATCCAAGTTTAAATCAACAAGATGGAATACATCCTAACAAGAAAGGAACAATAAAAATAAGTGAAAATATTAAAAAAAGTATTATTGCTATTTTAGATAAAAAAAAATATTAAATTTACAATTTTTATCAATAACTATTAATTTTGTATTTATTTATGGATAGAATACCCTATCATCATTTACCAGACGGTACTTTTAGAAACCCTTTAGGTTCCCCTAAAGTAGATCGGAATTTTAAATGGTCTTTTAAAATATTTAATAAAGAAAAAAAGAAACTCAACATGACTGTTCCAAAGGATCATGTTGTAGACAAAGAACAAGTATTAGCTGATATTCAAAAATATAAAGATGGTGATTACATTGGATGGATTGGTCATGCAACTTTTTTAATAAAATTGGGGAATACAACAATCATAACCGATCCTGTTTTTTCTAAAAATGCAGGTCCATTAATATTTGGCCCTAAACGTTTTACTGAACCAGCTTTAAATTTAGAAGAAATACCTCCTGTAGATGTTTTTTTACTTACTCATAATCACTATGATCATCAAGATATGACGACAATCAGAAGATTCCCATTCAAAAATACTAAGGTAATGGCTCCTTTGAAGCTAGGTAAGTATTTTGAAAGAAATGGATACAGCGATGTTAATGAAATGGATTGGTATGAAGAAATCATCATTAATGAAAGAATGAAAATAACATTTCTTCCAGCAGTCCATTGGTCTAAAAGAAGTTTAACAGATACCAATAAATCTTTATGGGGAAATTTCTTAATTGAATACGATGAAAAAAAAATTTTGTTTGCTTGTGATACTGGAGTTGGAAATATTTATAAAGAGATTGGTGATAAATACGGTCCAATA
>CACKOH010000008.1 GCA_902601785.1 uncultured Pelagibacteraceae bacterium | reverse complement strand
GATTACTATAAACAATCATAATCACAAAAAATGTCAGCCGAAAAAAAACACGATTATCATTTAGTAGACCCAAGTCCATGGCCTATATATGTATCTTTTTCATGTTTAGTATTAGCCATAGGTACAATTTTTTATATGCACAATGATGTTTCATGGGGAATGTATCTTGGACTAGCATTAGTTATTTATGGAGCCTTCATGTGGTTCAGAGACGTTGTGATTGAAGCAGAACATCAAGGACATCATACCCCCGTTGTACAAATTCATCACCGTTATGGAATGACATTATTTATTGCATCAGAAGTAATGTTCTTTGTTGCTTGGTTCTGGGCTTACTTTGATATCAGTTTATTTCCAAATGAGTTTGTTGGAAATGTTTGGCCTCCTAAAGATATTGAAACATTTGATCCATGGGATATCCCTCTAATTAATACTTTAGTACTATTGTTATCTGGAACTACAGTTACTTGGTCCCATCATTCATTGTTAGAAGGTGATAGAAAAGGATTTATTCAAGGGTTAACAGCAACAGTTGTTCTTGGTTTCTTTTTCACCTTATTACAAGCATACGAATATCACCACGCTACTTTTGATTATTCAGGTCACATTTATGGAGCAGTTTTTTATATGGCTACGGGTTTCCACGGATTTCACGTAATAGTTGGAACAATATTTTTAGCTGTTTGTTTATGGCGAGGTAAATTAGGTCACTTTACTAAAGACCATCATTTTGGATTTGAAGCAGCAGCTTGGTATTGGCATTTTGTTGATGTAGTTTGGTTATTCTTATTTGCTGCCATTTATATTTGGGGAAGTTAATTTACAACTCTTGAAGAATAAATTTTTATTTTCAGTATTTGTTTGGTTTGTAATTCTTGTTCTTCTTTCATTAGGTTTTTGGCAAATTTATAGACTAAATTGGAAGCTAGATTTAATAAATCAAATTGAAAATTCTTTAAAAAATGATCCTGTAGAATTAACTCAAACTAATAAAAAAAATTATTTAAGAATAAAAACGTCAGGTCAAATTGATTTTGATAATCAAATTTACTTATATAATTTAAATGAAAAAGGAAAACCTGGGTTTGAAGTAGTAAACCCAATATTGATTGAAAATGAAAACTTTTTAATTAACAGAGGCTGGATACCTTTTGATAAAAAAGATCTACCAGAAATCAATCAAATAAATCAAAATGAAATAATTGGAACTTTGATGTTACAATCTAAGTCAAGTATGTTTAAGCCCCAAAATGAAATTAAAAAAAATTATTGGTTCACCCTTGATAGAGATGACATTTTTAATCAGACTGGAAGAAAATTTTCTAATTATATTATTTATTTAAATGGAAACTATAAAATTCCAAAACCAAGAGTGATCAATGCAAAAATTTCAAACAATCATAAAAAGTATGCAATTACTTGGTTTTCAATGGCGATTTCAATCCTTTTAATATATCTATATTTTAGAAAAAAAAATTATTAGATGAAGTATATAAGCACAAGAGATAAATCAAAAAACTTTGAATTTAAAGATGTTTTTATTAAAGGTCTTGCTGATGATGGTGGTCTTTTTATACCAGAGACTTTACACAAATATTCAGAGTCTGAAATAAGTGATTTTAAAAAACTAAGTTATTCAGATTTAGCAAAAAAAATTATTCATCCATTTATAGGTAGTTTTACTTCAGAGGGTGAGTTAAGTAAAATAATAGAAAAATCCTACTCAGTTTTCAGAAAAGATAATGTTATTGATCTTATTAAAGTAGGTGACCGCTATGTGCTTGAATTGTTTCATGGTCCAACCTTAGCTTTTAAAGATGTAGCAATGCAACTCTTGGGTAATTTTTATGAATATTATTTGAATAACGAAAATGAAAAGATTAATATTGTAGTTGCCACATCAGGAGACACTGGCGCTGCTGCCATTGATGCAATTAAAGGGAAAAAGAATTTAAATATCTTTGTTCTTCACCCACATAATCGTATTTCACCAGTCCAAAGAAAATTAATGACAACTGGAAAAGATGAGAATGTATTCAATATTGCTGTAAAAGGTAACTTCGATGATTGTCAAAATTTAGTTAAATCCATGTTTTCAGATAAAGAATTTTCTAATCAGATAAACATGTCTGGTGTTAATTCAATTAATTGGGCTCGAATTATTGCGCAAAGTGTATATTATTTTTATTGTTATTTTTTAGCTGAGGAGGACAATCAGCCAATAAATTTTTCAGTACCAACTGGAAATTTTGGAGATGTATATGCAGGTTATTTGGCAAAGAAGTTGGGTCTTCCAATTAATAAATTAATAGTAGCCACAAATCAAAACGACATTTTACATAGAGCTATTTCAAAAGGTAAATATGAGGCTGAACATGTCTCTGAAACTATTTCTCCAAGTATGGACATTCAAATTGCAAGTAATTTTGAGCGACTAATTTATGATTTAAATAGTCATGATAGTTCACAAACTTTAGATGATATGAAAAATATCAAACAGAATGGTAAATATACAATCGACGATGAGAAATTAAAAAAAATTAATCAAGATTTTCTATCGGCAAGAATGAGTGAGCAGGAAACACTAGATGTGATAAAAAATATCTATGAAAAATTTAATATGGTTTTAGATCCACACACAGCCATAGGATATGGAGCTTTTGATAAACATAATTTAAAAGGGAACAATATTGTTCTTGCAACAGCACATCCATGCAAATTTCCAGATGCAATTTTAAAGGCTATAAATTTGAAATCTGATTTACCAGACGAATTAAAGTTTATTTTGGATGAGGAAGAAAATTATGGTATAATTGAAAATAGCTTCAAAAAAATTAAACAATATATTTTAGGAAAAATTAAATGAAAATTAAAGAGGGAGATAAAATTCCAAATTCAGAATTTTACCATTTAGACGAAACTGGTGCGCCAAAAAAAATATCCTCTTCCGAGTTATTTGACAACAATAAAACTATTGTTATAGGGGTTCCTGGAGCTTTTACCAAAGTTTGTTCTGCAAAACACTTACCAGGTTATGTTAACAATTTTGATACTGCCAAAAAAAAGGGGATTACCAAAATTATTTGCGTTTCAGTAAATGATCCAAATGTAATGAAAGCTTGGGGCGATAGTCAAAAGGTAGAGGACAAGATTTTTATGGCAGCAGATCCATACTGTGAATTTACCAAATCAATTGGTGCAGATATTGATAGATTTGACAGAGGTCAAGGAACTAGATCAGCAAGATATACTATGCTAGTTGAAAATAATATCGCAACTAAGATAAAAGCTGAGGAAGATACAGCGACCTGTGAGATATCAGCTGCAGAAAATTTTTTAGATTCAATTTAAATTAGCTGCTTTTTTAGCCAACATATCCACTTCTTCATTTAAAGGGTCTCCCGCATGTGCTTTAACCCAATTCCATTTTACACTTAAGGATTGGTTTAATTTATGTAATTCAAGCCATAAATCTTTGTTTTTAACATCCTCTTTTTTTGATGTTTTCCAGTTATTTAATACCCAAGTATTAATCCACTCAGTTATTCCATTTTTTACATACTTTGAATCTGTAAATATCTCTATTGGATCTTTTGAGTTTATATTTTTTAAGGCATTAATTGGAGCCATAAGTTCCATTCTGTTATTTGTCGTATTTTTTTCATTACCACTAATTTTTTTAATTTTTCCATTAGTATTAATTATTGCAGCCCATCCACCATTTCCAGGATTTGACATGCAAGAACCATCTGTATAAATTTTTATCATCTGGGTAAATAATCTTTATAAGAATTTAAGCTATTATGAGTAAGTAGTTTTTGATAATACTCGTTAGGATTTTTTATTTTTATCAAAGCTGTTTTAGGAGTATTAGAATAATCATATAGTCTAGTTAACAAGTAACGCAAAGCCGCTCCTCTACACAGGACATTTATAGCTTTTTTTTCTCTAGAAGAAATTTTCTTTACACTCTCATAACCTTTAATTAACCCTTTAATTTTCTGTTTATTCATTGAAAATTTTTTACCTTTTAAGTCAAAACATAAGGCATTAATGCAAATTGCAATTTCATACATAAAAAAATCATTTCCAGCAAAGTAAAAATCTATAATCCCTGAGAGTTTATTTTTTTTAAAAAAGATATTATCAATAAATAAATCTCCATGAATAATTCCATTTGGTAATTTTTTTGGCCAATACTTACTAATATTCTTTAAATTATTTTTCAAAAAAAAGTCTATTTTTGAGAATTTATTATATTTAAACTTAATACTTTTTAATAAAGGGTTAAGATTTTTAATGCCCATTGAATTTTTTCTATAAAGTTTTAGTTTTTCAGTAACCAAATGCATTTGTGCGGTAGTTTTACCAACTGTGTAACAATCCTTGATATTGAGTTTTTTTTTATCTTTTCCCTCTAAAAAAGATACGATACAGGCAGTCTTTTTTTTTAATTTTATTAGATAGTTATCACCTTTGGTTCTTAAAGGTTTAGGACAATTTATTTTAGAACTATTTAATTTGTCCATTAGTTTCATAAAAAAAGGGACTTCTTTGTTGGAAACTCTTTTTTCAAAAATTGTTAAGATAAATTTTTTATTTTTTGATTTTAATAAATAATTAGTATTTTCAATTCCTTGCTTAATACCTTGAAAGCTAATAATTTTTTCAATTTCAAACTTATTATTTATAAGTTTAATATCATTCTTATCTATTCTTGTATAAACAGCCATCTAATTTAATTTATTTGGGACTTTAAAAACTACGTTTTCTTTTATTATTTCAACTTCATTTATTTTTAAAGTGAATTTATTTTTTAAAGAATTTATGAAATTTTCAACTAAAACTTCTGGAGCTGACGCACCTGACGAAATACCTATGGTATTAAATTTTTCTATTTCATTATATGGAATTTCACTTTCCGAATGAATTAAGTGTGAGTTTTCACATCCAGATTTTTTTGCAACTTCTACCAGCCTTACTGAGTTTGAAGAATTTCTGCTTCCAATTACAAAAAACATTTCACATTGTTTTGCAATTTTCTTAACTGCAGCCTGCCTATTGGTTGTGGCATAACAAATATCTTCCTTCATCGGTTCTTTTATTTTTGGATATTTATTTTTTAAGATTTTTATTATTTCCTTGGTGTCATCAACTGATAATGTCGTCTGAGTTATATAAGCAATTTTATCAATTCTTTCAGCATGGTAATTTTGAGCTTCATCTTCATTTTGTATTAACGTAACCGTACTATCTGGAAGTTGCCCCATAGTTCCAATTACTTCTGGATGGTTTTCGTGTCCAATTAAAATAATTTGGTAGCCTGCTTTATTAAGATTTTCCGCCTCTCTGTGAACTTTTGAGACCAAGGGACA
Organism: uncultured Pelagibacteraceae bacterium; assembly: GCA_902601785.1. Taxonomy (GTDB): domain Bacteria; phylum Pseudomonadota; class Alphaproteobacteria; order Pelagibacterales; family Pelagibacteraceae; genus Pelagibacter. Next base: position 41,765 of record CACKOH010000008.1, on the reverse strand, counting down.
TGTTGCATCAACATAAGTCATTTTATAGTTTTTTGCATCCTCTGGTATTTTCTTTGGTACACCATGAGCTGAAAAAATAACTGGTCTTGTTTTGTCTTTTATTTCTTCAAGTTCTTCAACAAATATAGCTCCTTTATTTTTTAGATCGTCAACAACATGTTTGTTATGAACAATTTCATGTCGAACGTAAACTGGAGCGCCAAATTTCTGAATTGATTTTTCAACAATTTCAATCGCTCTTTCAACACCTGCACAAAATCCACGTGGTGCAGATAACAAGATTTTTAATTCTTTATTTTTCATTTTTTTCTAAAAAATATTCCAGCAATATATGTGGAAAGGTTAAAGACGCCAAACCTATAAAAATTATTTTTAATATTGCGCTATTTAATTCATAGACATTATTAAGGAAATAAAGACCAATCAAAGAGAAAATAACAGTCAAAACTGTTAACGGAAAAGCTTTTAGAGCAAATAATTTTAAACCATTTTTTAGATTGGAATTATCCATTTCTATAGCAAGTGAAATAGTATGCCTAATAGAGTGTAAAAAACAAAAGTAAATAGTAAACGCAACTAGGGGTGATAGGTAATAATTCAAAATTATAATTGAGAAAAAATCTAAAAAAATTGCAAATTTTTTGATATTAAATTCGCTTAAAAATAAAATGATGCTTGATAGCACACTTAAACTAATAGCTATTTCAATTATTTTATACTTTTCAATAAAACTTAAACCTGAGTAAAATTGTTCATTATCGATTAGTAACATTTTAAATATTGTAACTGTCTCATCAAAATTGAAGTACAAAGGAATAACAATAACTAACAAGCCTCTAAAAAAATAAAGTATTGAAGTTAAGTTTGTGTTTTTGTTAATTAAAAATTGCGTATCTTCTTTACCAAAATGAAAAGAAGCAACAGCCAAAAAAATTATTAAAGTAATAGCTGGCACAATAGTCCATATGAATATAACTGAGAGAGCCATAAGTGAGTAAATTAAATAAAAAATATAAAATTTTTTAATATTTAAAATTGAAATAAGTTTTTTACCTTTTAAATGATCTAGGGCTCCATGAGAAACACCTATGGTTAATATAAGTAGCAAACAAAATAAGCTTGATATATTTAAATCACTAAATTTAAAGACTATTACTGAAAATATATTACAAAATAAAAAAAAAATAAAAGAGTGATTTAGATTTATTTTTTTTATTTGAGATTTCATTTCAGAGCAATTCCCTCAAAAAAACCAGTTTTGGCATCTTTAAAATAATAGAGAAGTCCTCATAGATATTACTTTTATTTGATAAAAAATTGATAACTGTGCTTGGAGAACAATTAAACATTTTAAAGAATATCTCTGGCATTTTTTCTGAATTTTTTTTTAATACTTTTAAAAATATATTATCTAAAAAATTATATTTTGAATTTACGGTAAAATTATTTACTTTTTGAATATTTTCAAAATTTTCTCTAATATATTTGCTTTGGCTCTGAATATTCATGAAAGTATATCCAGTGCTTAATCTGGTCATACCTCCTGCTGTACCAATTTCCATCTGATTTATTTTTTTTATATTTTGTGGATGAAACAATGGGATAGCACCAGTTTCTTTGAATTTAATCTCATAATTTTTAATTTTTAATTTATTTTTAATATAATCTTTTAGCTGTATTGAATAATCTTGATTTGATTTATGATTTAAATCGGAGATCCATGTTGTCTCAATAAGTGCATTTTTTTTTGAAAATGGTAAAGTATAAAAAAAGTGTACACTGTCTCTTTGCTCACAATCAAAATCCATTAGGTTAAATATCTGATCGTCAAAAACATCTTTATTTGTTTCAATCTCAATACCTGAAAAATGTTGCCATAAGTCATTTTTACTATCAGAAACATCACTGACACTGTTGAACACAAATGAATTTTCATTACTGATTTCATTTATATTCTTAAAAAAATGAATGTTGGTATTTTTTTTTAAGGTATTGATTATCTTCTGGTAAAATAGCCCGCTATCAATAGCTTGATAAGGAGAGTTATTACATTTTATGTATTTAGTTTGATCAGGTATATTTACAGAAAAATTACTCCAGCTGTGCTTTACACAATCTTCAAAATTATGAGATGCAACTTTCCAAAAAGACCAGGTTTTATCTCTAATATAATCGTTTCTAGGTTCAATAATTGCTAATGTTTTATTTTTGAATTTTTCATGAATTTCTAATTCATATGCCAAAGATAACCCAGCGCAACCGCCGCCAATAATTATATAGTCAAATTCTCTCATCTAATTTAATTTCTTCATTAATTAAATAATGGTCATGATCAATATTATCATCATTATTATTGGTTAATACAAGTTTAAGTAAATCAATTATTGAGAGTAGTGTCTCAACTATTTTTTCTACATTATTGACATAAATTTTTCCTGATTTTTTATAATTTTCAAAGTTTTTTTTGTTTAAAATTTTATAACCAATTTTTCTATAAACTCTTCTTGCAACTAAAATAGAAAATCTAAAACTTAAGGGTATTTCTTTAATTGAGTAAAAAGAATTTTCATAAAATTTTTCTGATAATTCAATTGTAGATTTTATATTTTCAAAATTTTGATCAATGTAGACCCTGTTATTATTAAAATCTTCAATTACGTCTCTTGAAATATTTGTTAGTTGCATAGCGATACCAAGATCAATTGCAGACTTTAAAGAATTTTTTTTATTTACTTTTAGTATTTTGGCCATCATTAGTCCTACAGTACCTGCTACACGATAAGAGTATATTAATAATTCTTTTTCTGTAGTTAACTTTACCTGTTCTTTGATATCTGAATTGATACCATCAAGTAAATCATGAATAATTGTAATTGAAATATTATATTCAGAAATAAGATCCCAAATATTTTTAATTATTGGATCGTTGAAATTTTTATTTTCAAAATTATCTTTAAATTTTTTAAATTTCTCTTTTTTAACTGTAATAGTATTTTCATCATCTGCAATGTTATCAGCTACTCTGCAAAAATCGTAAAGGGCTGAACATTTTTTGTAAGTATTTTTTGGTAGAAAAAAACCAGCCCAATTAAAAGATTTTGCATATGTTGCTAGATAATTTTTAGCAGACATTAAAGCAGTTTATCCAAGACTTTTGCTGATGATAACACTCCAGGCACCCCAGCTCCTGGGTGCGTTCCAGCTCCAACAAAATAAAGTCCATCATAAATTTCAGATTTATTATGGAATCTAAAATATGCAGATTGAGTGAATTTAGGCTGAATTGAAAATCCAGATCCAAATTTTGTGTTTAACTCTTTTTCAAAATAATCTGGGGTTAAATAAAAATCAGCCACAATATTTTCTCTAAGATTTGGCATTAAATCTTTTTCCATTTTATCAATTACTAAATTTTTCATGTTTTCACCTTCAGTTTGCCAATCAATTTTAGATTGATTATTTGGAACTGGTACTAGAACATAAAAACAGTCATTTCCCTCCGGTGCCATTGACTTGTCAGTTGCCGAGGGTCTGTGGAGATAATAGCTAATATCGTTATTTAATTTTTTATTATTAAAAATATCTTCCAGATGTTCTTTGTATTTATTTCCAAACTTAATTGTATGATGCTCAACATCTTCATAAATCTTTTTTGTTCCAAAATAGTAAACGAAAAGACCCATTGAATATTCCATTCTTTTCTTTTTCCAATTAAAAATAAAAGAGCCTTGACTATTTTTTTTTAACATTTTTTCATAAAAAGCTGGTGGATCTGCGTTACAAACAACGTTTTCAGCCTTAATGATTTCTTGGTTATTTAATTTAATACCAGTAATTTTATTACTTTTTGAAATGATTTCAGTAACTTCTCTATTTTTGATTACATCAATTCCCTCTTCAAGCATAAGTTTTTCTAGACCTTTAATAATATTTCCTGTGCCCCCCATAGAATAATGGATTCCCCATTTTTTCTCTAAGTAAAGTATTAGTCCATAAATTGAAGTAGTGGTGAATGGATTACCTCCTACCAATAGTGGATGCATACTGAGCACTCTTCTTAATTTTTCATTTTTTATAAATGAGGATACCAACGAATAAACTGATTTATAGCTTTTAAGTTTAAGTAGCGCTGGAAGTTGTTTCATCATTACAAAAGGTTTGTCAAAAGGAACATCTGCTAACTCTGTAAACCCTTTATCAAAAATCTTTTTGGTAAAACTTACTAATTTTTGATATCCTTCAACATCATCTTTGCTTATATCCTCTATTTGTTTAACCATATTAGCTTCATCACCAGAATAATTAAATTTAGATTTATCCTCAAAAATAAATTGGTACCAAATTTTAAGTGGAGATAACTCAATGTAGTTTTTTGGGTCCTTTTTAAATAATTCAAACAACTCGTTAATTAAGTAAGGTGCAGTAATTACAGTCGGGCCACCATCAAATATAAAACCATTTTTCTTAAATACTCTGGCTCTACCACCTAGATCAGGATGTTTTTCAATTAATTTAACTTGATGTCCTTTTGCCTTTAGGCGTAAAGCTGCAGCTATTCCTCCAAATCCAGATCCAATCACTATAGAATTCATATTAATAATTTATAGTTTTTTTGGGAAAATGTAAGTGTATTATGAGCTAATTTTTTTTAGCTGCTCTTTAGTCTCATCCAAATTTTTTTGAAATACTGCATCGAGTTTTGATTTATCTACTGATGTGGATATTATTTTTTTAACTGAGTCTACTGCTATTTTAATTGAAGCATCTTTTATCTCCTTTATAGCTGCTTCTTTCATTTGACTTATTTTATTTTCAGCAAGATTTTTTTTGATCTCAGAAGATTTATGGAATTTATCGTTCAATTCTATTACTAATCTATCTGAATCTTTTTTTGCGCGATCTAAAATGTCATTACTAACCGTTTGAGCGGTATCTAATTTTTTTTGCGCATTATCTAGCAAATTTTTTGCTTCAGTTCTTAATTTTTCACTCTCATTAATTTCATTTTTAATATCAGAGATCATCTTATCTAAGATTTGAGAAACTTTTTGTGGAATCTTTAAATAAATTAAAGCACCAAAAAAGATTACAAATGATACTGCTACCCAAAATGTTGCATCAATTGCCATAATATTTATCCCCATTTCTTTTTGATAGATCATCAACAATTGCAGATATGCTACTACTGTTTACGCCAAAACCAATTAACTTTTCTAAAAGCTCTGAAGAAGTTTCAATTGCTATTTTATTTATTTTATCTGGAGCGCTAGCTCTTAAAGCTTCTATTTCTTTTTCAGCTTTATTAATTTCATCATCAATTTGCTGATCTAAAACTTCTTTTTTAGCCATTATATCTTTTAGCGCCTTTTCTCTTGTTTGATTAAACATAGTTTTAGCCTCACTCTTGGTCTTTAATATAATTTCATCATATTCCTTACGCTTAGCCTCACTATCTTCTCTTTGTTTTTCTGCGGCCTCAATATTTTCTAAAATTTGAGATTTTCTCGACTCTAAATTATTACTAATTTTTGGCAGTATGAATTTTGACAAAACAACATACATAGTTCCAAAAGTAAGTATTAACCAAAAAATTTGAGAGATCCAAAACTCAGGATTTAATTGAGGCATACCTCCGCTTTCAGCTGCAAAAGCTCCTTTAAAAAATAAGAAGCTAAAAAATATCGACTGAAAATATATTTTTTTAATCATTAATTTAAAACGCAAATAAAATGATTAATGCAACTACTAATCCAAATAATCCCGTAGCTTCCGCTAGAGCGAAACCTAAAAGCAAATTAGGAAACTGTTTTTGTGCTGCAGATGGATTTCTCATCGCTCCAGACAAATAATTTCCAAAAATTATTCCGATACCTACACCGGCACCTGCTAAAGCAATTGCTGCTAAACCAGCTCCGATCATTTTTGCCGCTTCTAATTCCATTATTTCCTCCTTGGTTAATTAATGGTGTAAATTTAATGCATCATTTAAATAGATGCAGGTTAAGATTGCAAAAACATAAGCTTGAAGAAAAGCAACTAAGATCTCTAAACCTGTTAATGCAACCGAAAAACTCAGTGGAAGCCAACCACCGACTAATCCAAGACTTATCACAAAGCCTCCGAAAACTTTCATCATTGTGTGACCAGCCATCATATTCGCAAATAATCGAACTGATAAACTAATTGGTCTACTTAAATAAGATATAATTTCTATGACTACTATTAAGGGTAGTAGCACAGCTGGTACCCCGCTAGGGACAAATAATTTTAGGTAACCAAAACCATGCTTAATAAAGCCAATGAGAGTTACCCCAATAAAAATAAATGCTGCCAAAATAAATGTAACGATTATATGACTTGTTACAGTAAATGTGTAAGGAATCATACCAAACATGTTACAAAAGAGAACAAACATGAATAAAGAAAATATAAACGCAAAATAGGGTTTTGCTTTTGATCCAGCTGTATCACTTATCATTTTTGCAACAAATGTATAACTAAGCTCTGCTAGTAGTTGTATTTTATTTGGTAATACGGAATTTCTTTTTGAGCCTAAGTTAAACACAAGTAAAATCGAAACTGTACTAATAATCATAAACAAACTGGCGTTAGTAAAAGATATATCAAATGCTCCAACTTTTATTTCAGGTCCAATTCGATATACATCAAATTGTGACATAGGATTTGCTGCCATAAGTATTTATTTTTGCATATTTTTTGCAGATCTAATTACGTTCGTTATTCCGGCAACTACTCCCACAAAAAAAAATATTAATATAAACCAGGGTTTAGTACCAAAGGTCTTATCAAAAATAAACCCAATAATTGTCCCTACAGCAACTGCAGCGACCAGTTCAGTGCTTAATTTAAAGGCTGTTCCAATAGGTGAGGGATTACTTTTTTTATCAAAAAGATTTTTCTTAGAAACTTTGTTTTTTGCAATCTCTAGGCGAGTTTTTAACGGATCTTTTGGCATTTGTATAGTTTAGGCAACCATACTCTCTGCTTTTTGTAAATCAACTGCAACTAACTGACTGATACCTTTTTGAGGCATAGTTACCCCATATAATCTATTCATTTTAGACATGGTTAAAGCATGATGAGTTACAATGATAAATTTAGTATTTGTTATTTTAGTCAACTCTTCAAGTAAACTGCAAAATCTTGTTACATTTGCGTCATCCAGCGGAGCATCAACCTCATCCAAAACACAAATTGGAGATGGGTTAGTTAAAAATACTGCGAAGATCAATGAAAGTGCCGTTAGTGCTTGTTCTCCCCCAGATAATAAGGTTATTGATTGTAATCTTTTTCCAGGAGGGCTTACCAACATCTCTAATCCAGCTTCCAGAGGATCATCAGAGTCAACTAATTCTAATTTTGCATTCCCTCCATTGAACAATTTTGTATAGACCTCATTAAACTTTCTATTCACTTTCTCGAAAGCCTCTATTAATCTTTCACGTCCTTTTTGATTAAGTTCATTTATGCTATCTTTTAATTTTACAATAGCTGTTACTAAATCCGCTCGATCTTGCTCCATTTTTTTAATCTCTTCCTCATATTTATTAGTTTCTTCGTCTGCTTTTAAATTTACAGAGCCAAACCTTTCTCTTTCTTGCTTCTTTTTATCCAATGCATCTTCTTGATCAACAGCGTTGGGGAGCTCATCAACACCATTTAAATTTGAATTCTCTAAAATATTTTCTTCATTAAGATTCAGTTCAGAACTTATACGGTCTAATAAATCTCCTTTCCTTTTTTGAAGACCTTCAATAGTTGCTCCTGAACTAGCTTTTCTTTCTCTGATTTGTATTGATTGCTCTTGAATTTTATTTAATTCACGTCTTAAAGTTTCAATTTTTTTATCAGTTTCATCAATAATTAGTTCGTTATCAATTTTTTCCTTATCGGAAATTCTCAAATTTTCTGAAATTTGACCTTTCCGTTCAGCCTGAACTCTTGGCTGATTTTCTAAATCATTCAATTGAGATGACAATTTATTTTTTCTTTCAGTAAGTTCTAAAACCATTTTCTCTGAATTTAATAATAAATTTTTCCAACTTTCAATTTCTGTTTCAATGGTTTTAATTCTTTCATTTCTTTTTATAGACTCATTTTTGATAGATTGATTTTTACTATAAGCATCAGCATATTTTTCTTGAAGTAATTTTATATTTTTAGATTTTTCATTAACACTTAATAATTCATTTCTAGATTTGTCATCTTTAAGGTCATTTAAAAAATTATTAAGCTGCATGTTACATCTGTCTAGTAAAGTAACTGCCTGATTAATTTCATTACTATCAATTAATTCTTTAACCCTTAGGATTGAACTTTGGACATTTTTAATTGGGCCCAAGCTAATATTGATTGTCTGCTCAGCAAAGCTGTTTATAACATCATCAACAGCTTTTTGTTCCTCTATTAATCTATTTTTTTCTACTTCTAGCTCTTCGTTAGAAAGCTTTTCTGTTTCAAAATATTTAGAGTCTGTCTCTATTAAATCCAATTTTTCCTCTTTTAGTCTTTTTTCATTAGAATTAGCGTCAATAATTATCCCTTTTTCTCTTGCGATATCGTCATCAAGAGTTTGAATTGATTTTTTAATAGTTTCGATTTCATCTTGAGTTCTTGTGTTTTCTTCATCTAAACTTTGAAGCTCTAGATTAAGTCTTTGAATTCTTGACAAATTTTCTATATTTTTTTCTCTAAGTGGTGAAACTTTATCAGTTGAGAGTTTTATTAAACTTTCCAGCTCTGATATTTTAGTATTAAATCCAACAACTTCACCTTCAGCTTCATTATTTATTTCATTTTCTATCCTGATTTCTTTGTCTATCTCAATTAATTTTAAATAATATAAACCAGCCTCAATTTTTTTTATTTCTTCAGAAATAAGTTTATATTTTGAAGCTTCCTCTGCCTGTTTTTGAAGATTTGCTAATTGCTTTTCCTGTTGTCTTCTAAGCTCATCAGCTCTTTTAAGATTATTTTCTGCAGCACCCAATCTTAATTCTGCTTCATGTCTTCTCACATGCAGCCCAGAAATACCTGCAGCTTCCTCTAATATTGCTCTTCGATCTGTAGGTTTTGCAGTTACTAAAGCTCCAATTCTTCCTTGACTAATCATAGATGGAGAATGTGCACCAGTAGATAGATCAGCAAAAAACATTTGAGCATCTCTAGCTCGTACTTCTTTACCGTTTATGTAAAATTTAGAACCTTTATCTCTTTCTATTTTTCTTTTAATTTGAACTTGATCATGCTCTCGATACTGAATTGGACCTTCTTTATCTTTATTTTCAACTTCTATAGTAACTTCAGCAATATTCTTCGAAGCTTTATTTGAAGTACCTGAAAAAATTACATCCTCCATTCCAGATCCACGCATGCTTTTTGCAGATGTTTCACCCATTGCCCATCTTAGAGATTCAACTATATTGGATTTTCCACACCCGTTAGGTCCAACAATACCAGTTAAACCATCTTCGATTAAAAAATCTGCTTTTTCTGCAAAAGATTTAAATCCGTTTAACTGGATTTTTTTAAACTCCATGCACAAACTTATATCAGTTTTTCAAGAGCTTTTTTTAAATTTTTGTAATTTAAGGTTTTATCAAACTTTTCGTTATTAATTATTATCGTAGGGGTAGCATTTACTTTGAAGTTTTTTGCTCCATCGATTCGGTCATTTAATACAAAGTCTTCAATTTGCTTGTCGTTAATGCAACTTTCAAAATCAATATTGAAACCTTCTGTTGATAAAAATTTTTTAAGATTAATATTCGCTTCCTCAACTGAACTTCCTTTTACCCACTTTTGTTGATTAGCATACAAACTTTCCAATATCTCTACATTCCCATCATTTTTACATTGAGCAACTTTTGAAGCATTAAAAGCAGCATTATCTAGAGGAAAATGTCTAAACTCAATCTTAGCTAAACCTGTATCTAAATATTCTTTTTTTAATAAAGGATAAACATCTTTATGAAAGTTAGCACAGTGGCTACAAGTCAAAGATTCAAAAGCAATAATCGATATTTTTGCACTCTTATTTCCTACAAGAATTCTTTTTATTTCATCTGCTTGAGTACTTAAAGTACTGAAGAAAAAAAATATGGAAATTATTAAGATTTTTTTCATTTTTGTTTAAACACTTTAGTTAACTCTAATAATGATTGTTTAATTTTTTCATTTTTAACATTACTAATTTTATCTTTATATTTGTTTATTGTCACATTTTTCTCATTAATTTTTAGTTTAGAAGAAATTTTTTGTTCATCATCAAAACTAATGAATTTAAGTTTCTCAACAACTGAATAACCAAAATAGGCATTCATCTTATTTAAAATATCTTTTTTAGAATACTCCATGTCAACTTCGTGACCTCTTTTGACCATTATCACCAATGTGCTTACACCAAATTTATTTGAACTTTTAAATTTTTTTGGATAACAGCACTTGAAAAACTCATCACCCACAAGGTATTTCCAATTACTCAGGGTTTCTGAATAAATGTGACCTTTTTTATTAATAATTTTTTTTACGCTTTTTGGCAAAGTGTCTTTAAAAGATCTTAAGCCTTGAATGGAGACATTTCTCTGCTTAGTATTATTTTTAAATTGCATATGAAAGAAACAATAATAACAAATAAAATTCTTAATTGGTATGACATTAATAAGCGAGTTTTACCTTGGAGAAAAAATGTCTCTCATAAAAAAAAGCAATATTACACATTAGTTAGTGAATTTATGTTACAGCAAACTCAGGTAGCAACAGTAATCCCTTACTTTAATAGATTTATAAAAAATATTCCTGACTTAGAGACTTTAGCAAATTTCGAAGATCAAAAACTGATTAAGCTTTGGGAGGGGCTTGGCTACTATTCTAGGGTAAGAAACTTAAAAAAAACTGCTCTATTAGTTATTAAAAAATTTGATAAAAAACTTCCAAGAAACTATTCAGATTTAAAATCTCTTCCAGGTATTGGTGATTACACTGCGAGTGCAATATCAGCTATAGTTTTTAATAAAAGCATTATTCCTTTAGATGGAAACATTGAAAGAGTTCTTAAAAGATATTTATATTTAAAAAAAGAAAATCAAATTAATAAAGAGAACTTAATCAAGAAAAAAGAAATTTTTGGGTATTCAAGCAGGGCAAGTGATTATGCTCAGGCTTTAATGGAACTAGGAGCTTTAATTTGCAAACCGAGTAATCCTCATTGTGAACAATGTCCAATTTCAAGTAAATGTATTGCTTTAAAAAAAAAAGATTTCCTACTTACTAAAATCAAAAAAAAGAATAACAATAAATATTATTTACTAAAAGTTTATAAAGATAAAAATAAATATCTTTTGATTAAAAATACTAGATTTAATTTTTTGAAAAATTTCAGTATTTTTCCCATGCAAGAATTATCAAAGCCTACAAGTTCAACAGATATAGTTAATTTCAAGATGTCAAATATGAATATGAATATAAAAATTGAACATAAGAATAAAGTAGGTTCATTGCCTACTTCCCACTGGATCGATCCTAAGAAGTTAAAAAAATACACATTACCAACTTTTACAAAAAGAATTGTTAGATACCTAGAAAGTAATAAATGAAAAAAATTGGAATTATAGGAGCAGGAATTTCAGGTTTATTTATTGCAAATTTATTTAAAGATAATCCCAATTATCAAGTTATAATATTTGAAAAAAAGCACTCTATAGAGTTAGAAGAGGGGTATGGGATTCAACTTTCAACCAATAGTATCAAGCTTTTAAACAAAATCGGATTCAATGAAATAGAAAAGAAAGAAAAATTTAATCCTGAAAAAATTGATTTTTATGAGATTGAAAATCAAAAAAAAATATCTGATTTGAATATTTCTGAATACAATTCTAAAGAATGTAAATATACCACAATGAAAAGATCTACATTAGTTGAATTTTTAAAAAATAGATTGGATGAGCAGGTTATAAAATATGAACATAATATTGAGAAAATCGAAAAAAAAAATGATCAAATAAACTTAACTTTTAAAAATAATCAAAATTTTATTTGTGAATATCTAATTATATCTGATGGTATTTTTTCTAAAGGAAAATCCTTAATTTCTAATAATCAAATTCAACCAACTTATAATAATTGTATTGCAATTAGAGGTAAAATCCTACGGGCTAACTTAATTAATTTAAATGAAATGAACATTTCTTTATTTGTAGGTCCTGATTTTCATTATGTTATCTACCCAATTGATAACAGTGCTGGAGAATACAATTTTATTGGTGTTTTAAAGCATCAATTAACTGCAAATGAGCTTAAAAATTATAGCTTTTTTGAAGAAAAAGCTTTTATCGAGGGAATTAAAAATAAATTACAAAATAAAATTTCTTCTTCAATTTTAAATAACCTAAATAATATCAAGTGCTTCCCAGTTTTTGTTAGTAAAGATTTTCATAAATCAGTTGAAAATATTCATCTTGTTGGAGATGCCTTTTTTGCCTTTCCACCTTCTTTTGCACAAGGAGCCTCACAGTCCATTGAAGGCGCATCAGAATTATTTGAGAGTATCACAAATAACAAATCTAATTATTATAGTAATAGAGTTTCAAGGGTAAAAATGATTAATAATAGATCAAAACTAAATCAATTTGCTTTTCATGTATCAAATCCAATTATAGTGTTTTTTAGAAATATGGGATTGAAAATATTAACCAAGAACAAAAAATTTTTAGAAAATTATTTAGGAAAAATTTACAACAATTAATTTTTTGAGATTAATCTTTGTCTTAAGTAGTCTATTGGATATATTCTGCCATCAATATCACAATGCCAATATGTCCATCCATTGCAACTTTCAGCACCTAAAATAGTAGCTGCAACTTTATGAATAGAGCCTTCAGATTGGTTATGCTTTATACTTCCATCTGCTAAAATTTTTGCAGTAATTTTTTTCTTATTGTCAAAAATGTTAGTGCCTGGCTTAATTATCCCAAGTTCAACTAATGATCCAAATGGTATTCTAGGTTTTGATCTATTATTTTTAAGAGTATCAAGTAAATCATCTTCAATAGTTTTTGTATTTTTAATTCTTTTTTCTGCAGCTTTGAAATAATTTTTTTCTTTTTCTATACCAAAATAATTTCTACCAAGTTTTTTCGCGACAGTTGCTGTTGTTCCTGAACCTAAAAAAGGATCTAAAATCATGTCATTTTTATTTGTAGACGCTAATAAAACTCTATGAAGCAAAGCCTCTGGTTTTTGAGTTGAATGCACTTTTTTGCCGTTTTTCTTCAATCTTTCTGCACCGCTGCAAATTGGAAGATCCCAGTTTGATCTCATTTGTAAATCATCATTCAAACATTTTAGTGATTGATAATTAAATGTATATTTTGATTTTTCACTTTTAGATGCCCAAATCAAAGTTTCATGTGCATTGGTAAATCGTGTTCCTCTAAAATTAGGCATTGGATTATTTTTATTCCAAATAACATCGTTTAAAATCCAAAATCCTAAATTTTGAATTGCAGCTCCTACTCTAAAAATGTTGTGATAACTCCCAATAACCCAAATTGCTCCATCTCTTTTTAAAATTCTTTTACATTCTGATAACCACTTATATGTAAACTCATCGTATTTTTTAAAATTTTCGAACTGATCCCATTTATCATTTACAGCATCTACTTTAGATCTGTCCGGTCTGACTAATTCGCTTTTTAATTGAAGATTGTATGGAGGATCTGCAAAAATTAAATCAAAAGTTTCACGTGGAATTTTTTTTAACTCTTCAAGACTATCTCCGTTAATAATTTTATTTTTAAAATCAGTTTTCATTTTTAAAAAATAATTAGACTCCAAATGAATTCTACGGTCAACCTGAGATTGAAATATTTAGACTCGATTTGTGTGGTTAAACTTTAAGATAACTAGATATTGTGTTTATTAAGTTTTGACATTGGTGAGAATGTTTTTCTATGATGTTTGTTAACACCAAGCTTTTTTATTGCCTTTAAATGCTGCTTAGTTCCATAACCAAAATTTTGATCCCAATAATATCCTTTGTTCTTCTTTGCTAATGTTTTTATAAAATTATCTCTAGTTACTTTAGCAATAATGGATGCTGCTGAAATAGAAGCTATTTTTCGGTCACCTTTTACTATTGCCCTTAAGTTGTAATTTTTTAAATCAGGTATTTTATTTCCATCAATTAAAACTTGTGAGGGTTTTCTTTTTAGTTTTTTTATTGCTCTTTTCATAGCGAGCAAACTTGCTTGAAGAATATTTATTTTATCTATTTCTTTAACAGATGCTTTACCAGTAGCCCAAATAGAATTTTTTTTGATATAATTAAATAAAATTTCCCTTTTTCCTTTAGTCAGTGTTTTAGAGTCTTTGATTATTTTAGAATTAACTGATTTATTCAAAATAACAGCAGCCGCATAAACTGGTCCAATTAAACTTCCTCTACCAACTTCATCTACACCTGCGATTGTTTTCATTAAACTTTTAAATTTAAGTCTTTTATCTTTTGTCTTATTTTTTTTAAATCTTCCCATGAGTATTTCTTATTGTCTGGGAATCTTATCAAATATGAAGGATTAAAAGTTATCATTAAAGGAAAGGTTCGACCATTTAGTATAACCTCTTCCCATTTTCCTCTTTTAGTTGAAATTTTATCACTTATTCCTGTAACAGCCTCCATAGCAGTACTCCCCATTAAAATGACAATTTTGGGATCTATTATTGATATATGTTCCTTTAAAAATACAGAGTACCTTTTGATCTCTACTGACGTTGGTTTTCTGTCTTCTGGAGGCCTAAAATTTATCGAATAACTACAATAAATATTTTTTCTTTTTATCTCGATAGCCAGCAGCATTTTATCAAGGAGCTCTCCAACTTCGCCCATAAAAGTATTAGCATTACTGTCTTCTTCTAAGCCTGGGGCTTCACCAATTAACATTATAGGACTGTTTATGTTTCCATCTCCTAGAATTAAATTTCTTGAATTTTCTTTCAATTTACAATTTTCAATTGAATTGATTTGTTTTTTTAGTTTTAGTAGTAACTCATTCTTATTTTTTGTCTGATTATCATCAAGTTTTGCATCATTGTTAATAAATCTGTTTATAGGTTTATCAGTAAAAACAAAGTTTGGTTCAATTGTATTTATCAATTCTTCTCTAAATTTGTCATTTTGATTTATTACTTTTTTAGTCATACAATGTCTAAATGTTAAAAAAATTAATAAAACTATTATTCATTTTTAGTTTATTCTATCAGACACCCATATATTCTAAAAGTACTAGTTTTGATGACTTTAATTCTAGAGATTTATCAAATTATTTTTCAGGGATTATTGCATATGAAAATCAAAACAATTCTAAAGCATTAAAATTTTTCAATCTTTCAAAAGTTTTACTTAACAAACATGACTTGTATTTAAAAAGATATGTAAATTCATTAATTTTAGACAATAAAATTCCACAAGCAATTAATGTGATCAAAAATAATGGTAATAAAGATAATGCAGATTTTTATGACGCCTATTTAATTTTAATTATTGATAGTCTAAAAAAAAATAATTTTGATGAGGCAGATGAATATTTAACTCAAAGTTTAAAATTTCAAGACCAAAATAGAATAAACTTGGTAATTTTTGAGACTTTAAAACAATATATCTACACTTTTAAAAATAAAAAAATTTTAAATAATAAAAAAAATTTTGGAAATTTGTCTTTAATAGCGGAAACTTTTCAAAAATGTTATTTAAACGATGAAAAGACTGGAGCTTATTTTCTTAATTTAATTAATAGTCAAGAAGGAGATTATTCTAGATATATCTTTTTTTATCTCAATTATTTAATTGATAAAAATAAAATAAATGTAGCAGAAAATGTGGTTAGTCAATTTGACTATATGAACTCAACCATTTTACTATCCCAAAGTAAAAGTTGGGTAGAGAATAAAAAATTTAAAGAATTTAATAAAATTTTTTCATGTCAAAATCACAAAGATGTTGTTTCCGAATTTTTATTTTTGGTATCCAATCTTTATTCATCCCAAGATAATTTTGAGAAATCTAATTTTTATTTAAATTTATCAAATTATTTAAATCCAAAGTTTGAGTTTAATTTATCTTTGGTTGCAGAAAACTATTATTTAAATGAAGAATTTAATAAAGTTAAAAAAATTATTACAAAATTTAATAAAAAAGATGAGTTTTATTATTGGTATAGGTTAAAGAAAGAGGCACAAATAATAGTAGAAGAACAGGATTATGACAATGCAATAAAGTTTATTACCGCAAAGTTTAATCAAATAGATAATCCAAACTTAAAAATGCAATTTGATATTGCAAATTTTTATAAAAATTCAAAAAATTATGAAAAAGCAATTGAATATTACTCTCAAATTATTCAAACGTTAGATGATCAATCTGAACTTAGAGCAGATTTATTTTACCGAAGAGGGGGAAGTTATGAGAGGTTAGGAGATTACAAAAAAGCAGACGAAGATTTACTTAATTCTCTAAAAATAAATCCTGATGATGCTTATGTTCTTAATTATTTGGCATATTCGTGGCTAGAACGTGATTATAAAATTGATGAATCAATGGGAATGTTGAAAAGGGCATACGAGTCAAAAAGTAATGATCCTTATATCATCGACTCAATTGGATGGGCTTATTATCTTATAGACGATTACATTGAGGCTGAAAAATATCTTAAAAGGGCGGTGGAGTTGATGCCTGAGGATCCAATAGTGAACGATCATTACGGAGATATATTGTGGAAATTAAATCGCAAAATACAAGCACGATATTTTTGGAAAAATGTTTTAAAGTTTGATGATACTGAAGACAGTATGAGGAATAAAATAAATATAAAAGTAATTGAAGGCCTTAAAAATTCCTAAATGAGGAATAATTATCTTAAATCTTACGCTAAAATTAATTTAGCACTAAATGTAACAGGAAAAAGAAACTCAATGCATAAAATTGAGAGCATTATTTCATTTATTGACTTACACGATTTGATCTCTATTCAAAATATAAAGTCCAATAATCACAAAATTTCTTTTTATGGAAAATTTTCAAAGAATATAAAAAGAGAAAACACAGTTCAAAAGTTACTAGATTTACTCGATAGATCCTATTTATTAAAAAATAAAAAATTTAAAATAAGTATTAAAAAAAATATCCCACAAGAGGCTGGGCTTGGTGGTGGGTCCATGAATGCAGCAGCGATATTAAATTTTTTTATAAAAAAAAAAATTATAAAACTCACAAAAAAAAAGATAGAAAAACTATGTAATTCAATCGGATCTGATGTGATATTAGGAATAGATTTTTCTAGTTCTATTTTGAAATCAAATAACCAAATTAAAAAATTCACAAAGTCTACTAAATATAATACTTTGTTGGTTAAACCTAACTTTGGATGTTCTACAAAAAAAATATACTCTGGAGTTAAAAAGTTCACTAAACCAAACCTCAATTCTCCAAATAAACAAATGTTCAGTTCAAACTATTTAATGCAGCAAGTTAATGCTCTTGAGGAAATAGCCTTTTTAAAATACCCGCGACTAAAAAACATAAAGTTATTTTTGAAAAACCTTAATAGCCCCTTATTTGTTAGGATGACTGGTTCAGGATCAGTTATTTGTGCTTATTATCAATACTCAAAAGATTGTAAGTTGGCAAAGATACAGTTTAAAAGAAAATTTAAAAATTATTGGTGTAATGTATCAAAAACTATATAAATTTTGATTTTTTGTGCTATATGAAAACAATATTGGGGCGTAGCCAAGCGGTAAGGCACTGGTTTTTGGTACCGGCATCCTAGGTTCGAATCCTAGCGCCCCAGCCATATATGGATAAATTATTAGACAAAATATTTTTCAGATCAAGAAATCTTGATTACATAAGTCAAAACATAAAAAAAATTACCCAAGAAACTTCAGCCCACAAAGTATTTGAGGCAATAAATAATTTTAACAAAACTAGCGAAGTTAGATATGTTGGTGGATGCATTCGAAAGATTATAAAAAAAGATGAAGTTGATGATATTGACTTAGCTACAAACTTAACACCTACAGAAGTTTGTAATGCATTCAAAAAAAATAATATTAACTTTTATGAAACAGGAATTGACCATGGGACAATCACTGCAATTATAAGTGATCAAAAATATGAAATAACCACTCTTAGAAAAGATGTTTCAACCGATGGAAGGCATGCTAAAGTTGAATTTTCGTTAGACTGGAAGGATGACTCGAATCGTAGAGATTTTTCTATTAATGCAATTTATTCCGATAAAGATGGAAATTTGTTTGATCCACATAATGGTAAAAAAGACCTAGAAAGTGGAACCGTAAAATTTATAGGAAACCCAGAGGAGAGAATTCAAGAGGACTACTTAAGGATATTAAGATATCTACGTTTCTTTCTGAATTATTCTAATCACAAACATGAGCTTGAAATTGTTAAAACTATTAAAAGAAATATAAAAGGAATTTCAAAACTCTCTTCTGAAAGACTATTAGAGGAATTTAAAAAATTAACAAAATCAGATGGGTTTATTAAATTATTTAAGGATAAAGAAAGCCTCGAATTAATAGAGATAATTTTCCCTCAATTAAAAAATCTTCAAAATTTTAAAAAGTTAAATGTATATGCAAAGAAAAATTTATCTAAAATTGATTTTATTTTATTGATTTCATTATTAATTATTGATGGAACTGATAATGCAGATTATTTTTTATATAAATTTAAAATTTCTAACAAAGATCAAAAAAGAATAAAATTTGTTGATAATTTTTATAAGCAAAAAATAAATATCAATTATTTTACAGAAAAAAATTTAAATAAAATTTTTTATTTTAATGGAAGGCAAGCTGTAACTGATATTATTAGTTTTAAGTTGTTTATTTCCAAAAAATTAGAAAAAAAACTATTTAAATTACTTGATTATTATAATAACAAAACTTTGCCGACCTTACCTGTTGGAGCAAATATTCTTATGTCAATGTACAATATCCCTGAAGGCAAAGTTTTAGGAAATAAGTTGAAAATGATAGAAGAAATTTGGGTTCAAAACGGTTTTCAAATCTCAGATAAACAAGTTCAAAAAATTGCTAAAGGTTAAATATATTTTACGTCTTTAATCTCAAAATTTTTCACTCCTGATGGAGTAGTAATTTCAACTAAATCTTTTTTATTTTTTCCAATTAAACCCTTACTGATAGGAGATTGAAAAAAAATTAATTTTTGTTTTAAATCAGCCTCATCTTTACCAACAATTTTATAATTTATTTTTTCTCCAGTATCTAAATCTTCAAGATAAACAGTAGAACCAAAAATTACTTTACCGTCATTATTTAATTTAGTTACATCAATTACATTTGCTCGTGCAATTATGTCATTAATTTCTGTTATTCGTCCTTCACTATGCGATTGTTCCTCTTTTGCAGCATGATACTCAGCATTTTCTTTTAAATCTCCATGAGATCTAGCTTCAGCAATTGCAGCTACTATTTGAGGTCTTTTTTTTTCTTTTAAATATATTAATTCTTCTTTTAATTTGTTGAGACCATTCAGTGTAATTGGTTCTTTATCCATTTTTTATTTCCATTTTGCAACTGGAGGTAAGGACATTAGTATTCCCTCTACATTACCACTTGTTTGAAGTCCAAATTTTGTTCCTCTATCATACAGTAAGTTAAATTCTGCATAACGTCCTCTCTTAATATACTGCTTCTCCTTTTCTTTTAAAGTCCATTTTTTTGAAATTTTTTTTCTTATAATATTATTAAATAAAATTTGAAATGTTACACCCACATCTCTTACAAATTTAAAATCTTTTTCAAAGTTGTCTTTTTTATAATCAAAAAAAATACCACCTATTCCTCTTACCTCATCTCTATGTGGTAAATAAAAATATTCATCACACCATTTTTTGTATTTGGCATAATATTTTTTATCATGTTGGTCACACATAAGTTTTAGTTTTTTATGAAAATTATTTTTTTCATTTACATCTTTGATAGCTGGCGTTACATCCATACCACCTCCAAACCAATTTTTTTTTGTACAAATAAACCTCGTATTAAAATGCATTGCAGGTATATGAGGATTTTGCATATGCATTACAATTGATATCCCTGATGCCCAAAAACTTGGATCTTTTTCAGCACCTAAAATATTTTTCTGAAATTTTTTTGGAAATTTTCCATATACTTTTGAGTAATTTACACCCACTTTTTCAAATATTTTTCCATTACTAAGAATTCTGTATTCTCCACCTCCCTCATCTTTTTTAGTATTTCTTTTCCAAGAAGTAGATTTAAATTTAAATTTATTCCTCTCAAGCTTGACGATGTCATCACAAATCGCATTTTGTAATAGTTTAAACCAATTACTTGCTAGATCTTTTTTAATATCTATATCCATTTAAATTAATTTAATTTGTCTTAAACTTTCTGCCAACACTATAGCAACAGATGAGGCAATATTTAGTGATCTTACTTTGTCATTCATTGGGATTTTTAATCTATCTTTGATTAGCTTGTGAACCTTTTCAGGAACACCTGCACTTTCACGACCAAATAAAATTGTATCATCTGATTTAAACTTAAATTTAGTATAAGATATTGATCCCTTAGTTGTCATTAAAACAATTCTCTGATTCTGTTTTTCTTCAAAAAATTTCTCAGAGCTTTGATAAAATTCGATCTTTTCAAGATCCATGTAGTCCATGACAACTCTCTTAAACCTTTTGTCTGAAAGTAGAAAACCGCATGGCTCAATAATTTCGAGTTTTGCACCTAAACAGGCACAAGTTCTAATAATTGCTGCAGTATTTTGTGGAATATCCGGCTCATATAATGCAATTTTTAGCCCCGAAATGGTTGAATTCTGTGTCATTCTATCAGTAGTAAAATTAATATTTTATATTATATGAATTCATATATTAAGTAATTTAAATCAAAACAGACAATATAAACAGTTACTAATCGTGTCAGACAAAAAAACAGAAAGAAGAGATTTCTTATTTACAGCCACTTACGCTGTTGGAGCAGTTGGAGCTGCTGCTGTTGTTTGGCCTTTAGTAGATCAAATGAATCCCGATGCATCTGTAAAGGCGCTAGCTAGCACTGAGGTTGATGTTAGTTCTTTGAAACCAGGTAATACAATTACTGTTTTATGGAGAGGAAAACCAGTTTTTATAAGAAGACGAACTCAAGAGGAAATAGATGTAGCGAGATCTGTAAAAATGGAAGATTTAATTCACCCTGAAAAAGATGAAGATAGAGCAAAAAATCCTGAATGGTTAGTGATGTTAGGTGTATGTACTCACCTAGGATGTGTTCCCCTTAATGATAAAGGAGATTATGATGGATGGTTTTGTCCTTGTCATGGTTCGCATTATGATACATCTGGAAGAATTAGAAAAGGCCCAGCGCCATGGAACATGGAAGTTCCAAAGTATGAATTTGTAAATGCTAACACAATTAAAATTGGATAAAACATATGAGTGATCACGAATACACACCTAAATCAAAAGCAGGCAAATGGTTCAATGATAGATTGCCGTTACTTACTTTAGCTAATCACTTAACTGATTATCCGACTCCAAAAAATTTGAACTATTGGTGGACATTTGGTGGAATTTTAACATTTTGCCTAATTACTCAAATTGTTACAGGCTTAGTTTTGGCAATGCATTATATCGCTCATGCAGATATGGCATTTGAAAGTGTTGAACATATTATGAGAGACGTAAATTATGGTTGGTTAATTAGATACATTCACGCAAATGGTGCATCTATGTTTTTCCTAGCAGTTTATATTCATATTTTTAGATCATTGTTTTATGGATCATATAAATCACCAAGAGAAATAATTTGGATTATAGGAATAATTATTTACTTATTGATGATGGCAGCAGCTTTCATGGGTTATGTTTTACCGTGGGGACAAATGAGTTTCTGGGGAGCGACTGTAATTACAAATTTATTTAGTGCGATCCCGTTTGTTGGAGAGGGTGTAGTGACTTGGTTATGGGGAGGATATTCTGTAGATAATCCAACTTTAACTAGATTTTTTACTCTACACTATTTGATACCTTTTCTAATTCTAGGATTAGTAGTTTTACACATTTGGGCATTACATGTTCCTGGTAACAATAATCCTGTTGGAATTGATGTTAAAAAACCATCAAAGGATACCGTTCCATTTCATCCTTACATAGTTATTAAAGATGGATTTGCATTATTGATGTTCATGATTGTATTTGCTTTTTTTGTATTCTATGCGCCTAATATTTTAGGTCATGCTGATAATTATATAGAAGCTAATCCGTTAGTAACACCAGCACACATTGTGCCAGAATGGTATCTCTTACCTTTTTATGCAATTTTAAGATCAGTGCCTGATAAGTTGCTTGGAGTTGTAGCCATGTTGTCTGCAATTTTAATTTTAGCTGTTTTACCTTGGCTTGATACTTCAAAAATAAGATCTGCAGTATTTAGACCACTCTATAAGCAATTTTATTGGATATTAGTAGCTGACGTTTTAATATTAGGTTATGTGGGCGCAATGCCTGCTGAGGGTCTATACTTATTGATTGCAAGAGTTGCAACAGCTTACTACTTCCTTCATTTTTTAGTTATTTTACCAGTGCTAGGGTTAAAAGAGAGGACGATACCTTTACCATTAAGTATTACTGAACCTGTACTCGGAGGATCGCCCAATATGGCAATGGCTAAAAAAAAGGAAAGTAAAATAGAATAGTGAAAAATATTCTTAAGCTATTTTCAGTAATAATATTGTTTAGTGTATCCAGTGTTAATGTAATTTCTGCAGAAAAAGTTGAGTTTTTAAAAACTGACTGGACATTCAAGGGTTTATTTGGAAAATTTGATAGAGCATCACTTCAAAGAGGATATCAAGTTTATACCGAGGTCTGTGCAGCTTGCCATTCAATGAAATATTTGAGTTACAGAAATTTATCTGAAAAGGGTGGGCCAGAGTTTTCAGTAGCTCAAGCTAAAGCAATTGCTGCCTCATTTGAGGTAACAGATGGACCAAATGCTGATGGTGAAATGTTTCAAAGACCAGGAAAACTCTCTGATAAATTTGTTATGCCTTATGAAAATGTTAAGGCAGCTGAAGCAGCCAATGGCGGTGCATACCCTCCAGATATGTCGGTATTGGTGAAAGCAAGAGGAGGTGGGGTAGATTATATATATTCTTTATTGCAAGGTTATGAAGAAGCTCCAAGCGGAATGATTTTAGATGACGGTGTTCATTACAATAAATATATGTATGGTAACAAAATTAAAATGTCAGCACCTCTCTCAGATGGAATTATTGAATATTCAGACGGAACAAACCCAAGCGTTGAGCAAATGTCAAAAGACGTAACTACTTTCTTAATGTGGGCGGCAGAACCAAGTTTAGAAGCCAGACATCAAATGGGCTTTAAAGCTATTGTTTATTTGATAATTTTAACAATACTTGTTTATTTCAGTATGAAAAGAATTTGGTCACGTGTTAAACCGGAAGTTTAACACATCCCCATCTTTTACAATATAATCCTTACCCTCTAACCTCATTTTTCCATTAGTTTTAGAATTCACCCAACCGTCATTTTCAACAAAATCTTCGTAGGAAATCGTTTCTGCTCTTATAAATCCTTTTTCAAAATCTGTGTGAATCTCTCCAGCAGCCCTAGGAGCTGTGCAATTCTTTTGAATTGTCCAAGCCCTAGTTTCCTCTGGACCAGATGTAAAATAAGTATCAAGTTCTAAAATTTTATATCCTTTTTGGATTAGCATGCTTAATCCTGTATCTTTTAAGCCTATCATATCCATATAATTTTTTTTCTCTTCGTTTTCTAATTCATTTATTTGATTTTCAATATCAGCTGAAACTATTAAAGTATTTTCTGATCCATATTTCTGAATGAAAGCATTTGTATAATTATTACCTTCCTTCACACTTTGTTCATCAACATTACAAACAAATATCTTAGGTTTAATAGATAATAATCCACTTTGATTCAGTTGTTTTGTTTCAAATTGAGATTTGAGAACAGATATATCTTTATCATTATTTATACAATCTAATGCAATTTCTAAAATTTTGAGTTGCTCCTCCTCTACATTTTTTTTATTATTTTTTTCTAATCTTCTTTGTATAGACTCTAAATCTGCAAGCATCATTTCTGTTTCAATAATCTCTAAATCTCTAATGGGATCAACAGTTGGGTTAACATTTTGAATATCATCAGAGTCAAAGCATCTAATCATATGAATTACAGCATCCACCTCTCTTATATGAGAAAGGAATTTATTTCCCAAACCTTCACCTTTTGAGGCACCTTTCACAAGGCCAGCTATGTCAACAAACGAAATTGTCGTATTAATTGTTTTTTTTGAATTAGAAACTTTGGATAATTTTTCAAGTCGCTCGTCTGGAACAGGAACTACCCCTATATTAGGGTCTATAGTACAGAAGGGGAAATTCGCAGCCTGAGCTTTACTAGAATTTGTGAGTGCATTGAATAATGTAGATTTACCAACATTGGGTAAACCAACAATTCCACATTTAAAACTCATTATTTATTATTTACTGTGCTTGAAAATAAATCTAATTTTTTATTCACTAATATCGAAATGGAGTCTGTAATATCTTTTGTAATTTTTTCTAACCCCATCATTTCATCCTCATCAAAATTTTGTAAAACATAATCGCTTACTTCCATATTTTCTTTTGGTTTACCAATTCCCACTCTTACTCTTGAATAATCTTTACCAATAAATTTATCAATAGATGCTATACCGTTATGTCCTGCACTTGATCCTCCAAACTTTGCTTTAATTTTTCCAAATTCAACATCTAAGTCATCGTGGAAAACAATTACATCCTCAGCTTCAATTTTAAAATATTCAATGAGTTCTCGAATACATATTCCAGAATTGTTCATAAAAGTTAATGGCTTGATGGCATAAACCTTCTGATCAGCAACATTACCAGTGGTAAGTAGTCCTTTAAATTTTGGTTTTTGTTTTGATAAGCCAAATTTTTTATTAATAGAGTCGATTATTTTGAAACCGACATTATGTCTGTTATTTTCACTATCTGGAGTTGGGTTACCTAAACCTACAAATAAAAGCATATAATGGATTTTAGTGGGAAGTAAATTTCAATTTTTATAACTTATTTTTTTTCTTCTGCAGGTTTTTTATCTTCACCTTCTTTTTTATCACCTTCAGCTGCAGGCTTATCACCATCTGCAGGGGCAGCTTCTGCTCCTGCTGCTCCTTCTTCACCCTCAGCTGCTTCTGCTTCTGCTGGTTTTTCAGGTTCTTTCATTACAGTTGGAGCCGCTAAAGTTGCAATTACAAAGTCCCTTCCTTGAATAGTAGGCGTTACTTCTTCATCTAAGCTTACTGATGAAATTTTGAAACTTTCACCAATATCAATTCCATCTAAATCTATTACAAGACTCTCAGGAATTTTCTCACTTGGACATTTTAATTCAACTTTTCTTCTTACAATGTTTAACACGCCACCTCTTTTAAGTCCTGGTGAGCTTTCGTGGTTAATGAACTTAACTGGAACTTCAATTTTAATTTTAACACCTGGAACAACTCTTAAGAAATCTACATGAATAGGTTCATCTGTTATAATGTCGTATTTTATTTCTTTGGGTAGAACATTTTGTATTTTACCATCAACATTTAAAGCAATAATGTTTGACAAAAAATTTTCTTTTTCAATTAATGATTTTAATAGTTTTTTTGAAATTGCTACTTTTTCATTTTGAGCCTCACCACCATAAATTATAGCAGGCACATTCCCGTTGTCTCTTAGGGCGCTTAGTTCACCTTTAGTTTTAGTATCTCTAATATTGGCTTCTATTGTATTCATAAAATCATGGGTTTTTAGCTCAAGATCCTTAATAACTCAAGGTAATTATTTAAATAAATCAGAAACTGACGTTGAGTTTGATATTCTTTTAATAGCCTCTCCCATCAAGGCAGAAATAGATAGAACTTCAATGTTTTTAGCACTCTTGGTTTTGTTTTTATTAACAATTGTATCTGTGATTACTAAATTTTTAATTACTGAATTTTTAATTTTTTTAACAGCTTCTCCACTTAAAACACCGTGAGTTATATAAACATAAACTTCTTTTGCACCTCGATCTTTTAAAGCTTTAGCTGCATTAACTATAGTTCCACCTGAATCAATAATATCGTCCACTATTATACAAGTTTTACCTTTAACTTCTCCAATGATATTCATTACTTGAGATTGACCAGGTTTTGGTCTTCTTTTATCAACAATTGCAAGACCAACATTTAAAATTTTTCCAAGCGCTCTAGCTCTTTCGGTACCACCTACATCAGGTGCAACACATACAATATTTTTACTTTTAATATTTTTTTTTACATGTCTTGCAAAAATAGGTGTTGCAAATAAGTTATCGACTGGAATATCAAAAAATCCTTGAATTTGTCCGGCATGTAAATCAACCGTTACAACTCTGTCTGCACCAGCTTTTGTAATTAAATTTGAAACAAGTTTCGCTGAAATAGATGTTCTTGGGACCACTTTTCTATCTTGCCTAGCATAACCAAAATATGGAATAACTGCTGTTATATTTTTAGCAGACGATCTTTTCAGTGCATCTATACACAATAAAAGTTCCATCAAATTATCATTTGCAGGAGATGAAACAGATTGAATTATAAAAATACTATTTCCTCTTATATTTTCATTTAATTCAACATAAATTTCACCGTCTGAAAAATTTCTAATGCTTGAGTTAACTAGTTTAGATTTTAAAAATTTCGCAATATCTTTACTTAGAGGCTTATTGCTAGTTCCAGATAATAATTTCATTTGAAAAGAGCCTAATTAAGCATAATTATTGAAATATTTCTACCATAATCAGCATGTTTTAAACTTAAAGCTCTTCTTGCACTGAAGAATTTATTACTAAAATTAAAAGTATCAATTTTAATCTTTTCTATTTTTTTTATCTTATTCTTTAAAAGCATAGATTTTACGTAGTTTGATAAATCAAAATATAACTTTTTACGCTTTATTCTAAAAAAAAATTTGTTTCTTCTGTCTTTTTTTAAAAACTTTTTTTTAAAGTCATTTTGAACTTCATAGTTATTAATTGAAATAGAAGGGCCTATTACGGCAGTAATATTTTTTGGCTTAGATCCTTTTTTAATCATAAATTTGATAACTTTATCAACAATTCCTTTGTATGCACCTTTCCAGCCAGCATGAATTGCAGCAATTATTTTTTTTTGTTGATCACAAATCAAAATGGGGACGCAGTCTGCTGTTAGAACAGCAATTGGTAAGTTTTTTTGATTAGTGATTACCGCATCCACTTTTGGCTTTGATTTAAATTGATATTTTTCATCAATATAAATAAATTTATCGCTATGAATTTGATTAAGTAGAAAAATATCTCTAGCAGATTTTTTTATTTTTTTTCTTACTAGTTCTAAATTTTTTCTGACATTACTTGGTTTGTCTTTTGATCCTGGTCCACAATTAAGACTTTTATAAATATTTTTTGATATGCCACCCTCGCTATTAAAAAAACCATGTTTTAAAATTTTTATCTTAGAAAGTTTTTTAGATTTAATCACTTTGAAATCCTGTTTGGAATTTATTATTTTTGGTTTTTATAAGCATAACTTTGAACAATTCACCCATCTGCTTTTCATCTATTAGTCGTCTTATTCTATAAAATAAGTCAGTTTTTTTTGAAAAGTCTATATCCTTACTCAAAATCTCAGCTCTTTGAAGAATTCCCATGCTTGTCAAGAATTTTTTTTGAGTTGTTACAAGGGTGTCTAAGTTTTTATATTGATTAATAAATTTTTGAAATAAGCTGAAGTTAATATTGTAAGTAATATCAGACTCACCAATATTTTCTAATATGTTTGAATATTTATGATTATTTACTGCTTGAAGAGTATCCTGCATTTTTTGATTTAAGTAACCATAATCTATGATTAGTATTCCACCTTCATTTTCATCAATTATATCGGCTATAACTTTTAAGTATTTGAAAGTATAAGGAGAATATTCAATTACATTTTGATCTTTTGAAATTTCAAAATTTAATTTTTCTTCAATTATTTTAATATTTGTTTTAACTTCGTTAAACTTTACATCTTTAGGATTTCTAAGATCTACAAATTTTTCATACCAATCATCTTGTCTTTTAAAAAACTGTTTAATAGGCAAAGCATCAAAAAATTCATTTGCTAGAAAAATAGTTGGACTTGTATAATTTTTTTCTAAATGTTTAATCCAAGTGATCTTCTCACTTTTAAGATTTTTTTTTTGTTGTTCTATTAGATATTGACTTTTTTCATGAATCATAAAATTACAAGAACTAAAGTGTTCTGGAAAATTTTTTAATGTTTCACAAATCACTTTTATCATTTCACCATTTCCAGCTCCCAACTCAATTAAATTAAACTTCTTCGGGTAGCCTAAGCTCTTTAAAAAAGTAATCAGCCATATAGTTATAATCTCTGAAAAAAGTCTTGTGATATTTGGAGCTGTTATGAAATCACCTTCCTTACCGAAGGGATTTTGCTTCATATAATACCCAGAATTTTCATCGTAAAGTGCCCAATTAATAAATTGGTCTAAAGATAAGTTAGTTGATTTGTTTATTTTCATTTTTAAAATAAAATAGAACCAATCCAGTTAACATTAGAATTACGCTTAAAATTTGCCCCATAGTTAAATTAAACAATAAGTAACCTAACTGTGGGTCAGGAACTCTTAAAAACTCAATAGAAAATCTGAATATTGAGTAAAAAATTAAAAATAAACTTGATATCAAACCTGGCTTGAACAAAAAATTTTTGTTTTTAAAATTCATTAAAATAACAAATAGAATTATTCCCTCTAGAAGCGCCTCATATATCTGCGTAGGATGTCTTGGTAAGTTGTCTATTTGAATAAAAGTTACTGACCATGGGAGATCAGTTACTTTTCCATAAAGTTCTGAATTTATAAAATTCGATAGCCTCCCAAAAAAAATTCCAATTGGAGCAACTAAAGCAACAATATCCATATATAAAAAAGGGTTTTGATTATTTCTTTTTCCAAAAATTATACTTGCAATTATAATTCCGATCAATCCACCATGAAAAGACATTCCGCCTTCCCATATTTTAAAAATATCTGTTAAATTATTTAAATAATATTCAAGATTGTAAAATAATATATATCCAACTCTTCCACCTAAAATAATTCCAATAATTAAATAAGTGATGTAATCGTCAAATTTTTTACTGATACCATCATTTTTAATGAATATTTTTTTTGCAACAAGCCACCCAAACAAAATTCCAACAATATAAGCTAAGGAATACCATCTAATTTCTAAGGAAAAAATTTCAATTACAACTGGGTCAAAATTATTGATGAACATTTTAATTTATAATTATAATGTATATCTCAAATATGAAAAATTCTAAATTTATAATTGACAAGTTTGCAAAATTGATAGAACAAGGGATAGTTTCTTCAAAAGACTTATCAGCTGAAATCTTAAATATTTTTAAATCTAAAAGAGATGAATTTGTTTTTAAAATGAAATTGACAAGCAAGGACGAATTTGATGTTCTTTCTAAAAGAGTTGAGAACCTAGAAATCAAAATTAAAAAGCTTGAAGGTAAAAAAAAAACAAAAACTAAACAGGTAAAAAAATCTTAACTCTTAGGCCATCCATTTTAGATTTCTCTAGTTTAATATTTCCACCATGTGATTTAATAATATCTGATGCAATCGACAAACCAAGCCCAACACTGGATTTAGAGTCTGCTCTCCCTTTGTCTATTTTATAAAATGGTTTAAATACATTATTGTACTCATTCTTTGGGATACCCGGACCATCATCATCAATCATAATAAATAGATTAGTATTCTTTTTATTAAGGCTTAATTCTACTTTATTTGCATATTTTAATGCATTATCAATTAGATTATTTAGACATCTGCTGATTAAGTTTTTTCTACCATTAATATAGATTCTGGGTAAAAAATTTTTTGAAATATTTTCATTATTATATTTTTTAATTACTTCATCAATTAATTCAGACAAGTTAAACATTTCATCTTTTTCAATATATGATGAGCTTGTAAATTGGAGATATTCGTTTAGCATTTTTTCCATTTCGTTGATATCTTCTGTTAACTTATTTACTGAGTGTTTGTCTTTGATAAATGCAAGTTGTAACTTCATTCTTGTTAAAGGTGTTCTTAAATCATGACTTATACCTGATAACATTTCAGTTCTTTGATTTAGATGTCTCTCAATTCTCTTTCTCATTTTATCAAATTCGTGACCAGCTTGTCTTATTTCAAGAGCTCCGGACGGCTTATATTCGTCAATTTCCTCACCCTTACCAAATCTTTCAGCAGCACGTGCGAGATTTGTAATTGGTCTTGTTTGATTCTTCAAAAATATGAGAGATATAATAACCATGATTATTGCAGGAACGGTTATCCAAAGCGCAAAAATTCTTGCAGATGAACTCGCAACACGATCTTTAGGTACTAAAAATTTAAAATACCCATCTTTGTATTTAATTCTTAAATCAATTAGCTCTTTGTAGTTTGTTGAGTCAAACCAGTAATCTGCTACAGAAAATTTTGATTTTAATTCTCTTCTTAACGTTCGATCGATAGGACTGAACCATCTTTCATTTTGCTGCTTTTGTAATTCTTCATTAAGTTTAAGTTCAATATTTAAATCTAAAAATAATGAAAAAAGGTTATTTATCTCTTGCTTGTCAACTTTCTCACTTTCATAAGTTTCAATAAACGCACTTATTTCATTTACTAATGTTCTTGTCATTCCTTTGTTGGTTTTAATCCATAGGCTATCAAAAAATACAATTGTGATGATTAGCTGAAGAACAATAACAGGGACTGCAACAATTAAAAGTGCTCTATAAAATAGTCTTTTTGGCAACACTTTTCTTAATAAACTATTCAATCCATAGAACATATCCTGCTCCTCTTATGGTCTGTAAAAATTTTGGGTTTTTTGGATCAATTTCTATTTTTTTTCTTAAACGGGTTATGATTACATCAATTGACCTTTCTTTATCTAAACTAATTAATTGACCAATACTCTCTCTTGAAAATGTGCTCCCTGGATTATTAATCATTTTTTCTAAAATAACCTTTTCCGTATTATTTATTTTGAATTCTTTTTTGTTTTTAATAATTAGTAATTTATTTAAATCGATTTTTATATTTTCAAACTCAATTATTCTTTTTTGATCAGTTTTAATTGTTTTCGCCAAAATATTTTTAATTCTCAAAATTAGCTCTTTTGGCTCGAATGGTTTAGCCAAATAATCATCTGCTCCTAGCTCAAGCCCCTCAATCCTCTCACTTGCCTCACCTTTGGCTGTTAAAAGTATAATTGGGGTTTCTAAATCTTTCTTATGGTCATTGATAAAATCTAAACCACTTTTTCCTGACATCATTATATCTAGGATTATTAAATCAAATTTGACAATTTTTACTTTCTCTGATGCATTTTCAGCGCTATCTGAAGTTGTAACTAAAAATTTATTTTCATTTAAATATTTTTTTACTAATGATCTAATTCCCTCATCATCATCGACCAGTAAAATGTGAGCTTGAAATTTATCCATTTATAATTTTACTTAATACATTATCAAAATTTATTACTTCCTCTGAACTAGAGTTTAGTAATGCGTTGTAAATTCTTTTTTTTTGTTGGTCAAAAACTTCATTAAATATCTTTTCACCTTTGTCATTCAAAAATACATGTTTAACTCTGGTGTCTTGCTCATCTTTTTTAAAAGTAATAATGTCCAATTTTATTAAATCTTTCAAAACTCTATTAAGACTTTGCTTTGTGACTTTTAGTCTTTTCAATAGTTCTGATATCGAAATACCCTTATACATGGATAATAAATGGATCACTTTATGGTGTGCTAAGCCAATAGAGTACTTGTCTAATATTTTTTTTGAGTCAGTGAAAGTTTCTCTATAACTCACAAAAAGTTTCTCTATCAAATCCTTAAGCTGTTCATCTTTTAAATATAATAGTTCTTTCATTATGGGTAAGTTATATTGACATATTAAAGATACAAAGTTATTTTTCAGATATAATTAAATAATTTCAATCATGATACCTTACGATAAAAGATCTGGAAAAATATGGTACAACGATGAGCTTGTAGACTGGGGAGATGTTAAACTTCATGTTTTAAGCCATGGTTTGCATTATGCAAGTTGTGTTTTTGAAGGAGAAAGAGTTTATGATGGATCAATTTTTAAACTAGAGGAACATACTTCGAGATTTTTTCATTCAGCTAAGAGAATGGGTTTTGAAATCCCGTATTCAGAAGAACACATTAACATTGCTTCAAATAAAATTATTGCAACACAAAAAGTTGAAAATGGATATGTAAGACCAGTTGCATGGAGAGGTACTGAGATGATGGCTATCTCAGCACAACAAACCAAAATTCATGTTGCAATTGCAACTTGGGAGTGGGGTTCATATTTTGATCCAAAATTAAAAGTTGAGGGTATAAGATTAAATATTTCAAACTGGCGCAGACCTGCACCTAATACAATACCATGGGACACTAAAGCATCCGGCCTTTATATGATTTGTACATTGTCAAAACATGAGGCAGAAAAACAAGGTTACACAGACTCGTTAATGTTAGATCATGAGGGAAATGTAGCTGAAGCAACTGGCGCTAATGTTTTTTTCAAAGATAAAAACGGAGAGCTTCATACTCCAATCCCAGACTCTTTTTTAGATGGAATTACAAGAAGAACAGTAATCGGTATTGCAAAGTCAAAAAATATTAAAGTTCATGAAAGAAAAATAAAACCAGAGGAGTTATCAAGTTTTGTTGGATGTTTTTTAACAGGTACCGCCGCAGAAGTAACTCCAGTTTCATGCATTGCAGAAAATCACTTTAAAGTTTGTGATACTATAATTGATTTAAATGAAAGCTATCAAACTTTAGTAAGAAAGAAAAAAGCAGCCTAATCTTTATTGTCTTCAGACATAGCGTGATCAATTCCTTTACGCATATAATCGTATCCAGTAAAAAGTGTTAAAACAGCAGATAGCCATAAAAGAATAATACCGATAGTTTGAGCATTATAATCTTGGAAGTTAATAATTTTATTTCCTGTATCTCCTGATAAAAGAAGAGCAATTGAAACCATTTGTAATACTGTTTTTAATTTAGCAAGACTAGAAACAGGAAGTTTAATTTTTCCTTTTGCTAAAAATTCTCTTAGCCCTGAAATTAATATTTCTCTCGTAAGAATAATAATTGCAGCAATTACTTCATAATTTTTAATAGTACCATCCATCACTAATAGAATTAGGGCTGTAGCAACGATGATTTTATCAGCTATAGGATCTAATAATTCTCCCAACTTGGACTCTTCACCCATCATTCTTGCTAACATCCCATCAAGAAAATCAGTAAATGATGCTACTACAAATAATATTAAAGCAGTTAAATCACCATAAAATCCAGGCAAATAAAAAGCTAAAACGAAAAAAGGAACAATAATTATTCTTCCAATTGTAAGTATATTAGGAATTTTTTTTAGCATAATTATTCGTGAAAGAAGTTATATATCTTTTTTGCTACTTTTTCCTCAACACCTTCAACTGACTTAATTTCATCTAAGCTAGCAGACTCCACCGATCTTGCAGATCCAAAATGGTTTAATAATGCCCTTTTTCTTATCGATCCAATACCATCAATTTGGTCAAGTAAAGATTTACTTATTCCTTTCTTTCTTTTTGCTCTATGGGCGCTTATTGCAAATCGATGTGACTCATCTCTTATTCTCTGAAGAAAAAATAGAGTTGGATCATTTCTTAAAAACTTAAACTCTTTCCCATTATGAAAAAAGGTTTCGTTGCCACTGTTTCTTAATTTGCCTTTAGCAATCGCTACAATAGGAATATCGTGAAGACCAAGTTCATTTAAACTTTCTCTAGCAACTGAATATTGGCCTTTTCCACCATCAACCAAAACTAAATCAGGAAAAGTTAAGTAATTATCCTTTTCTTGAACAGCTCTTTTAAATCTTCTATTTAAAACCTCTCGCATCATACCATAATCATCTTGCTCATTTTTTTTGTGCTTAATATTAAACTTTCTATACCTTTTTTTGATAAAACCTTCGTCGCCATAAGCAATCAAAGCGCCAACACTATTAGTTCCTTGTATGTGACTATTATCATAAACCTCAATTAAATTTATATTTGTTTCTAAATTGAATTTACTAGCAACAGCATCAAATAACTCTCTATTATTTTGACTTTCATAAAGTTTTCTATTCAAACTATCTTTTGCGTTTTTAATTGCTTGATTGATTACTTTTAATTTTGAACCTTTTTTGGCAACTGAAATAGTAATTTGTTTACCTTCTTTATCTGAAAGAGTTTTTTCAATTAGAACTTTTTCTTTAATTTCCTCAGATAAAATTATTGATGAGGGAACACTTTTATTCTCATAAAATTGTGAAACGAATGAATTTATAATTTCCTCAAGTTTTTCATCTGGATCATGTTTAGGAAAGAAAGCTTGATTACCCCAATTTTGTTTTGATCTGTAAAAAAAAACTTGAATACAGGCTTTTCCAGATTCTTTATACCCTGCAATAACATCTGCTTCGACCAAATTTGCTTCATTTATTCTTTGAGATGATTGAATTATATTTAATGCTTTTATTCTATCTCTTAAAATTACCGCTTTTTCAAAGTTAAGCTCCTCACTTGCTTTTTCCATTTGATTAGAAAGATTTTTTTGAATTCTTCTTGATTTTCCAGATACAAATTCTATAGCATCATCTACTGTTTGTTGATAATCATCCTTCGTGACATAACCAACACATGGACCTGAACACCGTTTGATCTGATACAATATACAAGGTCTTTCTCTATTTTTAAATACCGTGTCATCACAAACTCTTAAGTGGAAAATTTTTTGAATCATTTTTATCGTCCAATTGGCAGATCCAGCTGATGCAAATGGGCCAAAATAAAAGCCCTCTTTAGTTTTTTTACCTCTATGTCTTTTTATCTGAGGCCATTTATCTTGGTTGCCAATAAATATGAAAGGGAACGATTTATCATCTCTAAGAAGAATATTAAATTTTGGTTTAAATTTTTTAATTAAATTTGCTTCAAGTAGTAAGGCCTCGCTTTCGTTAGAAGTAGTGGTTATCTCTAATTTTCTTGTTTGAGACAACATTCTCTCAGTTCTGATGATGTGATTTTTCTCAGAAACATAACTTTTCAATCTATTGGGTAAATTTTTAGCTTTTCCTACATAAAGAATTTCATCTTTAGAATTCAGCATTCTATAAACACCTGGTAGCTTAGGAACTAAAGGTAGTTCTTTTTTAATTACTTCTTTACCTAAATCAGAGCTTATCATGGCTTCTTTTTTTTGAAATTTGAATACCAACAGAAGAGCAATCTTTCATGATTTCTAATTTCTCAATTTGAAGACTTATCTTATCAATTCTCTTATCTTTGAATAATTCATCGAATACATCCTCTGCTAATGTTTCAAGAAAATTATAATGTTTATTTTTAACAAGTTTTTTTATTAACCTTACAATTTTTGCATAATTAACAATTGATTTAATATCTCTATCATTTGATGGTTTTTTATCTTCATAATTTACATCCAAATTAAATTTAACTTTTTGAGATTTCTCTTTTTCAAAATCAAAATACCCTAGCTTTAGATCTAAAATTAATTCTTTTATCAAAACTTTTTTCTCATAATTAAATAGACTTTTGGTACTACTAATTTTAACTATATTTAAATTACTTTTTTTCATCTTTTAAAGTCTTGATGCAATATATTCTTTGATAACTGGGTGGTAATGCATAAAACAATCAGCCCAATCTATTGTATGAGCATTTTTTACTGGTTCTTCCCAATTTGATCCTGCCAATTTACATTTTTTACCATTAATTTTTTTCTTTTCAGAGACAACTATTCTTTTAAAATTTGGAACTTTGTCCATCCAATCAGATGTTAGGCCTTCAAATGGATCCATAGGATGGGTAAAAATTAAAACTGGAGCATTTCCCTCTTTTATTAAATCAATCTGTTCTTGTCTCCATTGGGCCATACCAGGATATTTTTTATGAAATTTTTTCATTGCTTCATCATATCCAACTTTTTTTACTTTATATTTTTTTGATAGATTCCAAAAACATGCAGGCATTAACGATATCCCTCCACCTACTTCTTCCATATATTTTGCTGTTAGCCTTAATGTTGCCCATCCTCCACAAGAGTGACCTGACATAAAAATTTGTTTCTTTGGTACGCCCATGTTAACAAATTTTTTAATAACATCTAAATTACCCTCAACTCTTCGATCCATTTTTGAAGTTCCTGGGTATGGTCCTTCCCATTTTTTCATCCACATTCCTATTTTTCCTAACTTAGCACCTAAATCACCTTCGAGTTGACCTTGGCAGTGAATATAAACCATAATTTCTTTACCATTTATTTTATCACCAGCTAGCTGAGCCATATTTCTAAGCTCTGACCTCCAGAAGCAATCTTTCAGTTTTACATCGTTTCCATCTGAACCATGGTTGTAGATTATGATTATCTTGTCTTTAGGATTATTTACTTGAAAATTTTCATCGATTTTAATTTTATCTTTCCATTTATTTGTGGGTATTACAAAACCATCTTTTTTTATACTTTCTGGATTTGCATAGGCACTACCACTTAATATTAAACTAAGCATTATAATTACTAAAAATTTTCTCATTCTTTTCCTCCCATTATATCTGGCGTTTGCCAGTTTAGATTTTGACCACTATCAATAGCTAAAACTTGGCCAGTAATAGATACATTCTTTATAAAAAAGTCAACTGCATTACATATTTGTTTTACATCAACTTGTCTTTTTAAAGGGGTTGCTAAATACTGTTTTTTAAAATGTTTTTCAGACTGTCTCTTATTTTTGATTGTGGGTCCTGGAGCTATACCGTTTACCCTTATATTAGGTGCCAAACTCATAGCACTTGTTTTTGTAAGAGTATACAGGCCAGTTTTACTTATGGTGTACGAAAAAAAATACGGAGTAAGTTTAAAAACTCTCTGATCAATTATATTAATTATATTATTATTTTTACCCTTAATATTTTTAGCAAATTCTTTCGATAATAAGGCTGGAGTTCTTAGATTCGTTTTTAAGTGTTTACCCCAACTGTCTGTTGTAAAACTTTCAAGCTTATCGTTTTCAAATAAGGAAGCATTGTTTATTAAGCAATCAAAAAATTTTAATTTTGATTTAGCATATTTAATAATTTTACTTACATCATTTTCTTTGCTTAAATCACCTTTCACAAGGTAAACTTTAGTACCATTTGTCTCTAATTCTTTTTTGAGTTTTTTAGCTTTTAATTTTGATTTATTGAAATGAATTAATATTTCTTTATTTGTGCCAGATAATTTCTTTGCAATTGCAGCACCGATTCTGGTTGCTCCACCAGTAATAATTATTTTCCGTGCTTCCATTTTTTATCTCTTTTTTTTGTGACCTTAGTTCCCGGCATTCCCATTGTTGATCTACCTTTTGGATAAAGTTTATTTTTTACGTCATATTGTCTAATTTTTGGGTTAAGTGTAATTTCCAGCTCTGTGCTTTCTAATTTTCTAATTTCATCTCTTATCTTAGCGGCCTCTTCAAACTCAAGGTTTGCAGCAGACTCTTTCATTTTCTTATCCAGACCTTTTAAGTGTTTCTTTAAGTTCCCCCCAATATTTGAACCATCACTAATTTTTACGTAATCTTTTTCATAAACACTTTCTAATATGTCGCTAATTTCTTTTTTCACAGACTTAGCATCAATTTTATGTTTCTTATTATATGTTAGTTGAATCTGTCTTCTTCGGTCAGTCTCTGCAATTGCTTTTTTTATACTTTTTGTCTCTTTATCAGCATACAAAATAACTTTACCATCAACATTTCTTGCAGCTCTCCCTATTGTTTGAATTAAAGAGGTTTCAGATCTTAGAAATCCTTCTTTGTCAGCATCTAAAATGCCAACGAGTGCACATTCTGGAATATCTAAACCCTCCCTTAAAAGGTTAATTCCAACAAGAACATCAAAAACACCCATTCTAAGATCACGCATAATTTCAATTCTTTCTAAAGTATCTATGTCAGAGTGAAGATACCTAACTTTAATTCCATTTTCGTGAAGATATTCAGTGAGATCCTCTGCCATCTTTTTTGTTAAAGTTGTAACAAGCACTCTGTGATTATTTTCAATAACTCTCTTGCATTCATGCATTAAATCATCGACTTGATTTTTAGCAGGTCTAATTTCTACTGGTGGATCAATTAAACCTGTTGGCCTAATTACTTGATCTATAAATTTACCTTTAGTTTGTTCTAATTCCCATGGACCAGGAGTTGCAGATACAAATACTGTTTGAGTTCTCATTAGATCCCATTCTTCAAACTTTAATGGTCTATTATCCATGCAGGATGGAAGTCTAAATCCATATTCAGCTAAGGTGCTTTTTCTCGATCTGTCGCCTTTGTACATTCCATTAAGCTGTGGAACAGTTACATGGCACTCATCAACAAAAATAAGAGTATTATCTGGAAAATATTCAAAAAGAGTGGGAGGTGGTTCACCTGGTTTTCTTCCAGACAAAAATCTAGAATAATTTTCGATTCCAGCACAAGATCCGGTTGCTTCAATCATTTCTAGATCAAATTTAGTTCTTTCCTCTAATCTTTGAGCTTCTAATAATTTATTTTCAGCTTTATGTTTTTTTAAGGTGATTTCTAATTCTTTTTTAATATTGATCACAGCTTGTTCTATTGTTGGTTTAGGAGTGATATAATGACTATTTGCATAAACCTTGACCAAACTTAATTCTCTTACCTGGTCACCAGTTAAAGGATCAAATTCCTCAATTTGTTCAAGTTTATCTCCAAATAAACTTAATCTCCATGCTCTATCTTCCAAGTGAGATGGAAAAATTTCTAAATATTCTCCTCTTGCTCTGAAGGTCCCTCTATAAAAGTTTTGATCATTTCGTTTGTATTGAAGAGCTACTAAAGATTTTATTAACTCTTCTCGGTTATAATCATTGTTTTTTTGAAGAGTTAAAGTCATTTTGCTATATGCTTCAACAGAACCTAATCCGTAAATACAAGAAACACTTGCAACTATAAGAACGTCATCTCTTTCAAGCAGAGAACGTGTTGCCGAATGTCTCATTCGATCTATTTGTTCGTTTATTGAGGCTTCTTTTTCTATGTAAGTGTCTGATCTTGGAACATATGCCTCTGGAGTGTAATAATCATAATAAGAAACAAAATATTCAACTGCATTGTCTGGAAAAAAAGTTTTCATTTCCCCGTAAAGTTGAGCTGCAAGTGTTTTATTTGGAGCAAGAATTAGTGCCGGCCTATTAGTTGCCTCAATAACTTTTGCCATCGTGAAAGTTTTACCTGAGCCTGTAACACCAAGCAAAACTTGATTAAATTGGTCTTTGTTTGCACCATTAACTAATTTTTTTATTGCCTCAGGTTGATCACCGGCAGGTTTAAAATCAGATTTAATTTTGAATTTTTTTCCTCCTTCAAGTTTTCCACCTATTTGAGGATTTTTACTTTGGATATCTGTAATTAAATCTTGATATGTATTTTCCATATATTAAACAAGGTATTAGAATTTATTTTTATTTCAATGAGCATAATATCAGACAGTTTAAAGAAAATTAAACCTTCACCTACAATTGCTGTAACCCAAAAAGCAAGAGAATTAAAGGCAGCAGGAAAAGATGTTATTGGTTTAGGTGCAGGTGAACCAGATTTTGATACACCAGATAATATTAAGCAAGCAGCTATTAAAGCGATAAATGATGGAGATACAAAATATACTGCTGTTGATGGTACACAAGCCTTAAAAAAAGCAATAGTAGAAAAATTTAAAAAGGAAAATAACCTAGAATATACAGCAGACCAAGTTACTGTTGGAGCGGGTGGAAAGCACGTGATTTATAATGCGATGATGGCTACATTAAACGAAGGTGATGAAGTTATAGTTCCAGCCCCTTATTGGGTTTCTTATCCAGATATTATTTTATTAGCAGGGGGCAAGCCAGTTGTAATGGAATGTGATGAAAAACAGGGCTTTAAAATAAACCCGTCAGATTTAGAAAAATTTATAACTCCAAAAACAAAATGGATTATTTTAAATTCTCCATCTAATCCTACTGGAGCGTGTTATACAGAAAAAGAAATTAGAGAAATTGCAAAAGTTCTCGATAAACATTCTCACGTATATATTTTAAGTGATGATATCTATGAACATGTAACTTATGAAGGGTTTAAATTTTTTACTATTGCTCAAATTGAAAGTTTAAAAGAAAGAGTGCTTACTATGAATGGTGTAAGTAAAGCTTACTCAATGACTGGTTGGAGAATAGGCTATGCCGCAGGTCCAAAAGAAATTATTAAAGCCATTGCAAAAATTCAGTCACAATCAACAACCAATCCTTCATCAATTAGTCAAGCCGCATCAGTAGAGGCATTAAGTGGAACACAAGATTTTATAAAAAAAAGATCAGATTCATTTCAAGAAAGAAGAGATTTTGTCGTTAAAGCGTTAAATGATATTGATGGACTTGAGTGCTTAAATCCTGATGGTGCCTTTTATGTCTTTCCTAGTTGTAAAGGTTTAATGGGAAAAAAAGATACAAATGGAAAAGAAATTATGTCAGACA
Source organism: uncultured Pelagibacteraceae bacterium (assembly GCA_902601785.1). Classification (GTDB taxonomy): domain Bacteria; phylum Pseudomonadota; class Alphaproteobacteria; order Pelagibacterales; family Pelagibacteraceae; genus Pelagibacter. The sequence continues at coordinate 884 of CACKOH010000008.1, read as the reverse complement.
CAGATTTTGTTCAATCTCTTTTAGAGAATAGTGGTATCGCTGTTGTTCAAGGTTCTGCTTTTGGACTAGAGGGATTTTTTAGAATTTCTTATGCAACCTCTATGGATAATCTCAAAAAAGCTTTAGAAAAAATTTCTTCTTTTTGTAAAAGCTTGAGTTAATGAAAACAGCACTAGTATTTGGTTCATCAGGCTTAATTGGTGGGCATCTTCTTCGTCAATTAAATAAAAATGATAATTATAATAAAATAAAATTATTTGTACGTTTAGAAACATCTATTAATGAACCAAAAATTGAAATTATTAAAACTGATTTCAATTATTTAGAAAATTATAAAGAAGATATTAAAGGAGATGATTGTTTTTTTTGCATTGGAACTACAAAACAAAACTCTCCCGATAAAAATGAATACCAAAGAGTAGAGCTAGAAATACCAAAAAAAATAGCGCAAATTGCAAGATCCAATTCAGTAAATTCATTTATTTTTGTATCTTCAATATATGCCAATCCAAAAAGTTCAGGAGATTATGTAAAATTCAAAGGCTTAGTTGAAGAAGAATTAAAAAAATTAAACTTCCCTAATTTAGGTATATTAAGACCTTCTTTTTTAATGGGAGACAGAAAAGAGAATAGAGTAGGTGAAAAAATAGGTGTTCTTACTTTTAGATTATTATCACCTTTATTACTTGGCCCACTTAAAAAAATGAAACCAATTAATTCAGAAACTGTTTCAAAAGCTATGATAAAAATTGCAAATGAAAATTTAGGAAAAACTATTTTTGAGTCTGATGAAATAGTTGAAATAACTTCACGCTAAATTTAGTAATTTTACGCTAACATATTTTGCTATAAACCCACTAATACCAGTAAGTAATACTTTTTTT
>CACKOH010000007.1 GCA_902601785.1 uncultured Pelagibacteraceae bacterium | reverse complement strand
CAGATTTGTAGTAATAAAAATGATAAAATTGAATTTAGAGCTTTTGGGAGTGGCAATAAAACTTATTTTCAAAAAATATTGAAAGATAAAAATTTAAAAAATATTTCGTTAAATAATTTTAAAACAGATATAATAAGTGAAATAAAAAAATTTGATTTATTGTTACATGCTAGTTACAGAGAAGGACTTCCAGTTTCTTTGATACAAGCATTGTCATGTAGTGTTCCGGTAATTTGTCGAAAAATTAGGGGTAATATTGATTTAGTAATTAATAATTATAATGGAATACTGTTTGATGATATTGATGAGGTCTATTTAAAATTAAAAAAAATTTTATTAGATAAAAAAAAATATAAATCTATGACAATTAATGCTCAAAAATCTATTGATATTAATTACACTAAACATTTAATAAATCAAAAAATTTATAAATTTGTAAAAAATGATTAATGTAAATTATAGAGAAGTATCTTTAAATAAAGATTTTAATCAAATTAAATATAAGTTTTTTAAAAATTTTAAGAAAAAATTATCAAATAAGTATTATTCTTGGCGTTATAATTTTGGTAATAAAAATTATTGTTTTTTGGCATTAAAAAATAACGAAGTAATAGGTCATGTTGGATTTGTAAGATATAAAACTCATGACAAAAATTTTTTTGCTAGTAGACACTCAAGTTTTGTAGATAAAAAATATAGAAGAAAAAATATTTATAGCTCACTTTTAAAATACAGTTTAAAAAAATTAAAAAAAAGAAAAATATTATTTGTTCAAACTTGGCCTAATGACTCTAATATTCATACAAATAAAAAATTTCAAAATTTAATAAAACTCCCCACAAATAAAATATATGTTTCAAATAACAATGATAAAAATACTAAGATAAAATTAATTAAATTTACAAAAATCGTTCAATTAAAAAAATATCTAATTTATAAAAAAAATAACTTAATTAACAAAAATGCTGATTATTTTTTTTGGAGGTATATAAAAAAAAAACCAAAAGAGAATTATTATTTTCATATATTTGAAGAAAAAAAAAGTTTATTAATATTTAATTACAATAAAAAAGATAAAATTTATAACTTATTAGACCATTTGGGAAAAAAGGATGTATTTTTTGATCATATTAGATTAATTAATAACAAAATGAAATTTATATTTTGGATTAATATCAATGAAGAAAAAACAAAAAAGTTTAAAAAGCTTAGATTGAAAAAATACTCCACCAAACTGTTTAATTCTTATCTAATGCCAATTAATAAAATAAATCATATCCCAAAATATAGATCGTTAAATTTTTCCATGGGAGATACAGATACGTTTATTCAAAAAATTTAATATGTTTAAGAATATTTTAATTATAGCACCCCATGCAGATGATGAGATACTTGGGTGTGGTGGATTAATAAGTAAATTTTCAAAATTAAAAGTAAATATTCATGTTGCAGTTATGACTAATGCATCAAAAGGTGACAGTAAGTTATTTAGCAAATCAAAAATTAAGGTCATAAGAAACGAGTGTTTAAAAGCTAATAAAAGAATAGGAGTTAAAAAAGTTTTCTTTTTTAATTTTCCAGCACCAAAATTAGATCAATATCCTATTTATAAAATTTCAGAAAAAATTAACAATCTTATAAAGAAAATAAAATGTGAAACAGTTTTCTTACCCTATGGAAATGATATCCACAAAGATCATCAGTGTATTTATGAAGCATCCCTTGTAGCATGTAGACCTATAGATGATAATTTAGTAAGGAATATTTTCTGTTATGAAACATTATCAGAAACTGAGTGGGGTCTAGTAGGTTTTCATCCAAATTATTACGAAATTTTAACTAATGAAGATTTAAAAAATAAAATTTCAGCTTTTAGGGAGTATAAGAGCCAAATCAAAAATAATTTTCACCCTAGATCTGAAAAAGGAATAAAAAATCTTGCTAAATATAGAGGTAATAATATTTCTCAAGAAAATGCTGAAGCATTTAAGATTATCAGATTGATATCAAAATAAAGATACGTTAAATTATTTTACTTATACTAATATGTACTCTTATAAGTTTTTTATTTAACAAAAAAAATCTTTAGAGACTAATATCTCAATATTCAAACTAACTATGGTGAATATCTAGATAATTATTTTTATAACAAAAAATAGTTGGACGTAAAAATAAACAATTCGATTTGATTTCGATTAAATTTTGATTATTTAATTCTATTTTTCTACATTCACTTTTTTGGAGGCTAAAATTAATATCTGAAAATGAAATATTTAATTTTTTCGAAGTTGGGTTAGAAAAAATAAGTTCTACTTTATCGTAATTCTTAAAAGATTTTTGTATTCTGTAAAGATTAGTTTTAAAAAAAGTTGTATTGACAAAATCTTTTTTGAAATTTTTCATTGAATTTATATTTTTAGATTTGGCAAATGCATTCCCATGGACAAAGGAGCTTAAATTATTATTTTGAGAAAAGCCAATATAACATCTGTTTGCAATGATATTATCGTTTATCTTTTGATCATTGGTAAAGTGGTAAATATAAAAACTTCCATAATCTTTTATATCTAACAGATTCTCATCTATAATGATTTCATTTGATAATCCTAAATTCTGGATTGGTATTTTTTTTAAGAATTTGTTATCTTTTGTATAAAAATAAATTTCAACTTTAGAATTATTAATATTATGGAATATTTTTAATATATCAGAAAATTTAAAAATAGTTTTAAAATTATTGTCTGTCCTCCATAAGAAACAATCACTAACTGTTAGACATTCAAAATCTTTGAAATTAAAATTGATTTCTTTAAACCGAAAATTATTTCTAAGAATAATTGATATATCACTTCTTGTAAATTTTTTAATTAATGATTTTATTGATTTCACTTTTAAATTTTTTAATTATTTTAAATTTATTTTGACTCATAAAATATTCATGAGGTGGATGAGTATGTTCGAAGGATAAATGACCATTTTTTTCTGATAAATATACAGGCACACCTAAATAATTACTTGATACAAAATAAATTTCAGGTTTTAATAATTCATTATCTATCTCTATAATATTGGTTCTGTTGGTAAAAAACTGATCTTTCTTTAATATTTTGTTAGTTTTTAAGTTTATAAAATAAATATTAAATGGTCTTTCTATTGGTTCAATAAATATATTTCTAAAAATAATGTAATTCTTGTTTGCACTTTTACTAGTTAACGATGCTGTACCACTTGTAATGGAACCGTTTTTTGTCGTCATATTGAAAGGATATTCAGATTGGTAAGAGGAGAACCCTCCATTTCTTTTTTTAATTATAAAATTTGCTCTAAAGGCAGGTGATGTTTCTGTAAATTTATTATATTTAATTAATTTTTCTTCTTTAGATTTTTTAATTTCTGAGTCTTTAGCTAAAAAATAAATTATTTTGTTATCAATTAATTTATCTTTTATAAAATAAAAATAATCATCTTCATCTGAATTTTTAATTTTATTTATTTCCCAGAGTTTACCTGATATTTTTGCACTATATAAATTGATTTCCTTATTAATAGAATTTTTATTTTGAAATTTAGGTATTTGCAACTCAGTTTCATAATCGTTATTTTTAAATCCAAAAAAGAAATTCATATTTCAAATTAAATAAATTAGGAATTGGCAAATTTTATCAGATTTTAAATTTAAGTATATCATTTCGAATATAGTTACATTCATAAAGCATGGCATCACATTGTTTATAATACTTTTTATTTATTTCTCTCTTTAAAGTTGTTTTATCAATTTTTCCAAAGCTAGTTTTAAAACTTGAGTTACTTCTAATTCGTTCACCATTAAAACTTGGTCGACGCATATTTTCATGATAATTGATTTTAATTTCTTTACATATTTTTCTTATTGTATTTTCTGTTTGATAAATAAGATCTTTAAAATCAATAATAATAACATTTTTTTTGAATTTTTTTTTTGCCTTAAGAGTCATTAATGCATTCATTTTCCATAGCATTAAAGTATTAATAGGATTTTTTTTGTATTCATCCGAGTGATTAATACAACTAGCTAACCAACTCGTGGGAGATCGAATTATACATATTATTTTGCCATTAGTGTATGATTTGAAGAATAAATTAATATTTTCGTCCATCAATACAAATCTTGGTAAAAAAGTGACAATATATTTTTTATGTCCAATCAAATTTTTGTAATTTTTAAATGAATTAAAAAAGCTTGTGAAATAGGCACTTAAATTTTCTTTAAGATTATTTTTAATTTTTAATTTATTAAAGATTAAATTCTGGAGAAAAAAGTCGAATTTAAATTCATTTGTATTTTTTAAATGGGCTTTAATTCCTGATCCATCTTTTTTATAATTGTTGTATTTTGCTGAACTTACTAACAATGGATCATTGTAGAAAGTCACAAAGTTCATTTTTTTTGTCCAATCAAATTTAGGTTTTGTTAATTTCAGCTCGCTTGGATACGAATGAATTTGAGGGTGTGAGTCAAATAATTGACTTAACAATGTTCCCCCAGACCTTTGTACTTGCGAAATAATTATTAAATTACTTTTTATTTTTTTAAATTTTATATTTTTATATTTAAACTTTTTAAATAAAAAATTAATATAAAATATAAAATTATTAAAATAGCTAACTACAATCAAAATTTTATTGTAATTATCTTTACTTAAATTTTTTTTTAAAAAATTTTTAATATAATTTTTCATATCTAAATTTTTTTCTTATTAAAGATATAGTTATTCGTATAAAAAAATTGATCATTTGATGAATAACTTGTTGATTTTTCGTTCAAAGAAATTTTAAAATTATTTTTTTTCATTGTTTTTAATATTGATAGGTGTTGACTTTTAAAATTTTTATTTACTTCTATTAATATGCTTTTAAGTGACGAATATTTTAGGGTTTTTTTTGCACCATCTAAAATTAAATGTTCAGTACCATCTACATCTATTTTAATATAATTTGGTTTTTCTATAATCTTTTTTTCCAGAAGATAGTCAATCGTTATACCCATTAATTCATAATTTATTTCTGGTAAAAATTTTTTTCCTTCAAAATTATAATCTGTTCCAAATGTATTTAATGCTGCTCCTTCTTGGAAATGAGTTTCTTTAAAGTTTAAAAATTTATTATTAATATTTCCTAATGGTAAATTCATAATTTTAATTTTTTTACTCAAATTATTAATATCAATGTTTCTACTTAATATTCTTAAGTTACTAGTTGAAGGTTCAAATGAGTAAATTTTACATTTCCGATGAATCTTAGCAGCATATAAAGAAAAAATTCCAATATTAGATCCAATATCCCAAAAAATTATTTCGTTATTATAACATTTGAAATTATTTATCCATTGAATTGTATCGGGTTCTTTTTCAAATAATGTATTTACCCTCCATTCAGATATTTTGGAGGGAATAAAAAACTTTAATTCATGCTTCCCAAATTTGATTTTTTTGTACGATCTAAAATCTAAGTGATCTTTTAAATACAATGAGAAATTTTTTCCTCCAAAAATATAAAAAATTTTATCTATTAAGAATAAAAAATAACAAATAATTAGAGCAATTTTCTTTTTCATGAATAATTTATAATGTTGATTATAAATTTAACTTAGTTAATAACGTTCATAAGTAAATACTCAAATTTAATTATTCTATAAATTATAATGTATTTTAATCGATCAAACAGATTTTATCATGGGATTATGTTCCATCATTTTCATGATAATAAAATACATTCAAAAGGACAGGGATCTATTTCAAGAGATCAACTTTTAAAAATAATAAAGTTTATTGGAAGGAAAAATATACTTAACGCTAATGTTTTTTATGAAAAATTAATTGCCAATAAACTTAAAGATAATGAAACTTGTCTTACGTTTGATGATGGGATAAAATGTCAATTTGATGTAGCTTTACCTGTTTTAGAAGAATTAAAAATTAAAAGTTTTTTTTTTGTTTATACTTCAATTTTTGTCGGAAAACCAGATAACTTAGAGATTTTTCGATATTTTAGAACAAATTTTTATGAAAACATAAACTTATTTTATAATGATTTTTATTTAAATTTAGATGTAGATTTAAAATATTTTTTTAAAAAAAATAGTAAAATATTAAAATTTCAAATAAAAAAATTTCCAGTTTTTTCAGTTGAAGATCTTAAATTTAGATTAATTAGAGATAATTTTCTTTCTAAAAAAAAATACGACTCGATAATGTTAAAAATGATTAAAAAAAAAAAATTAGATATATCTCAGCTGTATTCTAAATTATTTTTTTCTAAAAAAGATTTAGTAAAACTCGACTCCCTTGGGCATTTAGTCGGCTTACATTCGCATAATCACCCAACTAAATTTGAAAATTTAACACCTATGAAGCAAAAACATGAATATAAAAAATGTTTAGATATTATTTCTAATATACTTAAAAAGGATAAGGAATTAATTAGCTATATGTCACATCCATGTGGAAATTATGATTTACAAACTTTGGAAATTTTAAATCAGCTGGGGATAAAAATTGGATTTAAAGAAACTATGATTGTAGAAAAAAATAAAGGAATGAAAAGAATAAATAACTCAAACCTTGAAATAGCAAGAGTTGATCATTCTGAGATAATAAAAAGAATGAAATAAAATTTATTTTAAATAATTAAATTTCTTATTTATTTTTTTTATTTTTCGTGCTGGGCTTCCAAAATATAAAGAATTACTAAGACAATTTTTTAAAACAAATGAGCCACCGCCAACAACAGTGTTTTTTCCAATGAGTATATTATTTTTAATCACAGAACCTATTCCAATATAACTTTCGGACTGTATTTTTACATTTCCACCTGTTATAACACCAGGTCCAACACTTGCAAATTTTTCCAAATAATTGTCATGATCCAAACTTGCCCTGGTATTTACACAGCAATGATTTTCAATTATAGTATTATTGTTTATTATACATCCTGACATAATAAAACAACCCTCACCAATTTTTACATTGAGTGATATTTTCGAATTTTGAGAGATAATCGTTTCCCATAAAATTTTTTTATTTTTTTTTAGTATGTAGTTGTACAGATCTCTACGTATATGATTATGGCCTACACCGATTATCCCAAGTCCTTTATAATTATTAATTTTAAATTTTTTATCTTTATATAAGTTATTTTCACGTTTATTTTTGTATTTTAAAATTATCTTATTATTATTTTTTTCATCATAAAATCCTAAAAAACTATATTTTTTTTGCTTTAAAATCTCAAAATAAATAACAATTGCATGATAACCTGAACCAAAGATAATGATTTTTTTTTTCATTTAAAATATCTATTTATACATTACAATTTATATAATTTAAGATCATAATTAAATAAATATGAAAATTACCCTTATTACTTCAAACCAAAAAAGACATAATCATTTTGTAAATCTTTTATCTAATTATTGTGACAAATTATATGTAATTCAAGAAAATGACACTATTTTTCCAGGTGTGTTAGATGGAATTTATAATTCAAATAATATAATTAAAAATTATTTTAGGAATGTTTTTAAAGCGCAAGAAAAAATTTTTGGAAAAAAAAATTATTTTATAAATTCAAAAAATATAAGTTTACTTCCTATTAAATTTGGTGATTTAAATAAATTAAACTTAAAAAATATTTCAAATTTTTTAAAAAGTGATATTTATATAGTTTATGGAAGCAGTTATATAAAAGGTCCCTTAGTTAAATTTTTAGTAAAAAGAAAAGCAATTAATATTCACCTAGGTCTTTCTCCATTTTATAGGGGAACTGATTGTAATTTTTGGGCATTGCATGATGGAAATCCACATATGGTTGGAGCAACAATTCATTACTTAACAGATGGTCTTGATAATGGTGATATTCTATATCATGCAATGCCCAAATTTTATTCAAACCCATTTATGCTGACAATGTCATCAGTGATTTCATCCCAATATTCAATATGTGAGCGTATTAAAAAAAAAAATTTGTTTAAGATGAACTCAATTATACAAGATAAAAAAGTGCAAATAAGATATTCAAAAAAAATAGATTTTAATAATAACGTAATTAAAGTTTTTAATAAAAATTTTAAAAGTATTAAAAAATTTAAATACAATATAAATATTTTAAAAAATCCCTATTTTTTTAAAGATTAATTATGAGAGTTTTGGTTACAGGAGGTTGCGGCTATATAGGTAGTATTCTTTGCAAACTATTATTAAAAAAAAATATTAATTTTGCAGTAATAGATAATTTATCAAATTCTTCAAAAAAGTTCCTACCATTAAATACAAAATTTTACTTGGGAGGTATTGAGAATATAAAAATTTTAAAGAAAATTTATTATGAATTTAATCCAACTCACATAATTCACCTAGCTGCAAGTATTGATGTTAATGAGTCAGAGATTAACAAAAAAAAGTATTTTATAAACAATGTAATTTATTCAAAAAAATTTTTAAATTTTTTTATTTCCAAAGGTTTAAAGAATATTATTTTTGCATCAACAGCAGCTGTTTATAAATATGATAAAAAAATTATTAGAGAAACTAGCAAAATGTTACCAGAAAATTATTATGGAAAGACAAAACTTTTCATCGAAAATTATCTTTTAGCTATGAAAAAAAAAAATAAACTTAATATAAAAATTTTAAGATTTTTTAATGTAATAGGTTGTGACAAAAGCATCAAAATTGGAAATACATCGAAAAAATCAAAACACTTATTCAATAACATTTGTTATTCCATCTTATATTCTAAACAGTTTAAAATCTATGGAATGGATTACGATACACCTGATGGAACATGTATTAGAGATTTTATAGATGTTCTAGATTTGTCAAAAATTATATATTTTTTTATAAATAATAATAATATTAATAAGAATATATTTAATATTGGAATAAATAAAGGATACTCTGTATTGGAAATAATAAACAAATTTCAAAAAATCTTAAAAATAAAAATAAATTATAAATTAGGGATAAAGAGGAAAGGCGATGTTCCTCAATTAGTATGTGATAACAGTAGATTAAAAAAATATTATAAGAACAGATTTATCAATATTCGAACTAGTATTATTAATCATTATAAATTTTACAAAAAATTTAACAAAAAAAAATAAAGAGCTTAAAAAGTTTAATATGATACCCTTATAATATTAATTTTATATGTATTTTGTGAGTGTTAATAAACTTTACATAATAAAAAAAAGTTATATAAGTCATCTGCCTGGTGATTATTGCGAAAAGGTCATACCCGATCCCATTCCGAACTCGGAAGTCAAGCTTTTCAGCGCCGATGGTACTTTATCTTAAGATATGGAAGAGTAGGTCATTGCCAGGCATTATAAATATTCTATAACTGTTTCATGAAAAAATTTATTGTAGTTACAGGTGGAGCAGGGTTTGTAGGGTCGAATTTAATTGAATATTTAATAAATAAAACTGATCACCTCATTATAAGTGTTGATAATTATTCTAGTGGAAATAAAAAAAACCATATAATAAGCAACCGAATTAAATATATAAATTCAGAAACATCTAAAATAGAAAAAATCCTTAATAAGTATAAAAAAAAAATCTTAGTATTGTTTCATTTTGGAGAATTCTCTAGAATTTATCAAAGTTTCTTAAATTTTAATTTGTGTTTTAATTCAAATTCAATAGGATCAAAAGCGGTATTCAATTTTTGTTTAGTAAACAAAATAAAACTAATTTATTCAGCTACCTCTGCAAGTCTGGGTAATAAAGGAAATGACAAAAACTTATCACCATATGCTTTTACAAAATCTGAAAATTTAGAATTATTAGAGAATCTTAAAAAATGGTTTAACTTTAAATATGAAATTATATATTTTTACAATGTCTATGGGCCCAGACAAATTTGCAAAGGTGATATGGCAACCGTTGTTGGTATATTTGAAGATCATTATATTAATAATAAAAAATTACCTGTTGTTAGACCAGGAAATCAAACAAGACGATTTACTCACATATATGACACTGTAAAAGTATGCATTGAAGCTTGGAAAAATAATAAAAATCGACACTACTCTATAAGTCATAAAAATAGCTTCTCAATAATTGACTTAGCAAAGATGTTTAAAAAAGATTATAAGTTTTTGCCATCACGTTTAGGTGAAAGATATGCTTCAGCATTAAATACTATGAATCTCAACAACAAAATCTATAAAAGATATGGTAAAATAAGTTTAAAACTTTATGTTGATAATTTTATTAAGAAACACAATTATAAAAAGAGAAAATAGTTGTATTTTAGAAGCCTTTGTATTTTTATAGTATGATTAATCAAAAAATTTATTTTGAAGATATACCAAAATATCTAATAATTTTTATTCCCTTTTTTTTAATAACTGGACCATTTTTATCTGATTTAGCGGTGTCTGTTGTTGCATTAATATTTTTAATCAACAGTTATTTTAACAACTTAAAAAAATTTTATAATAATATCTATTTTAAATTGTTTATTTTATTTTGGATTATTCTAATAATTAGCTCATTATTATCAGAAAATATTTTTATATCCTTAAAAAACTCTTTTTTTTACTTTCGCTTTGGAATTTTTACATTATGTTTTTGGTATTTAATTGAAAAAAATAAAAAAATTTTAGACTATTTATTTTTTTCAATATTATTTTGTTTCTCAATTTTAATTATTGATGGTTATATTCAATACATTTTTGGTCAAAATATTTTTGGCTGGGAATTATACAATAAATTTAGAGTAAGTAGTTTTTTTGGTTCTGAACTGATATTAGGTAGTTATCTTTGTAGATTTTTTCCTATTTTATTTGGGCTGTTTATTTATTTAGACCAAAAAAAAAAATCAAAAAAACTTTTGTTCCTAGTTACTTTAATATTTATTTTATCTGAGGGTTTAATTTTTTTGAGTGGGGAAAGATTAGCTCTTTTTTTTATGAATCTATCTGCAATATTTATTATTTTGATGATTAAAAATTACAGAAAATATAGATTTTGGACTTATATAATTTCATTATTTTTGATTTTTATATTATTAAATTTATTTCCAAATTCTAAAGAAAGATTAATCGATCAAACTATTAATGATTTAACTCGAAATACTAATAAATTATACATTTTTTCAAAACCACACAACGATATGTATATTGCAGGTTATAGAATGTTTCTAGACCATAAATTTTTTGGAGTTGGAGTTCGACAATTCAGAAATGAATGTCAGAATTATCCTGTTTCAGAATATTCTTGCTCTTCTCATCCACACAATACATATATTGAATTATTATCTGAAACAGGAATATTTGGTTTTATGATAGTTTTTGGTATTTTTATAATCATTATTTATTTGACCTTAAGACAATTTATTTCTAAATTTTTTAAATCAAAAGTTGAATATTTTAATGATTTTGAACTTTGCGTTATTAGTGCAATAATAATTAGTCTATGGCCATTTTCTCCTAGTGGTAGTTTTTTCAATAATTGGATGTCGATAATTTATTTTTTCCCGATAGGTATACTTTTGTGGCAGGTAAATCTAAAAAATCATCAACAAACAAAAGTTTAAATTTAAAATATTAATTAAGTGACATTTTAAACAGAAATTTTTATGAGGATATTTATTCTTTATAAAAAATACATTTGAAAGATTAGTAAAGTTCGTTATAAAGATTTCCATGAAAATTAAAAGTTCACTTAAATCGGTAAAAAAAAGAGATTTAAATTCCAAATTGGTAAGAAGAAGAGGAAGAGTCTACGTAATAAATAAAACTAACCCAAAGTTTAAAGCAAGACAAAAGTAATTTTTATGGATAACGAAAACCATAAAAATACCTGGAACAATTTTACAAAATTTGTTTTGTGGGGCACAATTGCAGTTATTGGTATCTTAGTTTTAATGGCAATATTCTTATTATAAAAAAAGTCATGAAAATTGCTTCTATTTTAGAAAATCAAAAAATTGAAAAAAGAATAGCAATTACACCTGAGATTGCAAAAAAATATATATCTCTTGGTTTTGAAATTTCATTGAGTGAAAATTATGGAAATCATCTTGGAATTAATGACGAAGAGTATAAAGAATTAGGAGTATTAACTTCAAATGATGAAAAAAAAATTATTATTGATTCAGATATTGTCGTTCAATTAGGTTTGTTAAATGATGATAAAAATTCTTTGTTGAGAGAAAACCAAATATTTATAGGAGCTTTAAATCCGTATGATAATAAAGTTAAGATAGATAATTTAGTTGAAAAAAAAATTAATATTTTTTCACTTGATTTACTTCCAAGGATAACAAGAGCTCAATCTATGGATATATTATCTTCTCAAGCAAACCTTGCTGGTTATAAGGCGGTAGTTGAATCATTTTCTAATTTTGAAAAAGCAATTCCAATGATGATGACAGCTGCAGGCACTATTCCTGCGGCAAAAGTATTAGTCGTTGGTGCAGGAGTTGCAGGACTTCAAGCAATTGCAACTGCAAAACGAATGGGAGCAATCGTATTTGCAACAGATGTTAGAATGGCTTCAAAAGAACAAGTTGAAAGTTTAGGAGGAAAATTTTTAACTGTTGAAGGTTCAGAAAATCTTGAGACTGAAGGCGGATATGCTAAAGAGGCATCTGAGGATTTTAAAAAGAAACAAGAAGAATTGTTGTCTGAAACATTAAAAAAGATTGATATTGTTGTTTGTACTGCTTTAATACCTGGAAAAAAAGCACCAGTAATTATTAAAGAGGAAATGATTAATAATATGAAAGCTGGATCTATAATTTATGACTTAGCTGCGATCCAGGGTGGAAATACAGCACATACTAAAGTAGATGAAATTGTCGATAAAAATGGAGTTAGAATAATGGGTGAAAGTAATATTTTAAATAAACTTCCAACTTCTGCATCTAATTTATACGCAAAAAATGTGTTTAATTTTGTCTCAAATTTATATGATAAAGAAAATAAAAAAATAAATATAAATTTAGAAGATGAGATAATAGAGAAAACTTTAATAAAATAAAATTATGGAAATAGACCCTTTTATATTTAGATTAAGTATATTTATTCTTTCAATTTTTATAGGATATTATGTTGTTTGGAGTGTAACCCCGTCTTTACACACTCCTTTAATGTCTGTTACAAATGCAATCTCCTCAGTAATAATTGTTGGAGCAATTATTGCTGGTTTGGCTGGAAATCCAAACAATATATTTAATACCTCAAGTATTTTTGGGTTCTTAGCAATATCATTAGCAGCAATTAACATTTTTGGAGGCTTTCTAGTAACACAAAGAATGCTCGCAATGTACAAAAAAAAGAAAAAAAGTAAATAATGTTATCAGCAAATTTATCAGCCATATTTTATTTAATTTCAGGTGTATTATTTATTCTTGCTTTGAGAGGGCTTTCTTCTCCAGAAACGTCAAGACAAGGAAATTTCTTTGGAATTTTAGGAATGGCTATTGCAATTACAGTCACATTTTTATCAATTGGTAATTTTTCAACTGGATTTGTAGTTGTTTTAATCTTTATTTTAATAGGAGGATTAATTGGCGCTTTTATTGCTTATAAAATTCCAATGACAGCAATGCCTGAATTAGTTGCTGGTTTCCATAGTTTAGTAGGTCTTGCAGCTGTATTTGTAGCTATTGCTGCTTTTTTAAATCCAGAAGCCTTTAATTTAGGATCACCTGGCAATATTAAACTTGGTAGTTTAATTGAAATGTCAATTGGTGCAGCAGTTGGTGCAATAACTTTTTCAGGCTCAATAATTGCTTTTTTAAAACTTCAAGGAATAATGTCAGGTTCACCTATAACGTTTAAAGGTCAGCATCCACTAAATGCTTTAATTCTAATTTCAATAATTATTATTACTTATCTGCTTTGTTCAACTCAGTCTTCGAATTTATTTTGGATATTACTAGCAGTATCATTTTTAATTGGTTTTTTGTTAATAATTCCAATTGGTGGTGCAGATATGCCTGTGGTGATTTCAATGTTAAATTCTTACTCAGGTTGGGCTGCAGCTGGTATTGGATTTACTTTAGAAAATACTGCATTAATAATTACAGGTGCACTAGTTGGATCCTCTGGTGCAATTTTATCATATATAATGTGCAAAGGAATGAATAGATCATTCTTTAATGTGATTTTAGGAGGATTTGGTGCAACTGAACAATCAGCTTCATCACAAAATAAAGAGCAAAGACCAGTTAAAAGTGGAAACGCTGATGATGCTGCATTTTTAATGAAAAATGCTTCATCAGTAATAATAGTCCCAGGATATGGAATGGCTGTTGCACAAGCACAACACGCTTTAAGAGAGATGGTTGATACTTTAAAAAAAAATGACATTAAAGTTTCTTATGCAATACACCCTGTAGCAGGACGAATGCCAGGACACATGAATGTATTGTTAGCTGAAGCAAATGTTCCATATGACGAAGTATTTGAATTAGAGGAAATAAATAATGATTTTGCAAATGCGGACGTAGCGTTTGTAATAGGAGCTAATGATGTAACAAACCCGGTTGCAAAAACAGATCCACAAAGCCCGATTTATGGAATGCCTGTTCTTGATGTTGAAAAATGTAAATCAGTGTTATTTGTTAAAAGAAGTTTATCTCCAGGATATGCTGGAATTGATAATGATCTATTTTATAAAGAAAATACTTTAATGTTATTTGCAGATGCTAAAAAAATGACAGAAGACATTACTAAAAATCTTTAGGTATAAATGCGTACAAAAATATTTTGTGATATTGCAGAATTAGATCAAATTAAAAGATTTAACAAAAAAAAAATTGTAAAAGGATTTACCACCAATCCAAGCTTAATGAGAAAAGCTGGAGCAAAAAATTATAAATCATATTCAAAAAAAATTTTAAAAATTTGCAAAAATAAACCAGTGTCTCTTGAAGTATTTGCTGATGAATATAGTGAGATGAAAATTCAAGCAATTAAAATAAATACTTGGGGTAAAAATGTTTATGTAAAAGTACCAGTTGCTAATTCAAAAGGCAGATTTATGGGTCGAATTATAAAAGAATTAAATGACCAAAATATTAAACTTAATATAACTGCTGTTTATAAGGCAAAACAAGCTGAAAAGATCTTAAAGTTAATTAATAAAAAAACAAAGGTAATTATTTCTATTTTTGCTGGAAGAGCAGGGGATGTAGGAAAAGATCCAATACCAGAGTTTGTAAAAAGTATTAAATTAGCTAAAAGATTTAAAAATGTTGAGATACTATGGGCAAGTGTTAGAGAGCCTTATAATTACTTACAAGCAAAACAATTGGGATGCCATATCATTACAGTTCCACCATCAATCATTCAAAAAATAGAAAATTTTGGAAAGTCGTTTGATCAACTCACAAAAGAAACAGTTGAGACCTTTTTAGTTGATAGTAAAAAATCTAATTTTAAAATCTAGTCTGGAATTGGTTGCGGGGGACGGATTTGAACCGCCGACCTTCAGGTTATGAGCCTGACGAGCTACCAGACTGCTCCACCCCGCGATATACTTAAATTCTGTTTTTAAGTTTATTTAGTTTTTTTACTCTTTTAATATTTTCTTGAAGAATTCTTTTTTTCTTTTCTGAAGGCTTTTCATAAGTATTCTTTAATTTAATTACTTTAAAAAAACCATCCCTCTGAAGTTTTCTTTTTAAAACTCTTAAGGCTTGTTCAATATTATTATCTTTAACTTCTATTTTAATAACTACCTCCAAAAAAGTGGTTAACTATCACTTTTATTATTTTATGTCTATAAATTTCATTCATTATGCAGATGCTAGGTTACTAAGTTTTTCTTTTTCCTTTTGTTTCTTTTCTCTTTTTATTCTTCTTTCAGCTTTTTCCACAGCATCTAATAAATCTTTTTGAGTAAATAAATTCAATGCAACAGGATCCTTTGGATTTAGATTGTTATAATTCCAATAACTTTTGTTTCTAATTGATGTGACTGAATTTTTTGTTATGCCAACGAGTTTTGCAATTTGAGAGTCCTTGAGTAAATTATGTTGCCTAATAAGCCACAATGCAGAATCTGGTTTATCTTGTCTTTTTGAAAGTGGTACATATCTTTTAATTTTTTTTTCTGAATTTGATATTTGAATGTCGCTACTTTTAATTTGCAATGGTCTGTTTTCGTCTTTAGAGGATAGTTCAATTTCTTCTCTTGATAACTGACCTGATATTATGGGGTTATAAGCTTTAATAGCTTTTGCTACTTCACCATCTGCTATTCCTTGAATTTCCACTTCGTGCAACTGACAAAAATCTGCAATTTGTTTGAATGTTAATGTTGTATTTTCAACTAGCCAAACAGCAGTGGCCATTGGCATTAAAGGTGCATTAGACATTTTAATTTTTCTTTTCTGACTTGAAATTTTGGAATTTTTTATTAAACTTACTTATTCTACCTTTATCCATTAGTTTTTGTTTACCACCTGTCCATGCAGAATGGGATCTAGGATCAATTTCTAACTTCAACAAGTCTCCCTCAGCGCCCCACGTGGACTTAGTTTCAAATTGACTACCATCTGTCATTTCTACTTTAATAGTGTGGTACTTTGGGTGAATATCTTTTTTCATAACGAGATTTATAACAAAGGAAATTCAGAACACAATTAAAAGTTCTCTAATTCTCTGAGCATTTTATCTTTTATACCATCATTTGAGGCTCTAATATTTATTGCATTATTGCTGAATTTATTTAGATCATTTACAAACCCACCAGCTTCCTGCACCATAAGTGACCCAGCTGCCACATCCCAAAGATTAATATCATTATGAAAGTAACCATCAAATCTACCAGCAGCCACATATGCCAGATCTAAAGCTGCAGAACCAGTGTAACGCATATTAAAATTACTAAATTTCACTCCTTCTTGGTTACTTGAAAATAAGCAATCATCTATAATATTTTTTTTTGAGACTCTTAATCTTTGATTATTAAGATAGGAACCTTTATTTTTCTCAGCAAAAAACATTTCATCTTTGATAGGATCAAAAATTAGACTACTGACTATTTCTTTTTTAGACTGTAATGCAATACAAATTGCAAAATGAGGGATACCATGTAGAAAGTTTGTTGTGCCATCAATTGGGTCGATAATCCATATATTATCTTCATCTTTATTTTTAATTTTTCCGATTTCTTCCGAAAGGAAAGAGTAATTTTTTTTTGTTTTACTAAGTTCTTCAATAATAATATTTTCAACACGTTTATCTGTTTTAGTGACAAAATCCCTAGGACCTTTCTTGGAAGCTTGCAATTTTTCAATTTCCCCAAAATCTCTTATAACAGTCTTAGATGCTTTCTCTGCAGTCTTTATCATAATATTAAGGTTAGAGGATATTGAAATCATATTTTAAATTTTTTTTATGTATTCTAAATTTCTTGTATCAACTATTATCTCATCACCTGACTCGATAAATGGAGGTACTTGAATATTTAATCCATTATCAAGAGTTGCAGGTTTGTATGATGACGAAACTGTTTGTCCCTTTAAAGCTGCATCGGTTGTATCTATTTTACACTTTACTTGGTTAGGTAATTCAACCGAAATTGGATTTTCATTATAAAAATTAACAGAAACTTCAAGATTTTCAGATAAAAGTTTCCCTTGATTTCCAACCAAGTTTTTTTTAATTTCTATTTGTTCAAAGCTTTTAGGGTCCATAAAAAAATAATAACTTTCATCCTCATAAAGATAATTAAATTTTGTTTCCTCTAAAGAAGCCTTGTCAACAGTTTCATTTGATCTAAATCTTTCATTTAACTTTGTATTTTTTCCTACACTTTTCATTTCAACTTGTACAAAGGCACCACCTTTACCTGGTTTAACATGTTGAGTTTTTAAAACTTGCCATAAATCATTCTTATACTCTAAAAGCATTCCAACTCTAATCTCACCAGCATTAATTTTCATTTTAATCTTTCTATTGCCTCTATGGGTTTATATTTTTTATTATTCCATACGTAGCCTGAGATAGCTAAAAAATTTGCATTGTTCAATAACAGATTTTTATAGTTTTCAGAATTAATACCTCCAATAGCTACAATTGGAGTTTTGGAAATTTTTTTTATCTTATTTAAAATTTTGAATTTTGCTACATGATTAGTTTTTTTAGTTTGTGAGGAATAAAAAGCTCCAAAAGCTAAATAACTTGCTTTAGCTTTAATAGCTTTTTTTGCTAAGATTATAGAATTATGGCAGGTAATACCTATAATTTTTTTGCCAATTATCCTCCTAGCTTCTATTATATTCATATCTTTTTGACCTAAATGACAACCATCGGCACCCAATTTTATTGCAAGTATTGGATCATCATTTATTAAAAATTTTACATTATTTTTTTTACAGATATTTTTAACTTTTTGTCCAATAGAGATTTTATTTTTGAAGGAATATTTTTTGAGTCTCAATTGAAAAAAGTATACTTTTCCTGATTCCAGTACTTTTTGAAGATCCTTGAAGAATTTTTTATATATTTTGTTTGGGGAAATAAGATAAATAAATTTCTTTTTATTTGCTCTCAAGTTCGCTAACCCATTTACCTTGAGCAGCCAATGTACACATTTTAGCTCTGTGATTAAAAATTTTTTGAGTTTCCTCAATTTCTTTTATATTTTTAGACCATACTTTAAGAGCACTTTGCTGAAGAGCTCTTCCGTATGAGTATGTCATAATAAAATTAGTATTGTTTTTTTTATTTATTAAATTTAAATTTTCTGTAGCTTTTAACTCAGACTGACCTCCTGATAAAAAGGCTATTCCAGGCACATCATTAGGTACTGAATTTTTAAGACACTCAAGTGTTTTGTTTGAAACCTCTTCACTAGATATTTTTTCTTTTGATTGAGTGCCAGGCAATATCATATTTGGTTTTAAAATAATTCCTGATAGATCAACTTTATGTAAGATTAGTTCTTCAAAACATTTTTTTATAACCTCCGATGTTTTACTTAAACAGACATCTGCAGTATGTTCTCCATCCATTAATAATTCAGGCTCTACTATTGGAACCATACCACTTTCTTGAACTAGGGCGGAGTATCTCGCTAGTGCATGAGCATTACTATTTATTGCTAGCTTGGTTGGGTGTGTATTACTAATAGAATAAACTCCCCTCCATTTTGTAAATCTTGCTCCAAGTTCATAATATTTTTTTAATCTTTCTCTGAGGCCGTCTAAACCCTCAGTAATTTTTTCAAGAGGAGAGTTTGCTAATTCTTTAGCACCTGTATCAACTTTAATTCCTGGCACAGCGCCCGAAGCTGAAATTAGGTCAGGGATTGATTTTCCAAAACTCGTAGTTTGGTTTATTGTTTCATCATAAAGAATGACTCCTCCAACACATTCTTTCATGCATTCAGATGAGAAAAGAATTTCCCTGAACAATAGTCTATTTTCAGGAGTTGACTTTACATTTACTGATGTAAGCCTTTTGGTCATAGTACCATTGCTTTCATCTGCAGCAAGTATACCTTTCCCGTTAGAAATTATTTTTAGTGCAATTTTATTTAGTTCTGACATTTATTGATTTAACGCAGTTATACCAGGAAGCTTTTTACCTTCAAGATATTCTAAAAAAGCTCCACCTGCAGTTGAAACAAAGTTGAAACCATCAACTGCTTTTATACTGTTCAATAATGAGACCGTATCTCCTCCACCAACAACTGAAAAAATTTTGTCTGATTTATTATTTTTAATTATTGTTTTTGCTATTTCAATGCTGCCGTTTGCAAAGTTAGGGTTTTCAAAATATCCAGCAGGTCCATTCCATAATATGGTCTTACTAGAATTAATAATATCTGTTATTTTATTAATAGTTTTTGGTCCAATGTCTAAAATCATTTCATCATTCAAAATTTCATTTAATTTTCTTTTTTTGTATGATCCATTTAGGTCTTTAGATACAAGCACATCTTCTGGATAACTTATTTCACATTTTTCTTTTTTCGAAAGTGAAATAATTTCTTCAATGATTGGGTCGCAGTTTTTTTCTTTAATAGATTTTCCAATATTGTGACCAAAGTGCTCAATAAAATTATTAGCCATAGCTCCAACAATAATAATATTATCAAATTTAGGTATTAAATTTTTTATAATATCAATTTTGGTAGAAATTTTGGATCCTCCAATTATACAGGATATTGGTTTTGTAATTTCAGAGGTAATTTTAGTAAGGGCATCAATTTCTAGATCTATTTGTAATCCAGAAAATGAAGGTAAGAATTTTGATATTTCAACAATTGAGGCATGTGAACGATGAGAGCAAGAGAAAGCATCATTAACATAAATATCACCAAAACTTGCTAGGTGCTCTGCAAACTTATTATCATTTTTTTCTTCTTCTGCGTAAAATCTAATGTTTTCTAACATTAAGATTTCCTCATCAAAATTATTAAAGAAATCCTTATTTTTAATTTCATTTATATTTTGTGTAATTAATTTCACATTTAAACCTAATTGTTCCTCTAAATTTTCACAAATTGGTTTTAATGAAAGTTCTTTTATAGCCTTACCTTTTGGCCTACCCACATGTGATAAAATAATAATTTTAGCTTTTTGTTTATTAAGAAAATTTAAAGTAGGTAGAATTTTATCTATTCTAGTTGTGTCACTTATTTTCCCATTTACTATAGGAACATTTAAATCTAATCTTAGTAATATTTTTTTACCATAAAGATTTTTTTCGTTTTTAATACTTCTCATTAAGAGATTTTATGCAAATTTTCAGCAATATCACACATTCTGTTAGAAAAACCCCATTCGTTGTCATACCAAGCTGAAATTTTACCCATATTTGCTCCAACCACACTTGTTAAAGTTGCATCAACGATTGCAGAGGCTGAATGATGATTGAAATCAACAGAAACTAATTTTTCATACGTAACTTCTAAAATTTTTTTTAATTCTCTTTTTGAAGCTAATTCAAATTCACTATTTATATTTTTTATGTTAATTTCTTTTTTTGTACAAAAAACTAATTCTACTAGAGAAACATTTGGTGTAGGCACTCTCATCGCTATACCTTCTAATTTTCCTTTCAAACTTGGAATTATTTCACCAATTGCTTTTGATGCCCCAGTTGATGTAGGAACAATTGACTGGCTTGCAGATCGCGCTCTTCTTGGATCTTTATGAGAATTGTCCAAAATTCTTTGGTCACTAGTAAATGAATGAATCGTGGTCATAAAACCTTTTTCAATTTCAAATTTTTTGTGAATGACATCTACAACTGGTGCCAAACAATTCGTAGTACATGAGGCAGCTGAGATTATTTTATCTTTTTTAGTTAAGGTGTTTTCGTTAACACCAAAAACTATTGTTTTATCTGCATTTTTGCATGGAGCAGATACAATCACTTTTTTTGCACCATTTTTAATATGAGTTTCAAGTTTTTCTCTCGAGTTAAACTTACCTGTACATTCTAAAACATATTCAACATCATACTTTTTCCAATTTATTTTTTCGATCTTAGGCTCTTGAGAAAATGAAATTTTTTGTTTATTTATAATCAAATTATTTTCATCAAATTTAATATCAGAATCAAATTTTCCATGGATAGAATCGTATCTAATTAATTTACCTGTAGCTTCTGAATTTGATCTGTTATTGATATGCTGAATCTTTAAATTTTTATTTTGATTTTCAAAAATTGATCTGACAATCATTCGACCAATTCTACCCATTCCGTTAATTCCAATTTTAATTGCCATACTTAATCTCCTATCATTTTTTTGGTTTTACTGGCAATATTTGAAAATGTTAGTCCAAAGTGTTTAAAAATATCTTTGTAGGGTGCACTCTTGCCAAATTCATTAATTCCAAATGTTAGACCTGAACTTCCTACATATTTTTTCCAACAATCGCTTGATCCAGCTTCTATAGAAATTTTAAATTTAGTTTCGTTCAAAATTTTATTTTTATATAATTTTGATTGTTGATCAAAAAGCTCCATAGATGGCATTGATATAACTTTACAGTATATTTTATCTTTGGCTAATTTATGACTAGTTTCGATCGCCAAATTAACCTCTGAACCGCTTGCAAATATTGTTAAATTAATTTTTTTATTAGTTCTCAAAACCTCATAGGCTCCTAGGGAACATTTATTTATATTTGTAAATGATTTTCTTATAGGATTTAGGCTTTGTCTTGTTAAAGATATAATACTTGGTGTTTTAGAACTTTTTAAAGCATGTTCCCAACATTCAATTGTTTCAACTCTATCTGCTGGCCTAAAAACATTTAAATTTGGAATTGATCGTAAACCTGAGAGCTGCTCAATTGGCTGGTGGGTTGGCCCATCCTCTCCAAGTCCTATAGAGTCATGTGTCATTACATATATCACTCTTTTTTGCATCAACGCAGATAACCTAATTGAAGGTTTACAATAATCGGAAAAAATTAAAAAAGTTCCACCATATGGAATTAAATTTCCATAGAGTGCAATACCATTCATTATTCCACTCATTCCATGTTCTCTTACTCCGTAGTGAATATAATCTCCGCTAAAATCTCCAGGCTTAATTATTTTTTGATGTTTTGTTTTTGTATTGTTAGATCCTGCTAAATCAGCAGAGCCACCAATTAAGTTATGATTTTGGTTTGTTAATGCATTAAGTGTCATCTCAGAACATTTTCTTGTAGCCAAACTTTTAGGCTCCAAAATCGCATTTCTTTTTTCTCTTTTTAAAATACTTATAAAATTATTTTTTTTTAAATTTTTAAATTTTGTTTTGTTTTTGTTAAATATCTTAATCCATTTTTTTTCTTGAGTTACACATCTTTGACCAATTTTTCTCCACTCTTTCAAAATTTTATTCGGAATATTAAAAGGTTTATTGTTCCAATTTAGGGCTTTTTTAACAAGTTCAATCTCCTCTAAACCCAAAGGACTCCCATGGGAGGAAGCTTTACCTGATTTATTTGGGGAACCATATCCAATTTTTGTTTTACAAGAAATAACAGTTGGTTTTTTTGCTTTTTGAACATTTTTTAATGCTTTAAATATTTCTTTTTCATTATGTCCATTTATTAAAATATAATCCCAACCATAACCCTCAAATCTTTTTTTAAAATTATCTGAAACAGCAAGATCAGTTGGACCGTCAATTGAAATTGAATTGTTATCAAAAAGCATTACTAAATTTTTAAGCTTCAAATGTCCTGCTAAACTCATTGCCTCATGACTTATTCCTTCCATTAAACACCCATCTCCAGCCAAAACATAAGTTTTGTGATTAATTAAATGATTTCCTAATTTTTTTTTTAAAATTTCTTCTGCGATTGCAAATCCCACTGCGTTTGCTATTCCTTGTCCAAGAGGTCCTGTTGTTGTTTCAATACCTGAATTTGGATGGTATTCAGGATGACCAGCACATATTGAGTTTAGCTGCCTGAAATTTTTTATACTATTTAATGAAATACTCTTATATCCAGTTAAAAACAGCAAAGAGTATAAAAGCATCGATCCATGACCTGCAGACAAAACGAATCTATCTCTATTCATCCAATTTGGATTTTTTGGATTAAATCTTAAAAAATTCTTAAAAAGTACAGTTACAACATCCGCCATACCCATTGGCATGCCTGGGTGTCCAGAATTAGCTTTTTGAACCGCATCTATTGATAAAAATCTGATGCAATTTGCTAAATCATTATGTTGTTTGTTCAAATTTATCCTGACTAGACTAAGAAGATTCTATTTTATACTATATCTATATATATGAATTCTATAAACGAAAAAGAAAAAAAATTAATTTCAGTTTTAGATGAATTAAAAAATTTAGACCTAACCAATCCAAAATTACAAAATAATATTGAAAATTTAAGTAAGCAAAAAAATCAATTAGAAATTGAAAAAAATGAGTTAGAAATTAAATATAAAGAACTTCTAGAGGAGCATGGCTCGCTTTCGAAGAAATTAGAGGAAATTAAAAATAAAGAAAAACAAGAAGAAAGAAAACAAATCGAATTTTCTGAAAAAATTGATGAATTAAATCAAGAAACAGATACTTTATTGGAAGAAATTGATAAATGGCAAATGTAACTATTAAATTTAATAATAAAGAATTTATATTGTCCTGTGATGATGGACAAGAAGAACACTTAGAGGAATTACTAATCCAAATTAGTCAAAAGTTTAATAATTTAAAAAATGATTTAGGCAATCTAGGTGAAAATAAACTTCTATTAATTACAGCAGTGAAAATAATGGACGAATATTATGAGACTAAAAAGAAGGTCGAGCAAAGAAAAAATGAATTCAAAGATTTGTCAAATAAATTTAAAGAACTTAAATCTTTAATTTATGAATATCGAGATAATAAAGAGGACGAGATAAAAAAACTTAATTTAAATCATGAAGATTTTAAAATTGAGATTGAAAATAATCAAAAAAAATATGAGCAGTTAATTGACGAAGCAGCCGATCAAATATCAAATTTTGTAAAAAAGACAAAAATAGATAATCTATCCAAATAAATTTGTGATTAAATTAAAGTTAAGAGATAAAGTATTAAAATTAAGAAAAAGTAAGTCAAAAAAATCAATTCATATAAATCCAAGCAATATTTATTTATATCTTAAAAAAAAAAATTATAATTTGAAAATTATAGGTGGATACTATCCATCAAACTATGAGATTAACGATTTAGAAATTTTAAATTATTTTTCTAAAAGAGGTTCTAAAATTTCGCTCCCAAAAATTAAAAAAAAAAGTCAAATGGAATTTTATAAATGGTATAAAAATGATCCTTTGTTAATAAATAAATATGGTATCCCAGAACCAGAGACCAAAAATAGAGTTTACCCTGATATCTTATTTGTTCCTTTGGTGGCATTTGATAAAAAATTAAATAGATTAGGTTATGGAGGCGGTTTTTATGACCGTTACATTCAAAAGATATCAAAGATTAAAAAAGTAGTAAAAGTTGGTCTTGCTTTTTCTTTTCAAAAATTAAAAACCATACCTGTTAACAAACATGATAAGAAATTAGATATAATTATAACTGAGAAAGAGATTATTTAATGAAAATATTATTTTTGGGCGATGTAGTAGGTATTGCTGGTTGTTCAAAGTTGACTAACAATCTCTTAAGCGAAATTAAATCAAAAAATATCGATTTTGTAATTGTTAATGCTGAAAATGCTGCCTCACAAGGGGTGGGTCTAACAAAGGAAATATGTAAAGATTTTTTTAATTGTGGAGTAAATGTTATCACAACAGGAAATCATGTTTGGGACCAAAAAGAAATTATGGAGTATATTGAGAAAGAAGAAAGATTATTACGTCCTAAAAATCTTTTTGAACCTGCGCCAGGAAAAGGATTTAATATTTATAAAACAAATGACAATATAAAAATTGGTGTTTTGAATTTGATGGGAAATATATTTATGAAAAAGTGCGAAGATGTTTTTCAAGCTTCAAAGAAATTCTTAAATGAGAATACATTAACAGAAGATTACGACATACTTGTTGTTGATTTTCATGGTGAGATTACAAGTGAAAAAAATGCGATTGGCCATTTTTTTGATGGCAAAGCTACGCTTGTAGTAGGAACTCACACCCATATTCCAACTAATGATGCAAGAATTTTAAATAATGGCACAGGATATCAAACAGATGCTGGTATGTGTGGCGACTATGATTCAGTCATTGGCATGAATAAAGAAAATTCATTAAATAGATTTTTAAAAAAAAACTCCACTAAACATTTTCCAGCTATTGGTGATGCTACTTTGAGTGGTGTTATGGTTGAATGTAATATAGAAACTGGCTTAGCAAATAATATTCAGAGCTATATTTATGGAAATTTTTTCAAAAATTAAATAAAAATTTATGGCAGGACACTCTCACTGGGCTGGAATAAAGCATAAAAAAGGTAAAGCAGATAAACAGCGTTCAAAAATTTTTTCAAAATTATCAAAAGAAATTACAGTTGCTGCAAAACTTGGTGATAAAGACCCTGCAATGAATCCTAGATTGAGATCTGCTATTCAAGCCGCAAGATCTGCCAATATGCCAAAGGACAATATTGAGAGAGCAATTGATAAATCTTCTGCAACAAATGGATCCAATTTTGAGAATTTAAGATATGAGGGATTTGGACCCGATAAAATTGCTGTTATAGTGGAGACTTTGACAGATAATAAAAATAGAACAGCATCTAACATAAGAACAATTTTTCAAAAAAATGGAGGGAGTTTAGGAACACAGGGATCTGCCTCTCATAATTTTAAACAATTGGGAATCATTAAGATTGATAAAAAAGAAATCTCTGAGGACAATATTTTGGAATTAGCAATTGATGCTGGAGCTGATGAGTGCATATCTCATAGTGATTTTCATGAAATTCATTGTCCTGTTAGTGAAATTTATAATGTTAAAAAAAATTTAGAAAAAACAATAGCAAATTTTATTTCAACAGAGATCGAATGGATTCCTCTAAACAGTGTAGATATTAATAATGAGAAAAAAGATGAAGTAACAGAATTTCTAGAAACTTTAGAAGATGATGAGGATGTACAAAATGTTTTTTCAAATGTAAATTTAGAGGTTAATTGATGCTTATAATAGGAATTGATCCAGGAATATCAGGGTCAATTTGTTTCTTTAAAGATGGAGCAATAAAAGATGTGGTAGAGATGCCAACCATGATTGAAGGTAAAAAGAATAAAAAGCAAGTAAATGGATCTCAGATTTTTAACGAAATTTCAGAGAAAATAAAAAATATAGATAAAAAAAATATAAAAGTAGTTATAGAGCATGTTACAGCAATGCCAGGTCAAGGAGTTACTAGCATGTTCAATTTTGGTCAATCTTTTGGAATTCTCAAAGGAATTTGTAGCGCTATGCAACTTTCTGTTTACTTTGTTCGACCTGCAAAATGGAAGAAATATTTTAATTTGATTAATTCTGAAAAAGACGCAAGTAGAACAAGGGCAATTGAAATTTTTCCATATTATTCATCTCATCTATCAAGAAAAAAGGATTCTAATAAGGCAGATGCTATTCTAATAGCTAGTTATTTCTTTGAGACATATAAGAAAGAATAGTAATAACAGTGTAATTCAAGTCAAATTCATGACACATTTAAGTGTGAAGAGTAATTATGGAAGCAGACATAACAGCAAAAGCTGTAGAACTAGGCACCAACACAGATTTTTCTTTATTTAGCTTATTTTTAAGAGCTGACATAATTGTAAAATCAGTAATGATTATTTTGATATTATGCTCAGTATACTCTTGGGCAGTAATTATAGATAAATTTAGATTATTTAAAAAAATAAATAAATCTTCTGAAGAATTTGAAGAAAAATTTTGGAATTCTAAGTCTGCCGAAAATTTATACAATAGTTTACCATCTAAACTTGAAGATCCTATGGCGTTAGTTTTTCAAAATGCTATGGAGGGTTTGTTGAAGAAAAAAACAAGAAATAATTTAAGTGAAAGGACGAGTGCGCTTTTAGAAAGTGGAATTGAGAAACAAATGGCAAAAATTGATAAAGGATTTACTTTTTTAGCTACAGTTGGTTCAACTGCACCTTTTATAGGTTTATTTGGAACAGTCTGGGGAATTATGAATTCTTTTCAATCAATTGCAATTTCAAGAAATACTAGTCTTGCAATAGTAGCACCAGGAATAGCCGAAGCATTATTTGCAACTGCATTAGGTTTATTAGCAGCAATACCTGCAGTTGTAGCTTACAATAAATTTAATAACGACTCCAAAAAATATTCTGAAAAATTAGAAAATTTTTCAAAAAGGTTTTTAACTATAATTTAAATGGCGTTTAGATTAAATCGTTCTTCAAAAGAACCCATGAGTGAAATCAATGTTACTCCATTTGTGGATGTAATGTTAGTATTATTGATTATTTTTATGGTAACTGCACCTTTATTAACTGTCGGTGTTCAAGTAGATTTACCAGAAAGCTCTGCAGACTCTCTTCCTGAAGAAACTGAACCATTAACATTATCTATAAATGCAAAAGGGGAGATATTCATCCAAGAGTCTAAAGTTGAGTATAACAATATTATCGCAAAGGTCTTGGCAGTTTCAAAAAATAGAACTGATACGAGAATTTATGTAAGAGGCGACAAAACTATAAATTATGGAAGAGTGCTTGAAATAATGGGACTACTTTCTGGATCTGGTTTTACAAAGGTAGCGTTAATATCAGAACCTTACAAACAGAGGTAGATAAATTGAATAGAAGTATAATTATCTCTTCTGTTTTCCATGTACTATTAATTGTTGTTACAGCTATGAGCCTCCCTTTTTTAACAAAAAAACCTTTAGATATCCCTCCTATTGTTTCAGTTGAATTAATTCAGATATCTGAAAAAACAAATGTTCCTTTTGCCCCAAAAGCAAAAAAAATTATAGAGAAAGTTAAGGAAAAAGAAAAACTGGTTTCTGAACAGGCTCCACCAAAAAAAGTAAAAAAAACAAAAACTAAAACTGTAGTTTCTCCAGATCAAAAAAATAAAAAAATTGAAAATCAAACACCTGAGGCAATTCCTCTTCCAGATAAAACTGTAAAAAAAATTAAAACAATAGAAGAAAATAAGCAAAATCCAGAAAAAGTTGATAAAGAAGTGAAACAGGTTTCAGAATTTGAAAAAAAAGATTTATTTGATCCAAATAATATTGCTGCATTAATTGATAAATCTAAAGAAGAAACTGCTGAAGTAATTAAAAAAAATAATGATATTACTCAAGACCAGGAGAGAAATATTGAAAACACTGGACTTACATTAAGTGAAGAAGATGCACTTAAAGCACAAATTTTTGGATGTTGGAGTATTCCATTAGGCTTACCTTATAACGAAAACTTGCTAGTAAGAATTAAATTAAAATTAAAACCTGACGGATCAGTAACAAAAACTGAAATCTTAGATCATGCAAGGATGAATAAACCAGGACAAGGTTTTTACAAAGTTTTAGCAGAAAGTGCTTTAAGGGCTGTAAGGTTATGTCAGCCTTTAAGAGTTCCAACAACAGGTTACGAGAGATGGAAGGAATTACAATTAAATTTTGATGCAAGAGAGATGCTAGAAGGTTAGTATAAATATTAATATGATTAAAAAAATTATTACTTTATTTTTAATTTTAATCCCGATCAACTCACACGCGTTAATTGAGGTTGATATTACTCGAGGTAATCTTGATCCTCTTCCATTAGCAGTCTCACCTTTATCTATTGATGAAGAATCAAGAAAAAGTTTTCAAAAAGTTTTAAAAAAAGAAAATATTGGAGAAGAAATCTCAACTATCGTAGAAAATAATTTGAGTACATCAGGATTATTTAATCCTTTAAGTAAAGAAGCATTTTTACAAGCTCCTGACATTGCCAATCTAAAACCAAGATTTGAAGATTGGAATTTAATAAAAGCACAAGCACTTATAACAGGTAAAGTAAATTTTATGGATGACAAATTAAGAGTTGAGTTTAGATTATGGGATGTACTTGCCGCTAAAGAGATGATGGCTTTAGCATTCACTACAGTTCCAACTAATTGGCGAAGAGTAGGTCATATCATTTCTGATAAAGTTTATGAGAGATTGACTGGAGAAAAAGGATACTTTGACACCAGAATTATTTATGTTGCTGAAGAAGGTCCAAAGACACAAAGATTAAAAAAATTAGCGATTATGGACCAAGACGGCTTCAATAATAAATTTTTAACCTTAGGAAATGAATTAGTACTCACTCCAAGATTTAATCCAACTAGCCAAATGGTTACATATTTATCCTACTTTAAAAATCTTCCAAGAGTTTACCTATTAGATATTGAGACAGGAACACAGGAGGTCGTGGGAGATTTTCCTGGTATGACATTTGCACCAAGATTTTCTCCAGACGGAAAGAAAATTATCATGAGTTTTGCAAAAGACGGTAAATCTGATATTTACACTATGGACTTAGAGAATAGAATTGTAGAGAGAATTACAAATCATCCGTCTATCGATACCTCACCATCTTATTCGCCTGATGGAAAATATATAACATTCAACTCTGACAGAAGTGGCTATCAACAGATTTATATAATGAAAAGTGACGGCAGTGATGTAAAAAGAATTTCATTTGGAAATGGGCTATATGGAACTCCAGTTTGGTCCCCAAGGGGAGATTTAATTGCATTTACCAAATTACATAAGGGTAAGTTTTATATTGGTGTCATGAGAACAGATGGAAAAGGTGAGAGACTGTTAACTGAAAATTACTATCAAGAGGCCCCCTCATGGTCACCAAATGGAAGAGTTTTAATTTTTTATAGAGAAACAAAAACCAACGATAAAGGGGAAGGGTTTACTGCAAAGTTGTGGTCTATTGATTTAACTGGTTATAATGAGCGCAAAATAAAGACACCCACTGATGCATCTGACCCATCATGGTCATCTTTATTAAGCAATTAATATATATTTAACTAAAGAATTATTGAAATTACTTGATTTTTAGACTTGAAACCTCTAATTAGTTGTGAAAAAGTAACACTTTGAAATTAGCAGCAAGGAGCAATTTAATGATATTGAGCAAAATTTTTAAAAACACACTTCTAGTATTAACAGCATGTTTAGTTTTATCAGCATGTGCAACCAAAAAAGAAATTGCAACTGATATTAAGGGTTCAATGCAAGGTGATGTTTATACGGGAACTGATACAGTTAAATATCTAGCTGAGGGAGTTCCAGACAGAGTTTTCTTTGCAACAAATGAGTCAATTTTAACTACTGCTTCTAGGGAAACTTTAAGAGCACAAGCTGCATGGTTAAGAAAGAATTCAGGTATTAATGTAGTACTTGAAGGTCATGCAGATGAAAGAGGAACTAGAGAATATAACTTAGCGCTTGGAGAGAGAAGAGCAAATGCAGCTAAAGATTATCTAATGACTTACGGAATATCTTCTGACAGAATTACAGTATTAAGTTATGGAAAAGAAAGACCAGTTGACTCTGGTTCAAATCCATTGTCTTGGTCAAAAAATAGAAGATCAGTTACTGTTAAAGCAAATTAAAAACTTTATTTTAAAGACCCCAACTACATTAGTGGTTTTGGGGTCTTTTTTTTGCCATTTTTATAATCATAAAGTGTTATGTTAATGAGATTGTTTTTTAAATTAATCGTATTAAAGATTATTTTTGTTTTTAATCTTGTCATAATTAGTAACTCCTTTGCAGATAATCATAATATCTATGAAACTTTAGAAATTATAAAAAATGACCTAAAAACTCTTGAGAGAGCAGTTTACTCTGGATCAATTGAGATAGAAAATACATCAACTAATAGCTCAGAATTAGATATAGATCCAAATTCAGAGGATGTTCTTACAAGACATTTACTTAAGTTGTCTGAAATCGAGGGTCAGTTTAGAGAATTAACAAATAAATTTGAAGAAATAAATTTTAAATTGGATAAACTTTCTAATCGATTGTCAAAAATTCAAGCTGACAATCAAGTAAGATTTCAAGACATAGAGTCATCACTTACTTCAGATATAGTAGGTGATAGTTCACCTAAATTAAGCTCAAAGCCTAAAACTGATGAAAATAAAGTTCTTCCCGGAAGTTCTCAGCCACAAGATCTTGGATCGATTTCATATAAAGATACCGAGACCTCAGATACTTCCCAGCAAATTCAATCTGTAGAAACTACTGCGTCAATTGTAACAGAAACATTTCAATCAGATGAGAAAATATTACCTCAGGATGTTTCACCAGAAAAACAATATGAATTTGCAACTAGTTTTTTAAAAGTTGGTGACTACAGTACAGCTGAGATAGCCCTTAGAGAATTTGTTTTATCTAATGCTGATCATGAATTAGCAGGAAGTGCACAGTATTGGTATGCAGAAACATTTCGAATAAGGCAATTATATACTGATGCTGCAACTGCGTATTTAGAGGGATATCAAAAATATCCAAAAGGTAAAAAGGCACCAATAAATTTATTAAAATTAGGTGTCTCCATGGTGCAAATAGGTGAGAAAGATCAAGGTTGTAAAATGATAACTGGTGTGCAAATTCAATATCCTAATGCAAATCAATCTGTAATTAAAAAAGCAATATATGAGTCCAAAAAATTTGAATGTATCAAACAAGACTCATAAAAATTTAATAAACAATTTAAGAGATAAAAGAATACTTCAAGTTTATAAGAAATTTGAGAATATTATTGGTTTAAATCAAGATTTTGTTGTTGGAGTTTCTGGTGGTTCCGACAGCCTTGCCTTATCCTTTTTAACTAAAATTTATTCAATTAAAAAATCACTAAATGTTTATTATTTTATCATTGATCATAGATTAAGAAAAAATTCTTCATTTGAAGCGCAATCAGTAAAAAAACTATTAAAAAAGTATGGCATAAATTCAATTATTTTAAAGTGGTATGGAAAAAAACCAATTAGCAATATCCAGTCACTAGCTAGAAATAAAAGATACAACCTCTTAATTGATCAAGCAAAAAAATTAAATATTAAAAATATTTTAACAGGCCATCATGTAGATGACCTGTATGAAAATTTTTTTATTAGACTTTCTCGAGGAAGTGGACTTAACGGTTTAGTTTCTTTTAGTAAAAAAAAAACTCTCAGAGATGAAGTAAATATAGTTAGACCACTTTTAAGTTTTGAAAAAAAACATTTAAATTATGTTACTACTAATGTTTTTAAATCTTATATCGAGGATCCCTCTAATGAGGATAATAAATTTAAAAGAGTAAGGATAAGAAAGTTAATAAAACATCTTCAGAACGATGGTCTAGATAAGAATAAATTTCTGATAACAATTAAAAATTTAAAAGATTCTAATGAAACTATAAAATTTTATGTTGCAAAAAATTTACAAGATAATTCATATATTGATAAAGATAGAACTAAAGTTATTTTAAATGAGGATTTTTTTAATCAACCTCATGAAGTAACTTTTAGATCGTTATCAGAAGTAATCAAATTAGTTGGTAACAAATATTATTCTGTTAGAGGAAAGAAAGTTGACAACATTATACATAAATTAAAAGGAGAGACTAGAATTTCTCTTAGACTTACACTCGGAAATTGTATAATCTATAAGGTGAACAAGTCAATCATAGTTCTAAAAGAGCACTAAATATAATATTTTAATTGATATTTTGTCACTTGTTTAATTCATAATAATTCTTATTTTATAACTATGAATTTAAAAAATCTTGCAATGTGGGGAATAATAGTTTTTTTAACTATTGGTCTATACAATATGTTCAAAAGCCCTCAATCAAATCCCAGAGGAGGCAATCAAATAATTTTTTCTGATTTTTTAAAATCTGTTGAGAATGGAGAAGTTGTAAAGGTTGAGATTCAAGGTAAAAATATTAAGGGTGTTTACTCTAACGGTAATTCATTCTCTACTTATTCTCCTAACGACCCAAACCTAATTGAAAAATTATCTGAAAAAGGAGTGAGTATTTCAGCTGCTCCTTTAGAAGAAAAAATGCCATCTTTATTTGGTGTATTACTTTCGTGGTTCCCTATGCTGCTATTAATTGCAGTTTGGATTTTCTTTATGAGACAAATGCAAGGTGGAAGAGGCGGAGCAATGGGGTTTGGAAAATCAAAAGCAAAAATGATGAATGAGCTTAAAGGGAAAGTTACATTTAATGATGTTGCAGGGGTAGAGGAAGCTAAAGAGGAAGTTGAGGAGATTGTAGAGTTTTTAAAAGATCCAAAAAAATTCAGTAGACTTGGAGGTAAAATACCAAGAGGTGCATTATTAGTTGGACCTCCTGGTACGGGAAAAACTCTTTTAGCAAGAGCGATTGCAGGTGAAGCAGCAGTTCCTTTTTTTACTATTTCAGGTTCAGATTTTGTTGAGATGTTTGTTGGTGTTGGTGCATCAAGAGTAAGAGATATGTTTGAACAGGGAAAGAAAAATTCTCCATGTATAATCTTTATTGACGAGATTGATGCTGTTGGAAGAAGTCGTGGTGCTGGCTTAGGAGGAGGCAATGATGAGAGAGAACAAACATTAAACCAATTATTAGTTGAAATGGATGGTTTCGATACTAACGAAGGAGTTATTATAATTGCTGCAACTAATAGACCTGATGTTTTGGATCCTGCATTATTAAGACCAGGTAGATTTGATAGACAAGTAGTTGTCTCTAATCCGGACATAATTGGAAGAGAAAAAATTCTCAAAGTTCATGTTAAGAAAATTAAGATGGCGCCAGATGTTAATTTAAGAACAGTTGCAAGAGGGACACCAGGTTTTTCAGGCGCAGATTTAGCTAATCTTGTAAACGAAGCTGCTTTGTTAGCTGCTAGAAAAAATAAACGAATTGTTACTTTAGCAGAATTTGAAGAAGCAAAAGATAAAGTAATGATGGGTTCTGAAAGAAGATCAATGGTAATGACCGAAGAGGAGAAAACTTTGACAGCTTATCATGAGGCTGGACATGCAATTGTAACTATTAATGAGAGTGCAGCCTATCCAATTCATAAAGCTACTATTATTCCAAGGGGAAGAGCTCTTGGTATGGTTATGCAATTACCTGAAAGAGATGAATTATCACAAACACGAGAGCAATTACATGCCCAACTTGCTATTGCAATGGGTGGAAGGGTTGCTGAAGAAATAATATTTGGTGAAGATAAAGTTACTACTGGAGCATCGAGTGACATCGAACAAGCAACTAAAAGAGCTAGAGCAATGGTCATGAGAGCAGGATTAAGCAAAGAACTTGGACCAGTTGCATATGGAGAGAACGAGGAAGAAGTTTTTTTAGGTAGATCAGTTGCAAGACAACAAAATATGTCAGAGGAAACAGCACAAAAAGTTGATTCTGAAATAAGAAAAATAGTTGATAAAGGTTATGAAAGAGCAAGAAAAGTACTAACTGAAAAAATTGACGATTTGCACAAATTGGCTAAAGCGCTTTTAACTTATGAAACTCTATCAGGAGAGGAAATAGAAAATTTGATAAATAAAAATGTTTATCCAAAAGATAAAGAAGACATTAAGGTTGAGGATAACGACAAGGGTTCTGCACTAAGTTCATTAGGACTTAAACCAAAGATAGTTCACTAAACTTATAGATGACAAGATATTACACAAGAGTGTGTAATTTCTATTATGGTGCTAAGTCTAAAAATCTTGTCGAAAAGAATAAATCATTACCACTTCATGGTATTAAAGAAATTTCTTTTAATCAAATTGAGATAATTACAAGAAAATCAAAAAAAATAGTATTTGTTAATCAAACTAATAAATTATCACATTTATTAAAAAAAAAAATTAATTCTGATTTAAAGAAAATTACTTCAAAAAAAAAAGGTTTTTGTAATTTAAAATTTAACTTAATTCCAAATTTGTTAGGAGTGTTAAATTTGACACCTGACAGTTTTTCAGATGGAGGAAAATTTAATAAAAAAGATAAAGCTATTAAACAAGCTATAAATTTATTTAGCTCAGGTGCAAACTTAGTTGATATTGGAGGAGAGTCTACTAGACCAGGATCTAAACCTATAAATGAAAAGTTAGAATGGAGTAGAATAAACAAAATTTTAAAAATATTGAGCAAAAAAATACCAATTTCTCTAGATACAAGAAAATCAAATATAATGAAAAAAGGAATTCAACTTGGAGTAAAGTTGATCAATGATGTATCAGGTTTGGAATATGACCCAGAAACTATAAATGTATTAAAGCTTAATAATACTCCGTTTGTATTACAGCATTCCAAAGGCCGTCCTGAGAATATGCAAAATAATCCTTTTTACAAAAATGAATTGTTGGATATTTATGATTTTTTTGAGAAAAAATTAAAATTTTTAAGATCAATTGGAATAAATCATAATAAAATAATCCTTGATCCCGGAATAGGTTTTGGAAAAAATTTGAAACATAATATGAGTTTAATAAAGAACATTTCCATTTTTCATTCACTCGGTTTTCCTATACTTGTTGGAAACTCAAGAAAAAGGTTTATTAAAGATATATCTAAAAATAATGACAGTAAATTAAGGATTGGGGGTACAGTGGCTTCCACAATTTATATGATGACCCAAGGTGTTCAAATTTTAAGAGTTCATGATGTTAATGAAATTATGCAGGGTATAAAAGTTTATAAAGAGATAATTAAAAATTAATGCCAAAAAAATACTTTGGAACTGACGGAATTAGAGGTGAAATAAATAGTAAAAATATAAATGGAGATATGTTTTTTAAGTTTGGTCTAGCATCAGGAACCTTTTTTAGATCACAAAAAAAAAACAAACAAGTTGCTATAATTGCTAAAGATACAAGATTATCAGGTTACATGCTCGAACCAGCTTTGGTATCAGGATTAACCTCAGCTGGTATGCACGTCTACACTTTGGGACCTCTGCCAACAAATGGTTTAGCGATGCTGACTAAAACCATGAAAGCTAATATGGGGATTATGATAACCGCATCACACAATCCATATTATGATAATGGATTAAAGTTATTTGGCCCAGATGGAATGAAGTTATCTGACAAAATAGAAAAGAAAATTGAACATTTAATAGATCAAAATATTGAAAAAAATTTATCTGAACCAGAAAAATTGGGAAGAGTAAAAAGATTAGAAACAGGGACTAAAGATTATATTAAAATTTTAAAAAAAAACTTTTCTGAGGAGTTTAATTTAAGAGGACTTAGGATTGTTATAGACTGCGCAAATGGAGCAGGTTATAAAGCTGGTCCTGAATTATTAAAATCGTTAGGAGCGAAAGTAATAGCTATTGGAGTTGAGCCAAATGGCATGAATATTAATAAAAAGTGTGGATCAGTCTATCCAAACAATATTAAAAGAGCTGTAAAAAAATATAAAGCTCATATTGGTATTTCATTAGATGGTGATGCTGATCGAGTCATAATGTGCGATGAAAAAAGTAACATAATTGATGGAGATCAAATTGTTGCTGCCTTAGCTTCAAGATGGAAAAATAAAAAAATGTTAAAAGGTGGTGTGGTTGGCACATTAATGTCTAACTATGGTTTGGAGCAATACTTTAAAACTCTTAATATCAAATTTATTCGAGCAAATGTTGGAGATAGGTATGTGAAAGAAAAAATGCAAAAACATAAATTTAATTTAGGAGGTGAACAGTCAGGACATATTATTCTTGGAAAATTTGCAACTACTGGAGATGGTTTGTTAGTTGCCTTAGAGGCTTTGTTCGCGTTGAGAAAAGGAAAAAAAGCTAGTTTATTTTTTTCGAAATTTAAAAAAATTCCACAAATATTAAAAAATGTAAATGTAAAAGATAAAAATATAATAAATAAATCGGATATAAAAAAATCTATTAAAATGGCAGAAAAACTAATCAAAGGATATGGAAGAATTTTAGTTAGGAAGTCAGGAACAGAGTCAAAGATAAGAGTGATGGGTGAAAGTGACAATTTAGAACTCTTAGAAAAATGTATAAACATAATTATAAAAAAAATTAAATAATTTGAAGATAAAATCAAAAATACTAATTATTGCCGGATCTGATTCTTCCGGTGGTGCAGGAATACAAGCAGATATAAAAACTGTTACTGCATTAGGCTCATATGCGATGACAGCAATTACAGCTGTAACAATTCAAAATACCACTGGTGTCAAATCAATTATTCCAATTAATCCAAAGGAAATTTATAACCAAGTTATATTTTCTTCAAGTGATATTAGACCAAATGCTGTAAAGATAGGAATGTTGCATTCAACAAAAGTAATTAGATCAGTTATTAAATCGTTAGATAAAATTAAAGTTAGAAATGTAGTTTTAGATCCAGTCATGGTTGCAAAGGGGGGAGCAAAATTAATTGACAATAAGGCAATAAATTTAATTAAATCTAACTTGATAAAGAAAGTATTAATGATAACTCCAAATATTCCTGAGGCAGAAATTTTAACTAATACCAAAATAAAAACACAACAGGACATGATTGTTGTTGCGCAAAAGTTAATTGAACTAGGGGTAAAAAATGTTCTTATTAAAGGTGGTCATTTAAAGGGAGAATTTGTTCATGATATTTACGTAAACAATAAAGATATCAAAATTTTTAATAACACAAGGTTTAAAACAAAAAATACACATGGA
Source organism: uncultured Pelagibacteraceae bacterium (assembly GCA_902601785.1). Lineage (GTDB taxonomy): Bacteria > Pseudomonadota > Alphaproteobacteria > Pelagibacterales > Pelagibacteraceae > Pelagibacter. Next base: position 13,145 of record CACKOH010000007.1, on the reverse strand, counting down.
ACTGGCTGCACATTATCCAGTGCTGTAGCAACATTTTTATCATGTGGAAAACCAGTAAAGAAATCTTGTGAGCTCGGAATTAAGTATGTAAATTTAGCAATTAAATCTAATCCTAATTATGGTAAGGGGCATGGTCCTATAAATCATCTTAACTCTATGAGTATAAATAAAAAATTTAAATAATGAAAAATATTGTAGTAGTTGGATCGCAATGGGGAGACGAAGGAAAGGGCAAGATAGTTGATTGGTTATCTGAACAGGCTGACGTTGTGATAAGATTCCAAGGAGGGCACAATGCTGGACATACACTAGTTATTGACGGTGTAACTTATAAATTAAGATTACTACCCTCAGGAATAGTAAGAAAAAATAAGATTTCAATTATTGGTAATGGAGTAGTAATTGATCCCTGGGCACTAATAGACGAAGTAGAAGAAATAAAATTAAAAGGAGTAAATGTTGATGTTGATAATTTTATTATCTCAGAGTCTGCAAATTTAATTTTACCATTTCATAGAGAAATGGATGAAATAAGAGAAGACGCAGCTGGAAAAGGAAAAATTGGGACTACGAGACGAGGAATTGGACCAGCTTATGAGGATAAAGTTGGTAGAAGATCTATAAGAGTAATGGATTTAAGATCTGAACAAAATTTAGATCATAGGTTAGAGTCAGTTTTGATACACCACAATGCTATCAGAAAAGGTTTAGGAAAAAAAATTTTTGAAAAAGAACAATTAAAAGAAGAACTATTGAAAATTGCCCCAAAAATACTACAATTTTCTCAACCTGTATGGCTTAAAATTGATCAATTTAAAAAACAAAAAAAGAAAATTTTATTTGAAGGAGCTCAAGGAGTTTTATTAGATGTAGATCATGGCACATATCCCTATGTCACTTCTTCTAACACTGTTGCCTCAAGTGCTGCAACAGGGACTGGTTGTGGACCAAATTCAATTAATTATGTGCTAGGAATAACTAAAGCATATACTACCCGTGTTGGAGAAGGACCATTTCCAACTGAGTTAAAAGATGATATTGGAGAATTATTGGGTACGAGGGGAAAAGAATTTGGAACTGTTACTAGTAGAAAAAGAAGATGTGGTTGGTTTGACGGTGTTCTGGTAAGACAAACTATTAAAATTTCTGGTATTGATGGAATTGCACTTACTAAATTGGATGTATTAGATGAATTGGATGAAATTAAAATGTGTATACATTACGAGTTAGATGGAAAAAAAATTGATTATTTACCAGCAGCTGTTGAGGACCAACTAAAAATAAAACCGATATTCAAAACTTTCCCAGGATGGAAATCTTCAACAAGTGGAATAAAAAATATTGATGCTTTACCAGAAAATGCAAAAAAATATATTTTTGCAATTGAGGATTTTATAGGTGCAAAAATTTCAAGTATATCTACTAGTCCAGAGAGAGAAGATACAATATTAGTCGAAAACCCTTTTGATATTTAATTAGCCGGCAATAAATTTTTAGATTTTGCTAAAAGAAGCATATGTTTTTGGAGTTTTTCGAAAGCTTTATTTTCAATTTGCCTTACTCTTTCTCGGCTAATTTTATATTTCTGACTTAAATCTTCTAATGTTGTTGGATTGTCATTCAATCTTCTCGAATATAAAATTTCTCTTTCTCTATCATTTAGGACCTTAATAGAATCTTTTAATAAATCTTTTCTCTGCTCCATCTCCTCATGTTGAGCAAACTTTAGGTCATGGTCTAATTCTTTATCAACCAACCAGTCTTGCCACTCATCTCCATCTTCACCAATTTGAGCATTTAGAGAAAATTCTTTACCTGACAATCTTCTATTCATTGAAACAACTTCTTCTTTACTTACATCAAGCTTGTTAGCAATATGATCGACATGTTCATCTCTCAAATCTCCCTCTTGTTGAGGTGCAATTTGATTTTTAATTTTTTTCAAATTAAAAAATAATTTTTTTTGAGCAGTTGTTGTTCCAATTTTTACTAGGCTCCAAGATCTTAAAATATACTCTTGGATTGAAGCTTTGATCCACCACATAGCATATGTTGCTAACCTAAAACCTTTTTCAGGTTCAAATTTTTTTACAGCTTGCATCAAACCCACATTACCTTCAGAAATCATTTCGTTTACTGGTAAACCATAGCCTTTATATCCCATTGCAATTTTAGCAACTAATCTAAGATGGCTCGTAACTAATTTTTCAGCAGACTTAATGTTGCCTGTAGTTTTCCAGTTTTTCGCTAGCATATATTCTTCCTCAGCAGCGAGCATTGGAAATTTTTTAATTTGATCTAAGTATGCTGATAACCCTCCTTCATTAGATAGGGAGGGCAAATTATTATTAACTGTAGTACTCATAGGAGATTTTATTTAGTTAATTTAAAATAATTTTCAATGTTTTATTTATTAGTGTTTCTAAGCATTTCTAAAATAATATTTAGCTCATGTGGCAGATTTGAGGAAAAATGCATTTTTTTATTATTTTTCGGATGTATGAAACCAATTGTCTTAGCATGTAAAAATTGTCTAGGCAAATTAGATATTAAATTTTGAATTTTTAAATCTATATTTTTTAGGTTTTTATATTTTTTTTTATATTTATCATCACCAACTATACTGTTTCCCTTATAATTCATATGGACCCTAATTTGATGGGTACGACCTGTTTCTAATTTGCACTCTACTAAACTTAATGTGGGTGTCTTTTCATTTTCAAAAATTTCAAGAGTTTTATAATTGGTAATTGCTTTCTTTCCCTTTGATCGACTAACTTCCATTAGCTGCCTATTTCTTGAACTACGCGTTAGGAATGTAACTATTTGTCCTTTTGATGGTCTTAATTTCCCCCAAGTTAATAGCTGGTACTCTCTTAAAATAGTATGTTCGCTAAATTGTTTTGATAGATTTTCATGGGCATGATTGTTTTTAGCAATTACTATTAATCCTGAGGTATTCTTGTCAATTCGATGAACAATTCCTGGTCTTAATTCGTTACCAATATTAGATAAGGAGTCTTTATTATAATGCATTAAAGCATTAACTATTGTTTGATCATAGTTACCTGCTCCAGGGTGCATAATTATACCAGCTGGCTTGTTGATAACCATTAAGTCATCATCCTCGTGTATAATATCTAATTTGTAATCGAATGGTTTTAATGATGCTGACTTTGGTTTTGGGATTTCTAGAACAACCTGATCTCCAGTATTAACTTTTTTAGAGGGATTATTTATGATGATATTGTTTAATTTGAGTTTATCTTTTAATATTAAGTTTTTGATTCTAGTTCTACTAATTAACCTTTCCCTTTGGTTGATGAGAATATCAACTCTTGAATTATTTTCATCCTGTTGAACAATAAAATTAATGTTTTTTTCCATAAAATATAATATTAATACTATATGCGCTTGTAGCTCAACTGGATAGAGCGCCTGACTTCGGATCAGGAGGTTCTGGGTTCGACTCCTAGCAGGCGCACCAACTACTCTCCTATATTTATCAAAGTTCCTTTGTCACGAGCTTTATCAAATGAGTAATAAAAGATTGATATTGCAAGAATAATATAAAAAATATTAAGATAAAGGGCATTAAAGATATTTTCATAATTTACTTGACCGTTTACTAAAATATTTCTTGTCTCTTCAAATATGTAAACAAGTGGTAGTGCATAAGCAATAGATTGAAAGACTCCTGGCAAAATTTCTACTGGGTAATAAATGCAACCAAACGGGGCTAACAAAAACATTGTAGACCATGCTATGTTTTCAAATGAAGGTCCAAATCTAAGTAATCCAGCAGATACAAATAATCCAAGAGTAATCCCAAATATATATAAGCTTAAAAAAAGAAAAGCCAAAGGGATTCCTAATTCCAATAAAGAAATTCCAAACAAAGGAGAGGTGAGCAATATAGCTGGGACCAGTCCTATCAAAGCTCTTATTAAAGCAGTGACAACTAAAGAAATAATAATTTCACTAATTTTCATAGGAGCAATGAAAAGGTTAGTGAAATTTCTACTCCATATTTCCTCTAAAAATAACATATTGAAACCAATACTTGTTCTAAACAAAAAATCATAGAGAATTGCACACGATAGAATTACACCCACAGCACCACTATAATAAGTGCTGTGCTCTGCAAAAAAATTTGAAATGAAACCCCATAAAGTTATTTGAATTGAAGGCCAATATATTAAGTCAAGGATTCTTGGAAATGATCTAGTGATTAAGTAAAAATGTCTCAAAAAAAGTCCATAAATTCTTGTAAAATTCATCTTTTATTTCTCGCTATTTCCAAAAACACCTCTTCTAAATTTTTTCTCCCATGTTTCAATATTAAATCATTAGGCGTTCCTCTATCTACAATAATTCCATCTTTCATCATTAAAACAGAACCACACAATCTTTTAACTTCATCCATATTATGCGAAGCAAGTAAAACTGAAATTTTTTTTTCTTTTTTATAATTTTCTAAAAATGTTCTTACAAAATCTCCTGTTTCAGGATCCAACGAAGCTGTTGGCTCATCTAGTAGCAGGACTGTAGGGTCATTTATTAAAGCTTTTGCCAAACTGACTCTATTTTTTTGCCCTGATGAAAGTTCTCCCGTTATTTTATCTAAAAGATCAGATAGTCTAAGTTTATCTGAAAGATGATTAATTCTATTTTCTAAATCGTCAACATTATATAATTTTCCATAAACAATTAAATTTTGTTTAACTTTCAATTTTTTAGGAAGCTCTATATAAGGGGATATAAAATTCATTCTGTGAAGAAGAGATATTTTATTTGTTTCAATATTTTTTCCATTAATTAAAACTTCACCTTTAGAAGGTTTTAATAACCCTAATATCATTCCAATGGTAGTTGTCTTTCCACATCCATTAGGACCCAATAAGCCAACAATTTCATTTTCACCAATTTTGAAATTTATATTATTGACAGCATTCTTTGATTTATATTTTTTAGAAAGATTTATTACTTCAATTGAATTTACCATTTAATATTTTGACGCTCTTTCTAGCCGATCGTTAATTGTTTGTCCTATGCCAATGTTAGGAATTTTTTCAACAGCAATTTTTTTGAAACCTTTATTTTTAATTTTTCTTATGAGAGGATATAAATTTCTTGCAGCTTTTATCAAATTATTATTTTTACTTAGGAAGAAATAATTTTTAGAATTTATTTTTCTTTTTTTTATTAACACAAATGCTTCTCCTTTATTTGGTTTTTTTACATTCATCCTTAAAGGTATTCCAGGAGAATAATGAAGAGAAAACAAACCTGGTGAAATCTTGTTTTTAGATTTATTTTTAATTAATATTTGTTTTTTTATTACTTTTTTAATTTCTGAAACATTTAAACCTCCAAGTCTTAATATTGATGGATTATCAGTAAGGTTAATAATTGTAGACTCAACCCCAATTGAACATCTTCCCCCTTTAAGTATATATTTTAATTTCCTTCCAAATTCTTCTTTTACATCTGACGGCTGTACTGAGCTCAGTTTAGAGGAAATATTTGCACTTGGTGCAGCCAAGGGATAACTTAAAACTTTAAGCAATCTTCGTAACAGTGGATGTTTGGGAAATCTAATAGCAACTGTATTTTTATTATTGGTTACAAATTTAGATATATTTGAATTTTTTTTTAATTTTAAAACATATGTAATTGGACCAGGTGAAAATTTATTATATAGTTTTTTGAAATCCTCATTAATTATACAATCGTGTTCGAGAGCCTTAAGATTATAATAGTGAACAATTAAAGGGTTATTAGAAGGTCTTTTCTTTAATTTGAATATTTTTTTTACCGAGGAATCAGAATAAGCATTCCCTGCTAGTCCATAAACCGTTTCTGTTGGTACTGCTATACATTCTTTGCTGTCTAAATATTTCTTTGCTTTTTTGATATTTGATTGATTAGATTTCATGTAATAATTATTAGTATATGAAAGAAAAAAATTTACCACTTGATTATCAACACAGCTCTTTGGAGGAACTCACTAAAAAAGCAAATAGCATAATTGAGTCGTTAGAGAATGAAAAAAATTTAAATAATTCCTTTGATAGTTATCAAGAGTTATTAAAATTAAATCATCTTATTGAAAAAAAATTTCAGAAAAGTCTTAAATCTATAAGTGAGACTACAAATAATAAAATCAAGGAAATTGTAAAAAAAAATGAAAAATGAAGTAAATAAAATTGCAAAGGATACAAATTATTTTTTAAAAAAATTTATTAAAAATCAGAATAGTTCTAATCTTATCAATGCAATGAAATATGGTTTATTTCCTGGAGGAAAGAAAATTAGATCTAAAATACTAATAGACTTTGGTGCTTTATTTTCAATTAAATACAAAACTTTAATACAAATTGGTGCAGCAGTAGAATGTATACACGCCTACTCCCTTATTCATGACGATTTACCATGTATGGATAATGATAAAATTAGGCGGGGCAAAGCATCTACACATATAAAATATGGAGAGTCTACAGCTGTGCTAGCTGGTAATTCACTGTTGACGATGGCATTTGAAATTTTATCAAACAAAAATTTAGACTTACCTGAAAAAACTAAAGTTAATTTAATAAAAAAATTATCTGAATGCTCAGGACATCTAGGTATTGCTGGTGGGCAATACCTAGACTTAAATTATGAGAAAAAAAAAGTTTCAAGAAATAAAATTATTGAAATGGAAATAAAAAAAACCGGAATGTTATTTAGTTTTTGTTGTGTGGCCCCAGCAATAATTAAAAATAAAAAAAATTTAGAGGTTAGGTTTTTTGAAAATATTGGATCAGATATTGGCTTATTATTTCAAATTTCTGATGACTTTATTGACCATAAAGGAAATTCAAAAAAAGCAGGTAAAAAAACAGGAAAAGATAAAAAAAAAGGTAAAGCAACACTTATTAGTTTGATTGGTTATAATAATGCGTTTAAATATTGTAATAATTTAATTATAAATATTAACAAAAAAATACAAAAATACGGTTCTAATTCAAAAAAAATAATACAGACTTTGGAATACATTTTAAATAGAGATAGATGATAAACAAAAGTTCATTTTTAAAAGATATAAATTTCCCTTCTGATTTAAGGAAAATTTCTGAAAGGGATTTACCAGAAGTTGCAAAAGAAGTTAGAAATGAAATGATAGATGCTGTATCTCAAACAGGTGGTCATTTAGGTGCAGGTTTAGGTGTTGTAGAACTAACCGTGGCACTTCATTACGTATTTGATACACCAAATGATAAATTAGTTTGGGATGTAGGACATCAATCCTACCCACACAAAATTTTAACAGGAAGAAAAGATAAAATTAGAACATTAAGACAAGGTAATGGATTATCAGGCTTTACAAAAAGAACTGAAAGTGAATACGATCCTTTCGGTGCAGCTCATAGTTCAACATCAATTTCTTCTGCATTAGGTATAGCCGAGGCAAATAAATTAGAAAATAAATCCTCAAACGTAATTGCAGTAATAGGTGATGGTGCGATGAGTGCAGGTATGGCTTATGAGGCAATGAATAATGCAGGTGCTTCAAAAACCAAAATGATTGTTATTTTAAATGACAATGATATGTCAATTGCAAAACCGGTTGGAGCAATGAGAACATATCTTGCAAAATTATTGACTGGAAAAATATATTTTAGTTTTAGAGAAACTATTAAATTAATTACTTCTGCATTTTCAAAAAGGTTTAGTGCAAAGGCAGGTAAAGCAGAGGATTTCTTAAGATCTGCATTCACTGGTGGTACCATGTTTAATTCATTAGGTTTTTATTATGTTGGACCAATTGATGGACATGATTTATCAACTCTTATCCCAATTTTAAAAAATGCAAGGGACACAAGTCATGAGGGTCCAATTATGATTCATGTCAAAACTCAAAAAGGTAAAGGCTATAGTTATGCAGAAGAAGCCAAAGATCATTATCATGGAGTTTCAAAATTTAATGTAGACACTGGTGAACAGAATAAAAGTGGATCTAATTTACCTTCATATACAAAAGTATTTGCTAATACTCTTGTAAAGCACGCAAAAAAAGATAGTAAAATTGTTGGAATAACAGCGGCAATGCCTGGTGGAACAGGAATGGACGTTTTTGGCAAAGAGTTCCCAAAAAGAATGTTTGATGTTGGTATAGCTGAGCAACATGCAGTAACATTTGCTGCTGGGATGGCAACAGAGGGATACAAGCCGTATGCTGCGATTTATTCAACATTTTTACAAAGAGCCTACGATCAAGTTGTTCATGATGTTGCCATACAAAGCTTACCTGTAAGATTTGCAATTGATAGAGCTGGATTAGTAGGGGCTGATGGATCAACACACGCTGGTTCATTTGACATTACTTATTTATCAACTTTACCAAACTTTATTGTAATGGCTGCAAGTGATGAAGCTGAACTGGTCAAAATGATAAATACTTCCGTAAATATTGACGACAGACCAAGTGCAATTAGATATCCAAGAGGTGTAGGTGTTGGAGTTGAACTTCCATCAATAGAAGAAAAAATTGAAATTGGAAAAGGAAGAATAATTCAAAATGGTAGTCAAGTATGCCTTTTGAGCTTGGGTACAAGACTTGAAGAATGTAAACTAGCGGCGGAACATTTAAAACAAAAAGGAGTTTCAACTACTATTATTGATGCAAGGTTTGCCAAACCCTTGGATGAAGAATTAATTATTAAAAGTGCTAGAGAGCATGAAATTTTAGTTTCTATTGAAGAGGGTTCAATAGGAGGTTTCGGCTCGCATGTTAAAAACTTACTTGCTGAGAAAGGGATATTTGACGAAGGTCTAAAATTTAGATCAATGTATTTACCAGACAAGTTTATTGAACAAGATACTCCTAATAAGATGTATGAGATTGCTGGATTAAATGCTTCTCAAATTTCAAAGAAAATATTAGATATTTTATTTAACAAAGATTCTATTAAAGTTGTGAAAAATTAAATTATTTTAATGACACTGAGCTTTGTTCATTAGATAGTGATCTAATAAAACACAATTCATCATTGCCTCACCAACAGGCACAGCTCTTATTCCAACACATGGATCATGCCTTCCCGTAACAGATATTGTTGTATTTTTTCCAAATTTATCTACAGTTTTTCTTGTTGTTAGGATTGAAGATGTTGGTTTTACTGCAAAAGAAGCAATAATTTCTTGTCCAGTTGAAATACCACCCAATATTCCACCGGCATTATTTGAATTAAACTTTAATTTTTTACCTTTTTGTGAAATTTCATCTGAGTTTTGTTCACCACTTAGTTGTGCAGAGTTCATTCCTCTACCAATATTTACTCCTTTAACAGCATTAATACTCATGAAGCTAGATGCTATATCAGAGTCTAGTTTTGAGTAAATAGGTGCGCCTAATCCTACCGGAATTCCTCTCGCTCTTATTTCAATCACTGCACCACAAGATGATCCAGATTTTCTTATCCCTAACAGATATTTTTCCCAAAGTTTAATCATCGATTTGTCGGGACAGAAAAATGGATTTTTTGAAATTATTTTGTCATTCCATTTGTTAGTATCGCACCCCAATATACCTAATTGAGTAACAGCACCAACAATTTTAAATTTTTTACCTAATTTTTTTTGTAAGACCAACTTTGCAATTGCGCCAGCTGCAACTCTTGATGCAGTTTCTCTTGCAGATGATCTTCCACCACCTCTATAGTCTCTAATTCCATATTTTTTGAAGTACGTAAAGTCAGCGTGTCCAGGTCTAAATTTATCTTTAATATTTCCATAATCCTTAGATCTCATATCTTTATTGTAAATAATTAAGGATATTGGTGTGCCAGTGGTTCTACCTTCAAAAACTCCAGATAATATTTGAACTTTATCGTCTTCTTTTCTTTGTGTTGTAAATTTTGATTGTCCTGGTTTTCTCTTATCCAGTTCTTTTTGTATATCTTTTTCACTTAAATTAATGTTTGGTGGACATCCATCAACGATACAGCCAATAGCAGGACCATGAGATTCACCCCAAGTAGAGAAACGAAATAGCTTTCCAAATGTATTAAATGACATTATTTATATTATATAGATTATTTTGTTAAAATTATGAATCAAAAAAACTCACTTGGGCTTAATAGTTGTTTTATGGATTTAGATGATCCAATTCAATTATTCGATACTTGGATGGAAGAGGCAAAAAAGACTGAGCCCAACGACCCAAACGCAGTAGCATTAGCAACATCAAGTAAAAATAACATCCCCTCTGTAAGAATGGTCTTATTAAAAGATTTCAATCAAAATGGATTTGTATTTTATACAAATTTAGATAGTCAAAAAGGACAAGAACTAGAACAAAACCCAAATGTAGGAATGTGCTTTCATTGGAAAAGTTTACTAAGACAAATTAGAGTTAATGGCACAGTTTCATTGGTGCCGAATGAGGTTGCAGACGATTACTATAATTCAAGAAGCTATGAAAGTAGAATAGGGGCATGGGCATCTAAACAGAGTAAAGAACTTAAAAATAGATATCAGTTGGATAATTCTATCGAAGAATATAAAAAAAAATATACAGATAAGGATAAGGTTCCACGACCAAAATATTGGTCAGGATGGAACTTATCTCCCTCAAGTATTGAATTCTGGCTTGATGGAGAAAATAGGATTCATGAAAGATTAAAATATACGAAAAACTTTAAAGGACAATGGACCAAATCTCTTTTGAGTCCTTAAAAACTTCTTGATAAGCTAAATGTTGTCAGTTTTTTTAAAATTTCTTTTTCTTTAGTATCTTTAAAAACACTCAATGAATTTGAGGCAAGATTAATATAATGTTGTGCTTTTTGGTAGCAATCATTTATAATTTTGTGCTTATTTATTAAAGCAATTATTATATCTAAATCATCTTTATCTCTAGAAACTTTACTAAACACATTAATTAAGTTATTTTTTTCCTCTGCCTCTAGCTTCTGATAAAGTAAAATTATTGGAAGTGTAATTTTTCCTTCGAAAAAATCTTGTCCTATTTTTTTTCCAAATAATTTAAGTTCAGCGTTGTAATCAAGTGTATCATCAGCAATTTGGAAAGTAAGTCCAAGATTCCTACCATAAAATTCAAGTGCATCTTTTTCTTTTTTATTACTATCAGATATAATTGCACCAACCTTCGTAGCTGCTGCAAACAGCTCAGCAGTTTTTGCTGAAATAATATTTAGGTAAGTCTCTTCTAACATATCGACTTCACCTTTGTGTTGAAGCTGCAAAACTTCTCCTTGAGCTATTTTTGATGAAGTAGATGATAATAATTTCAAAACTTCTATATTGCCATCTTCAACCATCATCTCAAAACATCTGCTTAACAAATAGTCACCTACTAAAACTGACGAATGATTATTCCAAACTTTATTTAAAGTTTCTTTTCCTCTCCTGACCACACCCTCATCTATAACGTCATCATGCATTAATGTTGCACTATGAATTAATTCTACACATGCAGCTAAATTTACATCTCTTGAACCTTTTGAATAACCGCATAATTTTGCAGTTCCTAAAGTTAGTAGAGCTCTCAATCTTTTACCACCAGTTTTCAAATGATAGTCAGTCATCTTTTGAACTAGCTCAACATCGCTAATTAATTTATTTTTAATTTTTTCCTCAGTTAAAATAAGCTTATCTTCAAGAGAATCCTTTAATTGAAAATAAGAATTATTTATTTGATTTCTGAGCTGTACGACCGATCCCATATTAAATTTAAACTAGTATAATTAACTTTTATTTATTACTTATCAATTGACGCACCTTATTCTTCAATTATAAGTAGACTTTATATTCAACTAATAATTCTATAAGAAATATCTATGTTCTCTTTTTTTAAAAAGAAAAAAATAGTAGCTCACCTAAAGCTCAGCGGTGTGATAGGAAATGCAGGAAAATTTAAACAAGGGATAGATTTTGCTGGCCAAGAAGAGATAATTAGAAAAGCTTTTTCACTGAAAAAAGCCAAATGTGTTGCAATTACTATAAATTCACCAGGCGGATCTCCTGTTCAATCCCATCTAATTTATAGTTTTATCAGACAGCAAGCAAAAAAAAATAACAAACAAGTAATAGTATTTGCAGAGGACGTAGCCGCATCAGGAGGCTATCTCATTGCATGTGCTGGGGATGAAATTTATGCAAACTCAAGTTCTATTATAGGATCAATTGGAGTTATTTATTCGTCATTTGGTTTTACAGAATTAATAAAAAAAATTGGTGTTGAGAGAAGAGTTCATACTGCAGGTAAAAATAAAAGTACTCTCGATCCTTTTCTTGAAGAAAAAAATGAAGATATAGAAAGACTTAAAAATATTCAGCTAGACCTACATAAAGATTTTATTGATGTTGTTGAAAAAAGTAGAGGTACCAAGTTACAAAAAACTGACATTGAACTTTTTTCAGGTGAATTTTGGTCAGGTAGTAAATCAAAAACTTTAGGATTAATAGATGGAATAGGAAATGCTCATGAAATTTTGAAAGAAAAATATGGAGATGATGTGATAATTAAAAAATTTGAAAAGACCAAAGGATGGTTAAGTCAAAAACTTTCTTCCTCTAATCAAATAGATCAATTTGCAAATATTTTAGACGAGAGGTCAATCTGGCAAAGATATGGTTTCTAAATATAAAAATAAAAAAAAACAAAAACCAAAATTTCAAACTTTTCAAGAAACTATTTTAAATCTTCAAAAATTTTGGAGTAAACAAGGGTGTATTATTCTTCAGCCTTATGACATGGAAGTTGGAGCTGGTACGTTCCATCCTGCTACAACTCTTAGATCATTGGGCACGCAACCTTGGAAAGTTGCTTATGTTCAACCATCAAGAAGACCAACCGATGGTAGATATGGTGAAAATCCTAATAGGCTTCAACATTATTATCAGTTTCAAGTTTTGATTAAACCTTCTCCTGAAAATATAAAAAACTATATCTAAATAGTCTTACTACAATTGGAATTCATCACAAAGATCATGATATCAGATTTGTAGAAGATGACTGGGAAAGTCCTACATTAGGTGCAGCTGGTTTGGGTTGGGAAGTTTGGTGTGATGGAATGGAGATTACTCAATTCACTTATTTTCAACAGATGGCAGGTTATGAGTGTAAACCGGTCTCA
>CACKOH010000006.1 GCA_902601785.1 uncultured Pelagibacteraceae bacterium | reverse complement strand
TCTTGTCGCGAAATATTATATTTTTCTGCAATATTTTCAGCTGTAATACCCATATGATAATCGTTAAAAGAGTCTGTCAGTCCATCCTTAATCATAGTATCTATCAAATTGTCCTCAATAAATTTTTTGTCATCTTTTAAGAATATCGCATGTGTTGCTCTAGACATGCTCTCTTGACCACCTGCAACAACAATCTCATTTTGCTCTAACTTTATTGATTGATAGGCAGATACGATGGATCTTAAACCAGAACCACATACTTGATTTACTATATGAGCTGGTTTTGAAACAGGAACGCCTGCATGAATTGAAGCCTGTCTTGCTGGATTTTGACCAAGACCTGCTGTGAGAACATGTCCCATAATAACCTCATCTACATCTTCTCCTTTAAGGCTTGATTTGAAAATTGCCTCTTTAATAACCAATGCACCAAGCTTATCTGCACTGATGTTTTTGAGAGATCCTTTGTATTTACCTATTGGTGTTCTTAATGCAGAGGTAATAACAACGTCTTTAGGAATTTTACTCATTAAATTGTCAACATATTATTTTATAAGTTAAATTACATCAAAAACTTTGATATATGAAATATATAACTAATAAGGACCGCTGGCCAAATTGGATAAGGCGCTCGGCTACGAACCGGGAGATTCCAGATTCGAGTTCTGGGCGGTCCACCAAAAGGAATTAAAATGTTTGATTGGCTTATTAAAGCTTCTTTACAAAAATCAGTTGTATATTTTTTTATTATTATTGTGATAATTTTATTAATTTTAACTTACATTTTATAAAAATGACTAAAGAATTTGAACAAATAAGTATCAAACCTGGGTTTATGAAACATAACGGTGGTGTTTTGTTTAGAACAATATCTGAAACGGAATATGAATTTAAATCTGTAATAAATAAAAATCACTTAAATGCTATAAGCATAACTCACGGTGGATATTTGTCGGCTCTAATTGACTCTGGTGCTGGTACTGCTGCTCATCGAGCTGCTGGTAACGTTCCCTGTGTAACAATCTCTCTAGACATAAAATTTATTGGTACTTCAAAAGAAGGGGACGAAATAGTTGGGCACACTAGAATTTTAAAAAGAACTAAAACGCTTGTTTTTCTGTTTTGTGAACTCAGATGTGATAAAAAAATTATAACCTCCGCTTCAGGTATTTGGAAAATTTTAAAAAAATAAAATGAGAACTTTTTACCCTCCGATTCGGTCATGTTTTAGTCTATTTTTGTTCTATAGCTACAACAATATCTGGTAGGTAAAAAAAAAATAATACCAAACATAGAAATGAAAAAAAATAAAATTACTGCTGTTCTTGGGCCTACAAATACAGGAAAGACCCACCTTGCAATAGAAACTATGCTCTCGTTTGAAACTGGAATGATTGGTTTTCCTCTTAGATTATTAGCAAGAGAGGTATATGACAAAGTAATAAAAAAGATTAGCAGTGATGAAGTTGCTCTAATCACTGGTGAAGAAAAAATTATTCCATCAAATGCAAAATATTTCTTATGCACTGTTGAGTCTATGCCAATCGATAAATACTTAGAATTTGTTGCAGTAGATGAAATACAAATGTGTGCAGATCATGAAAGGGGACATATTTTTACTGACAGACTTTTAAATATGAGAGGTGAAAAACTTACAATGTTAATGGGATCTCATACTATAAAAAATATTATTACTAAGTTAGATGGTGATATAGAGTTTATTAATAGAGAAAGATTATCAAAACTTACATATTCAGGTCATAAGAAAATTTCTAGAATAAATAGAAAAACTGCAATAATAGCATTTTCTGCAGAAGAAGTTTATGCAATAGCTGAGCTGATAAGAAGACAAAAGGGTGGGGCAGCTATAGTGATGGGTTCGCTTAGTCCTAAAACAAGAAATGCTCAAGTAGAATTATATCAGTCTGGAGACGTGGATTTTTTAGTAGCGACTGACGCTATTGGAATGGGTATTAATATGGATTTAGAACACGTTTATTTTTCCAATCTTAAAAAATTTGATGGAAAAAAATTAAGGAGACTTAATCTTTCTGAGATAGGTCAAATAGCTGGGAGAGCTGGAAGATATTTAAATGATGGTAGTTTTGGTATAACTGGAGAATGTAAAGAAATAACTGCTGAAGATGTGGATCTTCTAGAGAATCATAAATTTGAGGAAATAAGAACTTTATTTTGGAGGAATTCAAATCTAAATTTTAATAACTCTTCTAGTTTAATTAAAAGTTTAGATGAAAAACCTCACATGGAATGGTTAAGAAAAATACATGAATGTGAAGATGAAAAAGCCCTTAAATATTTTTTAAAAGATACCAATTTTATTAATTTAAAATTTAATGAGAAAACCTTAAGTCTGCTTTGGGAGTGCTGTCAAATTCCTGATTTTGTAAAAAAAACTTATGGCAATCATTATGAGGTTATTGGAAGTGTATTTAAGTTTTTAAATAGTGATAAAAGAGTGATTTCTAACGATTATATGAGATTACAGCTATTGAAACTTGACAAATTAGATGGAAATGTTGACTCTTTATCAAATAGAATTGCAAATGTTAGGACTTGGTCATATGTTTCAAATAAAAATAATTGGGTAGAAAATCAAGATTATTGGATTAATAAAACTAAACACTTAGAAGATAGACTTTCAGATAGACTTCATGAAGAACTTACAAAAACTTTTATTGACAAAAGAGCAAGCGTTCTTGCAAGAGGATTAAAACAAGACATGGAATTTAAAACAGAAATCTTGGAAAACAATGATGTAATGATCGATGAACAATTTATTGGAAAAATCAATGGGTTAAAATTAGAATTAGACCTTAAAAAAGGTGCTCTAGAGACAGATATCAAATCCTTAAAAAAAGCAGCAAGACAGACTATTGGCCCAGAACTTGAGAGAAGAATTCAGGCAATTATTGATACAGGTTTAATTAAACTCCATGAAGATTTCAAAATATATTGGAATAAATTTCCCATTGCAAAACTTTCTACGGGTACCGATTATCTAAATCCTAATTTTAATTTGTTAATAGATGACATAATTGACCAAGGTCCTAAACAAAAATTAAATGAATATATTTACGGGTGGATTCAAACAAAAATTAATGAGGTATTAAAAAGTCTTATTGACCTAAAAAATATTAAAGAAAATAACTCTTCAATAAAAGCTTTGGCTTATCAACTTTATGAAAATAATGGTGTCTTAAAGAGAGATCAGGTATCTGAATATTTAAAAAATTTAGGTCAAAATGAGAGAAAAATTCTTAGAGAATTAGGTGTAAAATTTGGACGGTATCACGTATTTCTGCACCAATTAATTAAGCCTGAGGCTGTTTCTTTAAGGACTTTATTATGGAAAAATTTTCATCAAAAATATTATAATTTAAAACCCCCCACATTTGGTCTTAATTTTGTAGACAATAAAGACTTAAAAAATCAAAACTTCATGCTTTTATGTGGATTTGAGAAATTTGACGCATTCTTTGTTAGGATAGATATTCTAGAAAGACTATTTATGTTAATCATCAATTCAAATTCAAAAGATAAAAGTGACATTAAAGTAGTTCCTGAAATGTTAAATTTATTAGGATGCAGTAAAGAAAACTTTAAAAGACTCTTGATGAAGATGAATTATAAAGTATTTGAAAAAGAAAAAGAAATATATTTTAAATACAATCCAATTAAAAAATTCAAAAAAGCTTCAATTAAAAAAGTTTCGAAAGAAAATCCATTTGAAGTTTTAAAAAATTTAAACCTAAGCTAGTCATTATGTTTTTTAAGAAAGACGATAAAAAAATTGAAGATAGCTTTCTAATTAAAGTCGGTGCTTTGTTAATCCATACTGCTAAGATTGATGAAAATTATACTGATAATGAAGAAGAAATAATTAAAAAAACGCTTTTAGAATTGGGAGTTAAAAAAGAAAATCTTTCTTCCACAATTAAGGAAGCAAAAATTATTGAAGAAAATTCAAATCAAATCCTTGAATTTACAAGAGAAGTCAAAAATTTATCTGAGAATGAAAAAATCAAAATAATAGAGGCACTCTGGGCTATAATATACTCAAATAAAGATGCTGATTTATACGAAACTAATTTAATGAGAAGACTTGCTGGGCTTCTTTATATAGATAGCAAAGTTATGGGAGATATTAAAAACAAAATTAAAAATGAAAGTTCAAAATGACATATCTTGTTAATGACAATTGCATTAAATGTAAATTAACTGACTGCGTTGATGTATGTCCGGTAGATTGCTTTTACGAAGGGAAAAATATGCTTGTAATTAAACCGGATGAGTGTATAGATTGTGGCGTTTGCGAGCCAGAATGTCCCGTTGATGCCATTAAAGCTGATACTGAACCTGGAAGTAAAAAATGGTTAGAGATTAATACTAAATATTCTGAAATCTGGCCTAATATAAGTGAAAAAAAAGATCCTCCACCGGATCATGAAAAATTTAAGGATGAGCAAAATAAGTACGAAAAATATTTTAAAGAAAATCTTTAATAGAAAAACCGAAAAAAAAGTGAAAAAAAAAGTTGCTAAAAAAAAAGTTGCAAAAAAAAAAGTTGCTAAAGTAAAAGTTAAAAAAACAAAAAAAATAATTACAAAAAAAATAAAAAAAGTTATAAAAAAAGTTTCCGCAAAATCTATAAAAAAAAAATCAATAAAAAAAACAGCTTCAACTCCAACAGAGCCAAAGGTTGACAATCTAAGAATCTCTAAAACTAACGAAGTAAAACCTGAGATAAAAAAAGTTAAGAAACAAGAAACTGAAAAAAGAGAATATAAAATTAAAGATTATGTTGTTTATCCCAAACATGGTGTTGGACAAATTACAGAATTTAAAAAAATAAATATAGGTGGAATTGACGTTGAAACCTACGTCATAAAATTTGAAAAAGATAAAGCAAATGGAATGGTGCCAGTGAATAAGCAGTCTCATTTGAGACCCTTGGCAACTATTAATCAGGTTAATAAGTGTATTTCGATTCTTAAAAGCAAACCAAAAATAAAAAGATCAATGTGGAGTAGACGTGCACAAGAATATGAAGCAAAAATTTCATCTGGAAAAATTTATGAATTAGCAGAAGTAGTTAGAGATTTAAACAAAGGTGATGATCTAATGGTAGATCAATCTTATAGTGAAAGACAGCTCTTTGAAAAAGCTTATGAGAGAATATTATCTGAATTTCAGATTATTTTGAATTTATCATTAGAAGATACTCAAAAAAAATTAGATAAAGCATTAAAGAGAAACATGGGTACCCAAGTACAAGCTGCGCCAACTGCTAAAGCAGCTGCTACTGAGCTTCCAGTAGATGAACCAATCTCTGATACAGACGAACCTATTGAGGAATAAAAAAAAACGCCTCTCACACACAAACTGTAATGAGAAGCGTTTTTTGTAAAGAATACTAAGTTACTATTTTCTTCTTCTTTTTTTTGCTTTTTTCTTAGCTTTTTTCTTAGCTTTTTTCTTAGTTTTCTTTGCCGCTTTTTTTCTTTTCTTAGGCATCTTTAGCTCCCTTTTTTAGTTAAACGAATCAAAATGATTCGCTGTTATTATATTTTTATTTTTTTCTATAAGTTATGTCAAACCTTTAATTAAAACTTAAAATTTGAAAAATTATTTTTTATTTTTTATTTTTTTTTAAATTTTAATCTATTAATTAAGTTAATGTTTATGCGGTTAATAAACCATCTTTTAAAAATAAATTAATAAAGATTTTCTAATTCATTTTTATATTTCTGTATAATTTTATATCTTTTTAATTTTAATGTCGGTGTTATCAGTCCATTTTCAATTGTAAATTGATCTTTAATAACAATAAATTTTTTTATTTTTTCTATTTTTGATAAGTTTTTATTCACTATTTCTAGTTCTTTTAAAATTATCTCGTCAAGTATGTTCGACTTTTCTTTATTTAAAACTAATAACGCAACCAAATAAGGTTTATTATCTCCATACACTAAAGTTTGCTCAACAAAATCAATTTTTAATAGATCATTTTCAATTTTTATTGGTGAAATATTGTCTCCTCCAGGAGTAATTAGAATATCTTTTTTTCTATCTGTAATTTTTAAATAATTATTTTCAAAATGACCAATGTCACCAGTAGATAACCATCCATCATTTAAAACTTTTTTGGTTTCTTCCTCATTATTCCAATAGCCTAACATGACGTTTTCACCCTTAACCAAGATCTCGCCATCATCTGCTATTTTAACCTCATTTGCAGTAAAAGCAGGTCCAACAGTATCTATCCTTATATCATCTTTTGGATTACAACTAACCACTGGAGAGGTTTCTGTTAAACCGTATCCCTGTAGTGTCGGTAATCCTATTGCATTTAAAAATACCCCTACATCTTTATCTAAAGCACCACCTCCAGAAATAAATAACTTTAGGGAACCACCAAATTGTGCTTTTATTTTTTTTCTAACTAATTTTTCACAAATAATGTTTTGTACTTTTTCTAATTTAGATAATTTATTTTTAAATAAAACCTTTTCCCCAAGAGAAAGCATTTTGTTGATAAGATATTTTTTAAAGCCTTTTGTTTTGTTAAAAGATGCATTTATCTTTTGATATAAATTTTGATAAAATCTTGGGACAGCAGTCATTATATCAGGATTACATTCGCCCATATTTTTTATTAGCTTGTCAATACTTTCAGCATAAAACACTCTGGCGCCCAATGCTATTTGAACAAATTGAACAGTATGCTCGTACGAGTGTGACAACGGTAACCAAGTTAAAAATCTAGCTTTTTTTGAAATAAACTCTTTTAGTAAAAATAAAGCTCCTTCACAATTACTTAATATTCCTCCATGACTTAACATCACACCTTTGGGGTTTCCTTGTGTGCCTGAGGTATAAATTATACAGGCAAGATCTTTTCTAGAAATATCTAAATTTAGAAAATTTTTTTCCTGATATTTTTTTTTCTCAAAAATATTTTTGACGTAAATAACCTCATCTGCATCTTTAATCTCTTCAAAAGATAATATTTTTTTTATGAAAGGTTTAGATTTAACTATATTTTTAATTTTATTATATTGTAAAGAGTCTGAAACAATTACAACTGATGGATTACAATCATTAATTAAATATTCGTAATCTCTTTCTACATAGGTCGTATAAGCTGGAACAGTAATACCTTTTGATAACATTATTGCTAAATCAGAGATCATCCATTCAGGTCTATTTTCTGATATTAACAAACAACGATCTTTATTCTCTATAAATGAACTTAACTCTTCAGATAGTTTTAAAATATTTAAATAGGTTTCTTTCCATGTAAATTTATTGTCTAAATTTTTTAATGATTTCAAAAAAATTTGATCAGGCTTTTCTTTTAAGTACCGTTGATAAAAAAGTTCTAAAAGATTATTTTGTTTGTTTATTTCCATATCTTTTGGTGGGCGAAGAGAGAATCGAACTCTCACTTCTTGCGAAACACGATTTTGAGTCGTGCGCGTCTACCAGTTCCGCCATTCGCCCGCTAATTTGAATTAAATTATATTTAAATAGTATAAGAACTAAAATTGTATTAAAACCAAAAAATGTTTCAAACTCTTTACAGGAAATGTTTAGATTTAGCATCACATAAGAGATCAAACTTTTATTTAGGTTTAGTTTCGTTTATTGAAAGTTCTTTTTTTCCCATACCACCAGACGTAATGATTGTGCCTATGGTCATAGCAAAGAAAAAAAATTACATAAAAATATTTTTGATAGCATCCATTTTTTCAGTTTTGGGAGGTGTTTTTGGATACTTCCTGGGATCATTTTTTTATGATCTATCATTCAGTGTGATCGAATTTTATGGATATGAAGATAAAGTTGAAAAATTAAAATATAATCTATCTATTGGAGAGGGGTTTCTAGCATGGCTAAGTATACTTTTTTTAGCAGGTTTTACTCCTTTGCCTTATAAAGCTTTCACAATTGCTAGTGGATTAATTGGTTTTAATTTATTCATATTTATCCTTGTAAGTCTTATCTCTAGAAGTCTTAGGTTTTTTATTATTTCTTACTTGTCCTATAAATTTGGACATTTATTTACTGATTTTATGAACAGACATGGATCAAAATGGTTTACCATTTTGGGGATATTACTTGTTATTATATTTTCAATAATATTTTTATTTTATAAATTTAATGTTTAACCTTAGCAAAAAAAATTTATTTACAGGTATATTTTTAATAAGCTTTATTGCATTAATATCTGCATATTTCATAGAATACATTCTTGGTCACCAACCTTGTAATCTATGTGTATATGAAAGGATCCCATATTTTTTAGCAATCTTAATTGTATTAATAAATTATAAATACAATAAACTAGAAAAGTATCTAATTCTCTCATTGGCTATAATTTTTTTAATAGCAACAATATTGTCTTTATATCACTTAGGAATTGAAAAAGGTTTTATACAAGAGTCTTTACTTTGCGATCTTGAAAAAGGAGCAAATACTGTTGATAAAGATGAAATATTAAAGCAATTACAACAAAAAAGTATAAGTTGCAAAGATGTAACATTCAAAATTTTTGGATTATCACTTACAAACTACAATATTTTAATATCTTTATTACTAACTATTGGCTTAACAAAAATTTACTTTGGATATGAAAAGAACAGATAAAAAAAAAATTGAGGAATTTATAAGAGTGGATCACGCTGGTGAAAGAGGTGCTGTAAAAATTTATGAAGGTCAATTACTTGCTTTAAACACATTTGTAAAAAATGATAAATTAAAAGAAACTATTGAAGAAATGAAAATTCATGAAAAACAGCATCGTGATTTTTTTGAAAAGGAAATAAAAAAGAGAAATATAGCTCCTACGAAATTTTTACCTCTTTGGGATTTATTAGGTGTAGGTTTAGGTTTTGGATCTACTTTATTGGGTAAAAAAGCTGCAATGCTTTGTACTGCCTCTGTTGAAGAAGTTATTGATGAACATTATTTAAATCAGATTAACCAACTTGACGATAGTGAAAAAACGTTAAAGAAAAAAATTATCAAATTCAGAGAAGATGAGCTAAATCATAAAGATATAGCTTATAAAAAAGGTGCTACCAAAAAAGGACCTTACTTAATTTTAGATAAATTAATAAAAACAGGATCTAAAATTGCAATAAATATATCTGAAAAAATTTAAGCTTCTAGTTCTACGTCCCAATATAGATAGTCCATCCAACTTTTATGAAGAAAGTTTGGAGGAAAATGTTTTCCATTTTTGTGTAAATCTTCTGTTGAAGGTCTATATGGGTGCTGATGTAATTTCATTCCTGAGTTTTTTAATAATTTTCCACCTTTTTTTACATTGCAGGCAGAACATGCTGTAACTACGTTATCCCAGTTAGTCTCACCACCTTTTGATCTTGGAAGCAAATGATCAAAAGTAAGTTCCTCGTCACTGCCACAATACTGACAAGAAAATTTATCCCTTAAGAATACGTTAAATCTTGTAAAGCTTGGTTTTGATTGTGGAATAATATAATCTTTGAGTGCAATAACACTTGGTAATTGCATATTAAAAGAAGGGCTTCGGATAATTCTATCATAATTGCTAACGATGATCACTCTATCTAAAAAAACTGATTTTACTGTGTCTTGCCACGACCATAATGATAAAGGATAATAACTTAACGGTCTGTAATCAGCATTTAAGACTAATGCTGGACATTTTTCTAATGAAATGTTTTGTTCAACAAAGTTATTCATAAACTAATTTTAACTCAGATGATCTACTTAATCAATATTAAGAGATATTAAAGTTTCTTTAATATATAATTCAATGCTGTACTAGAAGCTAGTATAGGAATGTGATGATCACAATTTTTAATTAAAAGTGTATCAACTTTGACATTATTTCTTATTAAAAAGTCTTTAGCTTCTAGTAAGTTGATTGATGGGACAATTTGATCAGTATCACCATGAATAAGTAAAGTTTCAGTTTTATTTTTAATTCTATTTTTTAAGTTATCCTTATCAATAATTTTTCCGGAAAAACCAACGATACAAGAAAATTTTTCATCTGATGTTAAGCCAACATTTAAAGACATCATACAGCCTTGGCTAAAACCAGATAAACATATGTCTTTATTTGATAAATCAAATTCTAATTTAACTTCCTCTATAAATTTTTTAAGTACATTCTCAGCTTTAATTGATTGCTCCAATATATAAGATGGTTCTTCTTTGCTAAGATCAAACCATTGATATCCTGAAGGGTTCATAGCACATGTCTCGTGTCCATTTGGACATATAAAAACTGTATTTGGCATATGTCTTTTCCAATTTAATGAGAGCATACTAATATCCTTTCCATCACCACCATATCCATGTAATAAAATAATTGCTTTTTTTATTTTAATTCCATTTTCAGGTCTAATAATCACAGCTTTAAGGCAAAATGTCATAGTTAATTAATTAAGTGTTTTATTTTTAAAAACAATCTACAATACAAAAATGTTATCAGGAATTATAGTTAAAGTTCTATCTATTGCTCTTTTAATTGCAGTGGGTGTCGTCCTGATATTAGGTATAGGAACTCTTTTCAAGGGTGGAGAGACAAGCAAAAAATATTCAAATAAGTTAATGCAAATGAGAGTCATTTTGCAATTTATTGCTATAATTGCTTTGGTCGCTTTTGCTTATTTTTTTAAAGATTAACTTAAATTTTTTAGCCAGTTGATAAAGTTTTCATCATCAAAATTTATTGAACCAATGATCCTAGCAAATTCTTCTCCTTTAGAATTTAAAAGTATGGTAGTTGGAAGCCCTCTTAAAGAAAAAGTTTTTGCTAGAGTTGATGGATTATCAAAATAGGGCTCTAAATTATTTATATCTAATTCAGTAAAAAAACTTTTAACTTTTTTTAGATTTTCTTTACCAATATTAATTGGGTATATTTTTAAGTTCTTCAGCTTTTGATTTGCTTGCAATCTGTTTAAAGAAGGCATTTCCTCTTTACATGGTTCACACCAGGTTGCCCAAAAATTTAATATTATCAGCTTACTATCTAAATTTTGAATATTAATTTCTTCATCTGCATCATCTAAAAAAATAACATTATCGTATATTTTTGGGATTTTATGGACTACAAGATTTTTTAAATCTGGTAATTCGTTTCCAAGAGCATTTGTGATTAAAAAGGTAAATAATATTAAAATTCTCATATTAAATAGGTATAATTAAATATCATGGCAAAAAATAAAAACAACCAGGCAATATGGAACACACGTATTAAAAAAAATTCATCAAGCTTATTTCAAAAAGTCGGTAATTCTTTAGATATTGATAAAAGACTTTACAAAGAAGATATCAAAGGATCAATTGTCCACGTTGAAATGCTTTTTAAACAAAAAATTATCTCGTTTAAAATTAAAAATAAAATTGTTTATGGTCTGAATAAAATTGAAAGAGAAATTTCTAGTAAAAAATTTGAGTTTAATAAAAAATACGAAGATATCCATATGAATATTGAAAAAAGACTTTTTCAAATTATTGGTGAAGAGGCTGGGTATGTGCATACAGCTAGATCAAGAAATGATCAGGTAATAACTGATTTTAAATTGTGGTTAAAATCTGCAACTAAGGAAATAAATAACAATCTTGATAAAGTGATTAAGAGTTCTGTAAAATTAGCTGAAAAAAATATTCAGACTATTATGCCTGGTTTTACTCATTTAAAAAACGCTCAGGCAATTTCATTTGCACATTATCTAATGGCTTATGTTGAAATTTTTAATAGAGATAAAAAAAGATTTTCTAATAATATAGAAAGTTTAGATGAAAATCCTCTTGGTGTTGCTGCTTTATCTGGGACATCATTTAATATAGACAGAAATTATACGACCAAAAAACTTGGTTTTAAAAAACCTACAAACAATTCTATTGATACAGTATCAGATAGAGATTTTGTGCTTGATTTTCTTTACAGTATATCGGTATGCTCTATGCATATTTCGAGAATTGCAGAAGAGTTGATTATTTGGAACTCAGATGGATTTAATTTAATTAGTTTGTCAGACAAAGTTGTAACTGGATCTTCGATTATGCCTCAAAAAAAGAATCCCGATCTTTTAGAGTATCTAAGAGGTAAGTCCGGAAGTACTTATGGAAATCTGTTTTCTATGCTAACTATTTTAAAAGGATTGCCATTATCTTACTTTAAAGATTTACAGGACGATAAGGAGATAGTGTTTAATTCAAATGATACACTTATAAATTGTCTAAAAATTTTTGATGAGGTATTAAAAAATTGTAGTTCTAATAAAAAAAAAATGCTTGAACTCGCAAATAATGGATATATTACTGCAACAGACTTAGCTGACTATCTTGTTAAAAATCATTCAATGTCATTTAGAAAAGCTTATCAAAAAACCTCAGCTATAGTTAATTTAGCAGAAAAAACAAAAAAAAATTTAGATGAACTATCTTTAGATCAACTTAAAAAAGTTGAGCCAAAACTTACAGAAGATGTTTTAAAAGTGTTTGATTTAAACAATTCTGTCAATTCAAAAAAATCTTTCGGGGGAACATCTTTTGATAATATTAAAAAGATGATAATGAAATATAAAAAATAAATATGATCAGAAAAATTACCTTAGCTTTGATATTATTTTGCATATTAATCTCTTGTGGGAAAAAAGGTGATCCTGAATATAAAGATTCTACGATAAAAAAAAATATGCAGTTACTTTCAATTAATAAAGCTTAATGAAATATAAGAATAAACAATTAACAACGGAAAATATCAATTTTCAAAGTTTAGCAAAAAAATTTGGTACACCTGCTTACTGTTATTCATACTCAAAATTAGAGGAAAACATAAATAATTTTAAAGAAAATTTTAAATCCTTTTCTCCATTAATATGCTTTTCAGTAAAATCGAATACTAATCTAAATATAATTAAAGAAATTAAGAAATTTGGTTTAGGAGCTGATGTTGTCTCAAAAGGAGAGCTTATGTTGGCTTTAAAAGCAGGAGTAGATCCAAGTAAAATAGTATTTTCAGGAGTTGGTAAAACTAGTGAAGAAATAAGTTTTGCTATTGAAAAAAAAATACTACTTATTAATGCTGAGTCAAAAAGTGAAATTAAAGAAATTAATAAAATTGCAAAACGAAAAAAAAAAATAGTACAAGTTGGTATAAGACTTAACCCAAATACTGATGCTAAAACCCTTAAACAAATTTCTACTGGTAAAAGTGAAAATAAATTTGGAGTTAACAGTAAAAAGTTTTATGAACTCATAAAATACTGTGAAAATTCTAAAAATATCAGTCTGCAATGTTTAAGTGTTCATATAGGTAGTCAAATATTAGATTATAAGCCATATGAAAGAATGCTAAAAGCTGTAAGTAATATAATTAATAAAACCAAATACAAATTTAAATTCGTCGATTTAGGTGGAGGCATGGGAATTTCTTACAGTGATAAAATTAAAAAGCTTAATTATAAAAAATATAATTCAGCAATTAGAAATTTTTTAAAAAAACATGACACAAAAATAATTTTTGAACCGGGTAGATCAATAATTGGTAATACAGGAACTCTGATATCTAAAATAATTTACATCAAAGATGGTGGTGCTAAAAAATTTGTTATTTTAGATGCCGCAATGAATGATCTTATGAGACCAGCTCTATACGGTGCAATTCATAAAATATTACCAGTAAATAAATCAAAAAATGTCTCAAAAAATATTTATGAATTCGTTGGTCCTATTTGTGAAAGTACAGATAAATTTGTAACTTTAAAAAAATTTCAAAAACTAAAAGAAAAAGATTTTATAGCCATATGTGATGTGGGTGCATATGGGATGTCTCTAAGCTCTAATTATAATCTTAGACCAAAACCTGTTGAATTACTGATAAAAGGAAGAACAATTAAAATAATTAAAAATAGACAAAAGCATACAGACTTAATTTAGCTTTTGATAAAAATGATCAGAAATATATTATTTTCAGTATTTTTTTTTGTAGGAATAATTATAATTTCAATAATATTTTTACCTGCATTAATTTTGCCAAGAAAAATTACTTTGCTAGGGGGAAAATTGATGGGTTATTGGGCAGGGTTTTGTCTAAGAGTTTTTCTATCAGTAAAAATTGTAATTAAAGGTAAAGAAAACATTATAACCGACGAAAAATTTTTTATTGCTGCTTCTCACCAGTCTATGTTTGAAACATTTTACCTACAAACTGTTTTCAATTCACCAGTATTTATTTTAAAAAAAGAGTTATTACGAATTCCAATCTTTGGGTGGTACTTAAAAAAGATTGGATCTATTTCTATAAATAGAAACAAGATAAGTAGAGATAATTTAGGATTTTTTGAAGATATTTTAAAAACAGTAAATAGTAGCGATAGACCATTGATAATTTTTCCTCAAGGAACCAGAGTTTTACCTGATGAGCGTCCTTCCTTTAAGAAAGGGGCTGCCAGAATTTATCAAGAGTTAAGTATTACCTGCCAACCCATTGCTATAAATTCTGGTTATGTGTGGCCGAAAATGGGTCAAAAAAATAGTCATAAAACAATAATTGTTTCTATTTTAAAACCTATAAATGCTGGAATGGATAAAGAAAATTTTTTACAGATTTTAGAGAATAAAATTTATAACGAGCTCAACTTATTAGGTTAGCCTTTCATTGGCATAACAACATATATACTGTCAAAGTCACCTGGATCTTTTATTAAAGCTGGAGAACCTGTATCATTAAAAAATATTTCTACTTTTTCTCCATTTAATTGAGAAGCTACATCTATTAAATATCTAGAATTAAAACTAATTTCTAAGTCGTAATCAAATTTTGCATTCAAGGTCTCTTTACCATCACCGCTGTTAGCATTATTAACTGATAAATCTAATGTATCTTTAGATAAACTAAATTTTACTCCATCTTTTTTATCTAACGAAACTGATGCTACCCTATCAACAGAATTTAAAAATAATTTTAAATCTATTTCCAATTTTTTTTGATTATTTTTAGGAATTACCTGAATATAGTTAGGAAATTTACCATCTATCAGTTTTGATATTAATATACTGTTATTTAATTCAAATTTAATTTTAGATTTTATATTTGAAACCTTTACGTCACCATCATAGCTATCCAAAAGAGAACATAGCTGAAATATCGTTTTTTTTGGTAATATTATTGGATCAAAATCAATTTTTTTATCTAATCTAATTTTAGAAATAGACATCCGATGACTATCAGTTGCAACAGCTGTAAGATAATTTTTATCTTCTACCTCTGTTTGATGAAAATAAATTCCACTCAAGTAATGTCTTGTTTCGTCATTAGAAACTGAAAATTTACATTTATTTAATAATTTTAAAAGTTGTTTAGATTTAATAATAAATTCATTTTGATTAAAATTTTCATCTGTGAGAGGAAACTCTGACGGGCTGAGGCAATTTAAATTAAAAATAGACTTCTCAGACTCTAAATGAAGTTTACTTGTTTCATTCAAAGTTAAATTAATTTTTTTTCCAGAGGACAATTTTCTGACAATATCATATATAGTCGATGATACAGTTGTGGTTTTTCCCTCCTCTAATACTTCCACATTATTTATTTTGTGTATAAAAATTAAATCTAGATCTGTTGCAGTTATTATTAAATTTGAATTATTTGCGTCTATTAAAATATTAGATAAAATTGGTAAAGTACTTCTCTTTTCTATAACTCCCTGACAATAATTAAGTGCCTGCTGAAGGTCTTGTTGATTAACATTAAATTTCATTGTCTAAATTATTATATAATATTTGATTTTTTAACTTACTTATATTTTCAACCATCTCTGGGTCTTTTTCTTTAATTTTTTCAATAGTTTTAACTGAATGTATTATTGTTGTATGGTCTCTATTTGAAAACTCTCTTCCAATTTCAGGTAATGATTTTGAAGTAAGTATTTTGGTTAAATATATTGCAGTTTGTCTAGGTCTAACTAGATACCTTGATCTTCTCGAAGATAACATCTCATTTTTACTAATTTTGAAAAACTTACACACCACTGTTTGAATTAAATCAATAGTGACCTTGTTTTCAGATAGATTCAATAAATCCTTTAGAACTACTTTTGTTTCGGATAAATTTGGGACTTTGTCATAAATTCTTGAGAAAGAAACCACCCTATTTATTGCTCCAACTAGTTCTCTTATACTACCTTTGATTTCAGTGCTTATAAAATCTTGTATGTCTTTTGAAATCTGTAATTGATCTGAATATATACTATTTAATTCTTCTGTTTTTTTTTTAACAATTTTTTTTCTTAATTCTAAATCTGGTTTTTGAATATCAACTACTAATCCACCTGAAAATCTAGATTTAATTCTTTCTTGAATTCTTGATAATTTATTAGGAGGTCTATCAGCAGAGATGATTATCTGTGAACCTTTATCTAATAGAGCGTTAAAGGTATGAAAAAATTCTTCTTGCATAGCCTCTTTACCACTTATGAATTGAATATCATCAATTAACAATATGTCGGTGTTTCTAAAATATTCTTTAAAATTTACCATATCATTTGATTTGATTGATTTTACAAATTGATACATAAAGCGTTCTGCTGAAATAAACATAACTTTATTATTTTTTTTTAACTCATAACCAATTGAATTTAACAAGTGTGTTTTGCCCATTCCAACACCACCATAAATATATAGGGGGTTGTAATGCGAAGTATTCTCTGAAACCTTTAGTGATGCCTCGTAAGCTAGCTTATTACTTGATCCCGTGATAAAATTATCAAATCTTTTATTAGGGTCAATTCGATTATATTGTAAATAAGAGTCTTTGATAAAGGAAACATTCTTTTTTAAATTACCTTCTTTTAAAGCATCATTAGTTTTAACAGAATGATCTAGTTCAACTATTCTAAATTCAATTCTAACAACATCTTTTTTGTAAGTTTTTATTATTTGTAATATTTGATCTAAATATCTTGATGTTATCCAGTCTCTAATAAATCTTGTTGGTACAGATAACAATATATAATTATTAAATTCTTCTATGAATGAAATTTTTTTTAACCAACTTTCATAAACTTCAGATCCTAATTTATCTTTCATGTCAGATTGAACCAGTCTCCATTCAAAACTGTTCGACTTAAAATTTTCTATGTTCTGATTATTTGTAAGTTTATTCATAAGTTTGGAAGAAACTCATATAGAACTGATTTAAAATAATTTGCAACAAGTTAATAAAAAATTTGAAAAAAAAATTAAATCTAGGATTGTGGATTTAATGTCTGATAATTAAAGTTGAATTTTATTTTGTTTCAAAGAATTAGAAATTAAAATTTTAAATTGAATCAAACCATGATTGAATCGAATGTAGATTGAATTTATATAGAAGAATAATTTACTATATCTAAATATGGTAAAACAAGATGCTATTTAAATATATAATGTGCATACTAATAGTTGTTTAATAAGATAATTTTTTTTTAACGCTTAGATTGTAGAAATCTTCTTAGTGATTCTAGAAACATTTCTAGAAGCGTTTTGTTTCTTGATAATTCCGGTCTTAGCAATCTTCATTAGCTCTGAATTAAACTTAGGCAAAAATTTTAAAGCTTCATCTTTCTTTTTTTCTTCAATTAGAAGGTTCATTTTTTTTAAGGCGTTACGAAATCTACTTTTTCTTGCTTTATTAACAACTGTTTGCTTAGAAATTCTTCGAATTCTCTTAATTGCTGATTTTGTGTTTGCCATCTGCGCAGGGGTATAACTTGAGAATTTATAGTGGTCAACATAATATTTTACTATTTTTGACAGGAATCACAAAAAAAAGTTGATCTATTTGATACAATTTTTTTTTTTATAGTATCTAAACATCCAGTTGCTTTGCATCTGTTTCCCTCTTGCTGATAAACCTTAAACTCTTTTTGATAACCTCCCAATGTACCAGATATATCTTGAAAATTTCTAATACTGGACCCTCCTTTAATTATTGCTCTATGTAAAATTTTTTTAGAATTCAAAATAATTTTTTTACATTCATTTTTAGTTAATAATTTTGCCTGTTTAAATGGATCAATTTTGGATAAAAATAATATTTCACTAGCATATATATTGCCTATTCCTGAAACAAATCTTTGATCCAATAAAAAACTTTTTACTTCTTTATTTTTATCTTTAAAAAAACTCAACACATATTTTAAATTAAATTTTTTATCAAATGGCTCTGGACCCAAATGTTTAAATCTTTCATTTAAAGCATTTTTATTTTCAATTAATTGAAAAAAACCGAAACGTCTTGGGTCATTATAAATTACTTTAAAATTGTTAAATTCAAATACAACATGATTGTGTTTTTTAGGAAGTGTTGGTGAGTGATAAAAACTAGTGTTTGTAAATTTTGATATTTTAAATCTATCAACAATATGAATTGTTCCTGACATGCCTAGATGAACCAAACAATAATCCCCTTCTAAAAAATGTATTATTAAATATTTTGAAAATCGATCTACTTTAACTATCTTTTTATTTTTAATATGACTTTTAAAATTATTTGGTATTAAAAGTCTTAAGTTTCTATTTCTTATTATTACTTTTTTTACCCTTTTTTGATTAATTTTTTTATTTAAAGATTGTCGAACAATTTCTACTTCTGGTAATTCTGGCATTTCACACTATATTCAATATATAATTTTTTATGCAACAATATCTTCAAAATAAAAAAGGACTCGTAGAAGGTGTATTCGATCAAGTCTATGACCGTTATGATTTGATGAATGACTTTATGTCATTAGGCATACATAGACTTTGGAAAAAAAGTCTGATTAACATGATGAGCCCATCTGTTAACAAAAAATTAGTGGATGTTGCTTGTGGCACCGGTGATATTGGTAAACTTTTTTTAGACAAAACTGACAAAAAATCTAATGTCACATCTGTAGATCCTAACAATAAAATGATTAGCCAAGGGAGAAAAAAATTATCTAAATATGCAAATATTGAGTGGATTACAGCTCCAGCTGAAAAGTTGCCTTTAAATGATAACTCTTTTGACTACTACACAATCAGTTTTGGTTTGAGAAATACAAAAAATCTAAATCGAGCACTTTCTGAGGCTTATAGAGTTTTAAAGCCTGGTGGTCGGTATCTTTGCTTAGAATTCTCTAAAATTCAAAACACAAATCTAAATTTAATTTACAAAAATTACTCAAAGTTAATCCCTATAATTGGTCAATTTATAGTGGGGGAAAAAGAACCCTATGAATATTTAGTAAAAAGTATTGAGCAGTTCATTAATCAAGAAGAGCTAATTGATTTGATGCAAAAACATAAATTTCAAAAATGTTCTTATAGGAATTTTTCTAACGGTATTGTTTCAATTCATAGTGGGTGGAAAATTTAATGATTAAAAAGTTAATTACCTTGTTTAAATTAGGAAGAAAAATTGCAAAATCAGATATACTTTCAATTGCATCAAAGTTTAAAAAACCTCCACTGATTTTAATTGTTTTATTTAAAATATTATCTTTTTCATTTCAAAAAAAAGAAGAGTATAATTTAGATAAAGACGAAGGAGAAAGACTTTCTAGATCGCTAGAGTCAATGGGTACTACTTTTATAAAGCTGGGACAATTTCTAGCTACTAGACCTGATATCATTGGGGAAGAATTATCTAAAAAACTTGAAAATCTTCAAGATCGTTTACCTCCATTTTCTTTAAGTGAGGCAAAACAAATCATTAGAGATGATCTTGGAGAAGAGTCTTTTAATTCTATAATTGATTTAAGTGAACCTGTTGCAGCAGCATCAATCGCTCAAGTACATAAAGCAAAAATTAATGACAATGGAACAATTAAAGATGTTGCCATAAAAATTTTAAGACCAGATATAAAAAAAATATTTAATGAAGAAATTGATGCAATGATGCTATTTGCATTTATAATCGAGTCTTTTGTAAAAAAAACAAAAAGATTAAAACTAATAGAAGTTGTTTTTTTATTAAAAGAGATAACAAATCTTGAAATGGATTTAAGATTTGAAGCAGCAGCTGCTAACGAATATGCAGAGAATACAAAGAATGATGTTGGATTTAAAGTTCCAATGATTTATTGGAATTTTACTAGTGAAAATGTAATGACTCTGGATTGGATTGATGGAGTTTCAATTAGAGAAACTGAAGAATTGAAAAAAAGAAATTTAGATACTAGCAAAATAGCAGAAGATATTATTCAACATTTTCTAAGACACGCCGTAAGAGATGGCTTTTTTCATGCAGATATGCATCAGGGAAATATTTTTATTAATGATAGTGGTCAAATTGCACCAATAGATTTTGGTATAATGGGCAGGCTAGATAAAGTTAGTAAGAGATTTCTGGCAGAAATTTTATTTGGTTTTATTCAAAGGGATTACCGTAAGGTTGCTGAAGTACACTTAATGGCTGGGTTAGTTCCAAAAGATGTTCCAATAGACGACTTGGCTCAAGCTTTAAGATCAATAGGAGAGCCCATTTTTGGACAAGAGGTAAAAGATATCTCTGGTGGAAAATTATTGAAACAACTCTTTGATGTGACAGAAAAATTTAACATGCAAACTCAACCACAGTTATTAATGCTACAAAAAACAATGGTTGTAGTTGAGGGTGTTGCAAGAAAATTAAATCCAAGTACAAATATATGGACGACATCTAAACCTGTGCTTGAGACTTGGTTGAGAGAATCAAAAGATCCATTAACAAATTTGAATGAGACATTAAAGAGTACTTCTGAGGTAATTAAGCGATTACCTGAATTTCCTGAGATTATGGATAAAGCTAATCAAGCTTTAACGTTTTTAGCTAGCGGACAAATCCCTCAAAATTCAAACTCCTATACTGCTTTAAATGATAAAAAAGCAGAAATGAATGCTTTTAGAAATCAGTCTATTATTGGTTTATTACTACTTGTAATTTTTGGACTTATAGTATTTTAATTCTCGAAATGAAAAATCTATTAAACAAAAAAATTTTATTTATCATATGTGGTGGAATTTCTGCCTACAAAAGTCTTGAGACAATTAGGCTTTTCAAAAAAAGTGGTGCAGAAATCAAAACTATACTTACTGCAAGTGCTAAAGAATTTGTAACACCTCTTTCAATTACTTCGCTATCTCAAGGCAAAGTTTACAGTGAATTATTCAGTGTCGAAAACGAAACTGAAATGGACCATATTTCGCTTTCAAGATGGGCTGATGTTGTTGTTATTGCTCCTGCAACGGCAAATACCATTTCAAAGCTTGCTCAGGGTACAACAGATGATCTAGCATCTACAGTTGTTCTTGCTTCAGATAAAATTATTTATTTAGCTCCAGCAATGAACGTAAGGATGTGGGAGCATCAAACTACTAAAGAAAATTTAAAAAAATTGAAAGATTGTGGTTATAAATTCATTGGACCTGAAATTGGGGACATGGCTTGTGGAGAATATGGTGAGGGCAAAATGTCAGATCCAAGAAAAATTGCTGAAGAAATTGATCAATTTTTTTTAAATAAGAAAAGAAATAAAAATTTAAAAGCTTTAGTTACAGCAGGACCTACTAATGAATATATTGATCCTGTAAGATTTATAACTAATAAGTCTAGTGGCAAACAAGGTTATGAGATTGCAAAATCCCTCTCTAAAAAAGGTTTTGATACAACGCTAATCTCTGGCCCCACTAATTTAGAAATTGATGATGATATTAATCTAGTTAAGGTTGAAACTGCAGAAGAAATGTTTCTTGCAACTCAAAAAAGTTTACCAACTGATGTGGCAATTTTTGCAGCAGCTGTAGCTGATTTTAAGTTACAAAAAAAGTATACAAACAAAATTAAAAAACTAGAGAGATTAAATTTAAATCTTGAAAAAAACGTTGATATTTTAAATTACGTTT
The DNA here is from genome assembly GCA_902601785.1 of uncultured Pelagibacteraceae bacterium. Classification (GTDB taxonomy): domain Bacteria; phylum Pseudomonadota; class Alphaproteobacteria; order Pelagibacterales; family Pelagibacteraceae; genus Pelagibacter. Next base: position 48,142 of record CACKOH010000006.1, on the reverse strand, counting down.
CTAACCATAATTCAATGAGGCCAAGTCTTGTTGTTGGTTTTGCAGCTGAAACCAATGACCACGAAAATAATGCAGAAGAAAAGTTAAATAAAAAAAATTGTGACTGGATAATTTCAAATGATGTTGCAAATAAAAAAATAGGATTTAATTCTGATTTTAATGAAGTAACTATTCACTACAAAAATAAAAAAATAAATAACGAAAAACTCTTTTATAAAAAAAAGTCTGAAATATCTGATGAAATAGTTGATAGAATTATTGATCAATTAAATTAATGTCAAAAGTTCTAATCAAAAAATTAGCTTCATCTGTTAAATTACCCACTTACAAAACTAGTGGAGCTTCAGGGATGGATTTAATGGCTTTTATTTCTGAAACAATAATTCTTAAACCACAATCTTCGTGTTTAGTGCCAACTGGTATTTCTGTTGCATTTTCAGAGGAATTCGAAATACAAATAAGACCAAGATCTGGTTTGGCGGCTAAAAATAATATTAGTGTATTAAATACTCCCGGCACGATTGATAGTGATTATAGGGGTGAAATAAAAGTTATTCTCTTTAACCATGGGAATAATGAATTTATAATTAATAATAATGATAGAATAGCACAAATGATTTTGACACCAGTTGTTAAAATGGAACTAGAAGAAACAGAAACTTTGCCAGAAACAATTCGAGGAGAGGGTGGATTTGGCTCAACAGGAAAATGAGCACAAAATTAAATAAAATAGAAATAGAAAAGTTTTCTCGTCAAATTATTTTAAAAAATATTGGTGCACTAGGTCAAAGAAAAATACAAGATTCAAAAGTTTTAATTATTGGAATGGGTGGTTTGGGGTGCCCTGCTGCTGAATTTTTAACACGCTCAGGAATTGGAACACTAGGTATTGTAGACCCCGATAGGGTTAGTTTGTCAAATATCCATAGACAAACTTTGTATTCTGAAAAAGATATTAATAAATCAAAAGTTAAAATTTCAAAAAAAAAGTTAAATGAAATAAATCCAAAAACAAGAATAAATATTTTTGATTACAAACTAGATAAAATTAAATTAAATAAAATTATCAAAAATTATAATTATATTATTGACGGCACAGATAATTTTGAAAGTAAATTTTTAATCAATGACTTAAGTTTTAAGTGTAAAAAATTTCTTGTATCTGGTGCTATAAGTGGGTTCGATGGTCATATTTTTAGTTTTGATTTTAAAAATAAAAATAACCCTAGTTTAAGAGATTTTTATCAGGAAGAAGTTGTTACAGATGATATTTTAAATTGTGAGTATGATGGTATTTTAGGTACAGTAGCTGGGATAGTTGGAACAATGCAAGCTAACGAAATTTTAAAAAAAATTCTTAATATTGGTCAAAATTTAAACGGATTTGTTTTAATTCTAGATTTACTAAATTTAAGTATGAGAAGAGTAAAATTAAGAAAAAGAACATAATGATTTTCAAAATTAAAGAAATTTTTATAATACTTTGTTTATTATTTTACTGCTCAATCAGCTCTGCAAGTGAAATATTTGTATCCTTAAAGAAAAGTAAAGTTAATGTTCGTTATGGTCCAAGTTTTGACTCTGATGTTAAGTATGTTTATAAAAAAATAAATCTTCCCATAAAACAAATAGATAAAAAAGAAAACTTTAGAAGAATAATTGACTTAAAAAATAATAGTGGTTGGATACACGTTTCGCAATTAAAAAAAATTAATTCAGTTATTGCTACTGAAGATAAAATTTTATTCAAAAAACCTACTTCATTTGCAAGACCTATAGCATTAATAAAAAAAGGAAGATTATTAATTATTCAAAAATGCAAAAAAAATTGGTGTGAAATTGAGGCTGATGATTTTAATGGATGGGTTAAAACTGATAATCTTTGGGGTTTGATTAACTAAAATCCGAAGATAAAGAGGCTATATTTTCTTTACTTAATTTAGTTATATGAGAATATTCTTTATGATCCATTCCAAGTTCAACATTAACATCATTTGATTTGAATTTTTGGATTTGTTCATCTGTAAAATTAAAATGTATAAATTGAACTGAAGAAGCTTTACCTTCAGCAGAAGTTCTATCAACATCCTCTTCAGGAACAGCTTTAATAGTTTCACCATTTAGCCTCATAAATACCATTTCTTCAATTCCCCCAACCTTGCCTAGAAAAGCTGCTCTAGATATAGGGTTATCTATTTCGAACATAAGGGTAGCCGTTAACTCTTTTCCATTTGGAATTAATGGATTGTATGCAATTAGCTCATCGTGCAGCTGTTCATCTCCACCTTTTTCTATGTAAAGCATTTCTTGAACTTGTGCGAGCATGGTCTCATAACTTTCAAAATAGAATGTAGCGTATGGACCTAATGCAACTCTTCGATTTTTTTTAAAATTAACAATATTTTTTCTTAATTCTTTTCTATCTTTTATATATGCATCTAGAGGCATTATGTCAGATTTTTGTATTTCTCTTTTCTCTCTCGGCATAATTATAACTTATAACTTTTTGCCATAAGTTCTATAGGGTGTAGTGCCTCATCATTAGAAATATTTGTATCTACTTCTAATTGTTTTAAATGCTTTCCAGCCAAAGGACAATCAGATGCCATATACTTATTATTTTTATTTTTTATTTGTCTTGCTGTTGGTCTCCCAACTTTATTTGCTAAGTCATGTGTCTCCTTCATCACTCCAAAAGTTCCACCGTGGCCTGCACATCTTTCGACAACATCGATTTTTACATTAGGAATATTTTTTAACATATCTCTAGCCTTTATACCCATGTTCTGAGCTCTTGCATGGCACGCATGGTGAACTGTAACGCCACCATCAATTTCCTCTAATCCTTCAGCCAATCCCTCATTATTAGCGATATCAACCACATATTCGTCAATATCCATTACATTTGAAGATAATTTTTTCACATTTTCACTATCAGGCAATAACAAAGGCCATTCAAATTTTAACATCAAGCCACAGCTTGCTGTTAAAGTTATTACTTTGTAACCTTTATCAATCCATTCGATTAAATCTTTTGATACTTTTTTGGCTTGTTCAACTACTTTTGGAAGATCTGCCTGTTCTAAGAATGGCATACCACAACAACCTGGGTAAGCTTCTTGAACTTCCACACCATTTTTTTTTAAAACTTTTAATGCAGCTACACCTGTATTTTTTTTGTTAAAATTTACAAAACATGTAGAATATATTACAACTTTTCTATCTTTGTTGATTGCATCGTATGTAATTTTATTATTATTCTTTTTAAAAAAATTTGAAAACGTCTCTGAGTTATATTTTGGTAACTGCACTCTTTTATCTATCCCAGATATCAATTCTAAAATTTTTCTTATAAATTTATTTTTAATATTTGATGCCCAATTTACAAGTTTAGAGAACATAATCCCAATTTTTGCATTTCTATCAATTTTAGCTAATTGAGTTGGTACACTTGGTAGTTTTCCTAACTTCTTCTGCGCAGTTCTATATCTCAGCATTAAATGAGGAAAATCTAAATCAAAGTCGTGAGGAGGGACATATGGGCACTTAGTCATAAAACACATATCACATAAAGTACATGCATCTACAACAGGGGCAAATTGGTCACTGGATAAACTTTCTACGTCTTCATCTTTAGACTCATCAATCATATCAAATAACTTTGGAAAAGAGTCACAAAGATTAAAGCATCTTCTGCAACCATGACAGATATCAAATACTCTTCTCATTTCTGAGTCTAATTTTTCAGGATTTAAAAAATCAGGGTGTTCAAAATCAATTGGATGTCTAGTTGGTGCATCTAAGCTACCTTCTTTGCTCATAATTTTTGAATTTTTATTTAGATTTTTAGTGGACAAATTAATGTCCACTAAACGGATTAATTAGCTAATAGACTCTAAAGTTTTTTGGAATTTACCAGCATGAGATTTTTCAGCTTTTGCTAAAGTTTCAAACCAGTCAGCAATTTCTTCAAAACCTTCTTCTCTAGCTGTTTTGGCCATACCTGGATACATATCAGTGTACTCATGTGTTTCACCTTGAACAGCTGATGCTAAATTTGCTTTAGTTTCACCAATCGGCATACCAGTTCCAGGATCTCCAACTTCCTCTAAATACTCTAGATGACCATGTGCGTGACCTGTCTCACCTTCAGCAGTTGATCTAAAAACTGTAGCTACATCATTGTATCCTTCGATGTCAGCCTTTTGTGCGAAGTAAAGATATCTTCTGTTTGCTTGGCTTTCGCCAGCAAAAGCTTCCTTTAAATTTTCCTCAGTTTTACTTCCTTTTAATGACATTTTATTCTCCTTAATTTAATGATAGTATAGGATATAATACTTCTAAAATAGTTGTCAACAGTTTAGAATAATTATAATTTATAATTTAAGTAATTGATTTTATTGAATTAATTTTGATTTTGATTATCACTCGCAACTCTAACCAGAACTTCCACTGAGTTAATTTTTTTTCCAGTGATATTATTTTTAACATTCACATTTTCTATTTCATTTTCATCACAGTCTATTAATTGATGTGTATCTTCATCATAAAAATGGTGATGAACAGTTGTGTTAGTATCAAAATAGCTTTTGTCTGAGTTTATTGATATCTCCTTTAAATATCCCTTTTTTTGTAAAGCATGAACAGTGTTATAAACTGTTGCGAGAGATATTTTTTCGTTTAGCTCTTCAGATATTTTTTTAACAAGATCGTTAATTGTAAAGTGAAAAGTTTTATCTCTATTGAACAAAACTTCACAAATTTTAACCCTTTGTTTTGTAGGTCTGAGCCCAGTTTCTCGTAATTTTTCAATAAAATTGAAGTTTTTTGTCATATTTCTTTATAATAATTCTAAAGTAAGAATAAATTGTATTGTTTTATTATATTATATTATCATTAAATCAAGTAATAAGGGAACTCAATTTTTATGAAAAAAAACTCCTATAGCTATGATGACCTAATTACTTGCGGAAATGGTGATCTTTTTGGCCCAGGCAATGCTAAATTACCCCTTCCTCCGATGCTAATGTTTGATAGAATAACAGAGATTAACGACAATAACGGGACCTTTAACAAGGGATCTTTAAAGGCTGAACTAGATATTAAAGATAATCTTTGGTTCTTTGATTGTCATTTTAAATCTGACCCCGTTATGCCTGGTTGCTTAGGGTTAGACGCTATGTGGCAACTAGTAGGTTTTTACCTAGGTTGGTTAGGAAATCCTGGCAAAGGTAGAGCACTAGGTGTTGGAGCAGTAAAATTTACTGGTGAAGTTTTACAAAGTGTAAAAAATGTAAGGTATGAAATAGATATGAAAAAAATTATGTCGCCAGGAGGCACAACTGTTGGTCTTGCTAATGGAGTAGTTTTTGCAGATAATAAAAAGATATATTCAGCAGATAGTTTAAAAGTAGGATTATTTAAATAATGAGAAGAGTAGTAATTACAGGTCTAGGCGTTGTTTCATGCTTGGGTAATAATCAAGAAGAAGTACATCAATCGCTATTAAAAACAAAATCTGGAATATCTTTTAGTGAGGAATACAAAGAACATAATTTAAAAAGTCATGTACATGGTAAACCAAACATAAAGCTTGAGGACCATATTGATAGAAAAACAATAAGATTCATGGGTTCAGGTTCTGCTTACAACTACATAGCAATGAAAGAAGCAATCGAAGACTCTGGATTAGAGGAAAGTGAAGTTAGTAACTTTAAAACAGGAATAGTTATGGGTTCGGGTGGTCCATCAATTGAAAATGTTATTTTAGCAGCAGACAAAACTAGAGCTAAAACTCCAAAATTAATGGGACCATTCATCGTTCCAAGAACAATGGCCAGTACAGCATCAGCTACACTTGCTGTTCCATTTAAAATTAAAGGTACGAATTACACCATGAGTTCTGCTTGTGCAACAAGTGGTCACTGTATTGGAAACTCAATGGAATTAATTCAAATGGGAAAACAAGACGTTGTTTTTGCAGGAGGTAGTGAAGAGATACACTGGGCGATGACTGCAATGTTTGATGCCATGACAGCCTTATCTTCAAAATATAATGATACACCAGAGACCGCATCAAGAGCATATGATAGAACTAGAGATGGTTTTGTAATTGCTGGTGGTGGTGGGGTGTTAGTGCTAGAAGAATACGAACATGCTAAAGCAAGAGGGGCTAAAATATATGCGGAATTAACCGGTTATGGAGCAACTTCAGATGGATACGATATGGTGGCTCCTTCAGGAGAAGGCGCTGTGAGATGTATGAAGATGGCTATGGCAACATCAAAAAATAAAATTGATTATATCAATACTCATGGAACATCTACTCCAGTTGGAGACATTACAGAATTAAATGCCGTGAAAGAAGCTTTTGGAAATGAAATTCCAAAAATAAGTTCAACAAAATCTTTGTCGGGTCATCCTTTAGGAGCAGCATCCGTTCATGAAGCGATCTATTGTTTGATTATGATGAAAAATAATTTTATAGCAGGATCTGCTAATATTAATGAAATGGATGATGAGGCTAAAAAATTTCCAATAGTTGCTAAAACGGAGACAGGAGCAACTTTAAATACAGTAATGTCTAATAGTTTTGGTTTTGGTGGAACCAATGCTGCTTTAATTTTCGAGAAGATATAATTATGAGCTTGATGAAAGGTAAAAAAGGATTGGTAATGGGTGTTGCCAATGAAAGATCTATTGCTTGGGGTATTTCACAAAAACTTTCCGAAGCAGGAGCAGAACTTGCATTTACCTATTTAGGGGATGCTTTAAAAAAAAGAGTTATTCCATTAGCTGAAAAATTAAATTCAAAAGTTACATTTAGCTGTGATGTAGAAAAAAAAGATGATGTAACAAAGTTGTTTGAAGATGTTAAATCACAATGGGGTGAGATTGATTTTGTAGTTCATGCAATTGCTTTTTCGGATAAATCAGAATTATCTGGTGAATATTTAAACACAACTAGAGAAAACTTTTTAAGAAGTATGTTAATTTCATGTTTTTCATTTACTGAAGTTGCAAAAGAGGCATCTAAAGTAATGAAAGAAGGCGGGAGTTTAATCACATTAAGTTATGAAGCAAATAAAGCTATTCCAAATTATAATGTAATGGGTGTGTGCAAGGCAGCGTTAGAATCTAGTGTTAAATATTTAGCAAGAGATTTGGGTGCTAAAGGCGTGAGGGTAAACGCCATAAGTGCTGGACCTATTAAAACGCTGGCAGCATCTGCAATCGGAGATGCAAAATTCCTTTATAAATGGAATGAAGACCATTCTTTACTCAAAAGGAATGTTGATATTCATGATGTTGGAAATTCAGCATTATATCTATTAAGTGAACTTGCAAACGGTGTTACTGGTGAAATTCACTATGTGGATGCTGGATATAATAAAGTTGGAATGCCAGATCCTAAGAATATAACTTAATGAAGCGGCAGGATTTGAACCTGCCACCCCCTAATTTTGATTATTCAGCAGCTTGTTTCATAGAAAGTTTAACTTTTCCTCTATCGAAGCCAATCACTTTAACTTTTACTTCATCACCTTCTTTGACAACGTCAGTAACTTTAGCTACTCTTTTATCTGCTAGTTCTGAAATATGAACAAGTCCATCTTGTTTTCCTAAGAAATTAACAAATGCACCAAATTCCATAATTTTCATTACCTTACCTGAATAGATTTTATTCATTTCAGCTTTTGCAGTGATATCTTTGATCATTTGCATAGCAATGTTTCTTGACTCTTCGTCTGGAGCAGCAACTGTTACAACTCCTTCATCATTAACATCAACTTTTGCTCCTGATTTTTCAACAATCTCTCTGATAGTTGCACCACCTTTTCCAATTACAGCAGCAATATCTTTTTTATCAACAGTTACTTGTTCCATTTTTGGAGTATGCTTTCCAACATCAGATCTTGACTTACCTAAAGATTTATTCATTTCACCTAAGATATGAATTCTGCCATCTTTAGCCTGGCTTAAAGCCTGTTCCATGATTTCAAAAGTGATACCAGTAATTTTGATATCCATTTGTAGTGAAGTAATTCCATCTTTAGTCCCAGCAACTTTAAAGTCCATATCACCTAAGTGATCTTCGTCACCTAAAATATCTGATAAGACGCTAAAATCATCACCTTCTTTAATTAAGCCCATTGCAATACCTGCAACAGGTTCTTTTATCGGAACACCTGCATCCATTAATGCTAAAGATGCTCCACAAACAGTAGCCATTGAGGAAGAACCATTAGACTCTGTAATCTCTGATACTATTCTAAAAGTGTATGGAAACGCCTCTTTTGAAGGCAATGAAGAATTGATCGCTCTCCAAGCAAGTTTACCATGACCAATTTCACGTCTTCCAGTTCCAATTCTTCCAGTTTCACCAACTGAAAAAGGAGGGAAATTATAGTGAAGCATAAATCTTTCTCTTTGAAGACCATCTAGACTTTCAATTCTTTGTTCATCATCAGATGTTCCTAAAGTAGTTACAACAATTGCTTGTGTTTCTCCTCTGGTAAACAAAGCAGAACCATGTGTTCTTGGTAAAACACCAACTTCACATGAGATAGGTCTTACATCAGACAATCCTCTACCATCAATTCTGTTTTTATTTTTAAGAATATCAGTTCTGACAATTTTCTTCTCGAGATTTTTAAGCTGTGAATTAACATCAAGATCAGAATAATTTTCATTTTCTTCAAAAAGCTTTTTAGCTTTATCGGTAATTTCTGAAATTTGATTTGATCTATCTTGTTTATCTCTAGTCCCAAAAGCCTTTTTAAGGTCTTCTGTAAAAGTTTCTTCAAGTTTTTTTTTAACTTCAGATAAATCTTTTTTCTCAACAGTCCACTCAGGTTTTCTGCACTCTTTAGCGAGTTCCTCTATCATTTCGATTACTGGAACAAATCCTTCATGACCAAATTTAACTGCTGCTAACATTACTTCTTCAGATAAACCTGATGTTTCAGACTCAACCATAAGCACTGCATCTTTAGTACCTGCTACAACTAAATCTAAACTTGAGTTTTCTAACTCCTCTTTTGATGGATTAAGAATATACTTGCCATCAACATAGCCCACTCTGGAAGCTCCTACAGGACCCATAAATGGCATTCCTGAAATTGCTAATGCTGCTGAAGAAGCAGTGATTGCTAGAATATCTGGTTGGTTTTCTTTATCATATGAAATTACTGTTGGTAACAACTGCACTTCATTTTTAAATTCGTCAGGAAACAAAGGTCTGATTGGTCTATCAATTAATCTAGAGATTAATGTTTCACTTTCAGTTGGTCTTGCTTCTCTTTTAAAATATCCACCAGGGATCTTTCCACCTGCATAATATTTTTCTTGGTAGTTGACTGATAAAGGGAAATAATCCATATCTGGATTTACTTTCTTTGCTCCTACGACTGTTGCTAGAATAACTGTTTCACCACATGTTGCGATGATTGCTCCGTCTGCCTGTCTTGCTACTTTACCTGTTTCTAAACTTATTTTCTTTCCTGCTACTACTATTTCCTTCTTGTGTACTTTAAACATTTCATTTCCATTTCGTTTCGTTCGTTTCGTTCCATTCCGTTCTATCTATCTTGACTTCTATTTTCTTAAATTCAATTTCGACAGTACATTTTTGTAAGAATCCATTTTTGTTTTTTTTAAGTATTCTAACAATTTCTTTCTTCTATTGACCGCTCTCAACAATCCAACAGACGAATGTTTGTCTTTTTTGAATTGTTTTATGTGTTTAGAGAGAGTTTCAATTTTCTCTGTTAACAAAGCAATCTGTATCTCAGAGGATCCAGTGTCTTTATCATGCATTGCTAATTCTTGTGCTTTTTTGATCATGCCTCATTTTTCCTATTTATTTGTTTGTTTTATTAAATTTTCTATTTTTTCCGCATACTCGAAAGACTCATCTTTTCTAAAAAGTAATTTTGGTAAAAATTTCATAACCACCTTCTGTGATAAAATTTTTCTTATTAAAAATGAGTAATCTTTAAGAGTATTTATAGTCTCCTCTGCATCTTTTCCTCCTAATGGAAGGACGTATGCTTTAGCGATTTTTAAATCTGGACTCATTCTAACCTCAGTGACTGTTATGGTGTTTGTTTCTAAATTTGGGACCTTAGCCTCATTTCTTATAAAAATCATGCTTAAAGACTGTTTGATCATTTCACCAACTCTAAGCTGTCTTTGTGAAATTGGTTTTCCTATTCTATCTGCCATTAAATTGACCTTTCTGTAGATGTAACACTAAAAGCTTCTATTGTGTCATTTTTTTGGAAATCCATATAATCTTTAACTGTTATTCCGCACTCTTGTCCATCACTAACCTGTTTTACTTGGTTTTTCTCTCTAAAAATAGTTCCAACTTTTCCAGTATAAATAATAGCTCCATCTCTGATTATTCTAACATCTGAGGTGTTGCTAATTTCTCCTTCAGTAATTTTTGAACCTGCAACTTTACCAGCTCCAGAGACTTTAAAAATTTCTAAAATTTGAGCTGACCCAGTTATAGTTTCTTTAACATCTGGAGTTAATAATCCCGACATTTTTTGTTTTATATAATCTAGTACCTCGTAGATAATATTGTATGAGGAAATTTTTATTTTTTCATTTTCAGCAAGTTTTTTTGCTTCCTTGCTTGGCTTAACATTAAAAGCAATTAATACAGCATTTGATGCTTTTGCTAAAGTAACATCAGTCTCTGTAACCATTCCAATGTCTGCTAAAATAATTTTAGGTTTAACTTCATCATGTTTAATTTGACTAATCGCATTTTTAATTGCTTCAGAAGATCCATGTACATCAGATTTGATGATTAAATTTAATTCCTCTGAAGATTTATCTGAGAATGCAGATTCTTGTGTAGCAAATGTTAAAGGATTTTTTCCATCCTTTGTCTCTTCTGCTCTGTTTTCACTTAATGTTTTAGCTTCTTTTTCACTCTCAAGAACTATGAAATCATCTCCTGCTTTTGCTGCACCATTAATACCTAAAATTTCAACTGGAGTAGATGGTGAAGCTTCATCAATATTTTTACCTTTGTCATTGATTATTGCTCTAACTTTCCCCCACTTCAATCCACTAACAAAAAAATCTCCTTTTTTAAGAGTTCCCGTAGTTACAATAATTGTTGCAACTGGTCCTCTACCTACATCAATTTTAGACTCTAACACTATTCCTGTAGCTTTAGACTCATAATCAGTTTTCAAATCTAAAATTTCAGCTTGAAGAATTATAGACTCAACTAGTTTATCTAAATTTAATTTTGTCTTTGCTGAAATCTCTACCATTAGAGTATCACCTGATAGATCTTCAGCAACCAACTCATGTTCTAACAATTGATTTTTAATTTTTTGTGGATCTGCATCTGGAAGATCACATTTATTAATAGCAACAACAATTGGAACATTTGCTGCTTTTGCATGTTTAATTGACTCAACTGTTTGTGGTTTTACACCATCATCTGCAGCAACTACTAATACAACTACATCAGTTAATTTTGACCCTCTTGCTCTCATTTCTGTAAAAGCTGCATGACCTGGGGTATCAATAAAAGTTAGTTTGTTATCTTGGCTTTCAATTTGATAGGCTCCTATATGTTGAGTTATTCCACCAAATTCTCCTGATACAACATTTGCACTTCTCAAAACATCAAGAACTGATGTTTTGCCATGATCAACATGTCCCATCACTGTAACAATTGGTGGTCTATTTTTTAAATTTTCTACTCTTGTTGCTTTTATTTTCTGAATTATTTCCTCTGCTTTTTCTTCTCTAATAGGATTGTGTCCAAACTCTTTAACTAAAAACTCAGCAGTGTCTGCTGCAAGAGTTTGATTAATTGTAACTGTTACCCCCATACCGAATAAATATTTAATCACATTGCTAGACTGCTCGGCCATTCTGTTAGCTAACTCTCTAACAGTGATAGCTTCTGGAATATTGATGTCTCTTTTAACTGGTTTGAGACTTTCTTGATTTTGATCTTTAGATAAATTTTTATTCTCTTTTAATCTTGCTCTTTTAACTGATGCTAAACTTCTTTCTCTTGCCTCTATTTCATCACTTAGAGCCCTTGAAACTGTTAATTTTAATTCTCTCTTCTTTGTTCCAGATTTTAAAGTTTTTCTGTCTTTTCCATCACCATCACCTTTAAGTCTCTTTGTTGCTCTCTGCTCTGCTAGCTTACGTCTTTCAAAATCATTTATTGTAGAGGGTGATTTTGGTGCAAAAGATGGTTTGATGGTAGTTCCTCTACTAAAAGACGAAGTTGGTTTTGGTTTGCCTGGGTTAGGTCTAAAAGATCCTGCTCTATTTGTAAATTTTCCGGTTTGCTTCTCTATGACAACTGCATTTTTACCTTGAGTTTTAGCAATCTCGATATTTTTGATCGATTTTTTGGCTGAGCCAGATATTGTTAATTTTGTTTTTTTTTCCATAGCTCATCACTCAATCTTTATAAACAATTTTTCTAGCGGACATTATTAATTCATCCGCCTCTTCTTTCGATAAAGCAAAATCTTCCAGGTATCCCTGAATTTTTACCCTTTCACCTTTTACTATATCAAAACCACCAGTTAGTTCATCAGATGCTAGATCTGCAAAATCTTCTAATGTTAAAATTTTTTGCTCTCCTAATGTAACTAACATTCCTGGAGTAAGACCTTCTAAGTTGATTAAAATATCCTCAAGTCCTAATTCTTTAATTCTTGTAGATATGTCTTCTTGATCTTTTTGATAAAATTCTTGAGCTCTTTCAATAAGTGCTTTTGCAGTATCTTCTTCGATACCTTCAATCTTCATCAAATTTTCCGATGAACTGTCTTTAATGTCATCAATTGTTGAAAACCCTTCTGCTACTAATAACTGTCCAAGCGTCTCATCCAATTCTAGATTTTTAACAAAATTTTCAGTCTTTTCTTTAAATTCTAATTGTCTTCTTTCAGAGTCTTCTGCGTCTGTCATTATATTAATTTCGTAATTTAACAACTTAGTAGCAAGTCTTACGTTTTGACCTCTTCTACCAATTGCTTTACTTAAATTTTCTTCTGTAAGTATTACATCAAGTTTTTTTCTTTCAACGTCAACATTTACTCTTTGTACTTCTGCTGGTGATAAAGCGTTTGAAACTAAAATAGCTGGATCCTCCGACCAATTTACAATATCAATTTTTTCGCCCTGTAGTTCATTCACAACTGCCTGGACTCTTGATCCTCTCATACCCACGCAAGCTCCAACTGGATCTAATGAAGTGTCAACAGCTTTAACACATATTTTTGCTCTACTTCCAGGATCTCTTGATGAAGATTTAATTTCTATTAATCCATCATAAATTTCGGGCACTTCTTGGAAAAAAAGCTTTTCCATAAATTTAGGATGAGCTCTTGATAAAAAGATCTGTTGACCTCTGGGTTCTCTTCTTACATCATAACAATAAGCCTTAATACGATCTCCAGCCTTGATATTCTCTCGTGGAATTAATTCGTTTTTTTGAATAATTGCTTCAGTTCTTCCTAGATCAGCAATTACATTTCCAAATTCTAATCGTTTAACAATTCCACTTAAAATTGAATCTTTCTTATCTATAAAATCGTTAAATTGTCTTTCTCGCTCTGCCTCTCTAACGTTAAAGCTTATGACTTGTTTTGCAGTCTGAGCAGCTATTCTTCCAAAATCAAAAGATGGTAAAGGCTGAAGAACCTCATCGCCAATAGACTTGTCTTTATTGATTTCATTTAAATTTATTGCATCAACTAATTTTATTTCTGTATTTGCATTTTCTGGATTTTCAGAGATTATTAATTTTCTAAAAAGCTCTATATCTCCATTATCTCTGTTAATTGAAACTTTAATTTCATTTTCTTGACCAAATTTAGATTTAGCTGCTTTAGCAATACCTGTTTCCATTGAGGTGATAATTAACTCTTTATCAATCGATTTCTCTAAAGCTACAGCTTCTGCAATTCTTAACAATTCTAGTTTATCTGCTCTTTTATTTAACATTTTTAAATTTATTCCAAAAAAAAATGGGCAAAAGCCCATTTCGTAACTTCAACAGTGTAAACGCAATATAGTAAAGTTTTTTTTTAATTCAACAGAAACTATTTTAAAAAAGCTTTTATTTTATCTGTTTTTTCCCAAGAAAAAGAGCCATTTTCTTCTGGGCTTCTTCCAAAATGCCCATAAGCTGCTGTTTTTTCGTATATAGGTTTATTTAAATTTAACATTTCTCTAATTCCTCTTGGGCTTAAATCAAAATTATCATTAATTTTTTCTACAACAAATTTATTTTTTTCAATGTCATTATCAAATAAATCAACATAAATTGATAACGGTTTTGAAACACCAATTGCATAGGCTAATTGAATTAAACACTTGTTAGAAATTTTTGAAGCAACCACATTTTTTGCAATATACCTTGCTGCGTAAGCTGCTGATCTATCAACTTTAGTTGGATCCTTTCCTGAAAATGCGCCTCCACCATGAGGTGCGGCGCCTCCATAAGTATCAACTATAATTTTTCTTCCTGTCAACCCACAATCACCATCAGGGCCTCCAATTACAAAATTACCTGTGGGATTTACATAAAACTCATCTTCATTGAAGCCATCTAAAAAAAGATTTGGAATAGAGTTTATCATATAAGGTCTTAATAAATCTCTTACTTGAGTTTGATTTATGTCAGCAGAATGTTGTGATGAAATAACTACAGATTTAACTTTTGTTGGTTTTCCATCAACATACTCAAAAGTAACTTGGCTTTTAGAGTCTGGTTCAATATTTTTGAGTTTTCCAGACTTTCTATCCTCAGCCATTAGTCTTAAAATTTTATGTGAGTAGTGAATAGGTGCTGGCATTAAATCTTCTGTTTCATTGCATGCATAACCAAACATTATTCCTTGATCCCCAGCTCCTTCGTCTTTATTGCCTGATGAATCTACTCCCATTGCTATATCAGCAGATTGCGAATGAAGATGGCTTTCTATTTTTGTAGCTTCTTTCCAAGTAAAACCATCTTGATCATAACCAATATCTTTTATGCAGTGTCTTACTTTTTCAATTAAATCACTTTTTTTAATTTCTGGACCTCTTACTTCACCAGCTAAAACAACTTTATTTGTTGTTGTGAGTGTTTCACAAGCTACTCTTGAAAATGGATCTCCTGAAAGGTAACTATCAACTACCATGTCAGAAATTCTATCTGAAACTTTATCCGGATGTCCCTCTGAAACTGACTCACTAGTGAAAAGAAAATTTTTTAAATTACTCATTGTTAATTCTATTAAATGAAAAAAATAAAAAAATATACAATAAAATTATTAAACCGAAAATTTTATTTCCATATTTAGAAAATAATGTTGGTTGAACTTTTTTAAATTGAATAAAATCAATATAGCCTGTTTCATTAAAGCTAACTTCTTGTTCAATATCACCAATTGGATTTATTATAGCTGATATTCCGTTATTTGAGGAACGCAAAACGTATTTACCACTTTCAATAGATCTATATATACTGTGGATAAAATGTTGTTTTGGTCCAATTGATTGACCAAACCACCCATCCTCTGAAATATTTATTATAAAATCAAAATCTGAATTATTAAAAATTCTTCCAGAATAAATTATTTCATAGCAAATTAGAGGTAAAAACTTTAAAGAGAAATTGTTTTCGTTAATTTTAATTATATTCCTCTCGCTTCCTTTTGAATAAGATTGATAATCATTAGTTAAGGTTTTTAAACCAACATTTTTAAGCATACTTTCTAATGGTAAAAACTCTCCAAAGGGTACAAGGTTAATTTTATCATATGAATTTAATAAATTTAAACTGTGGTCATATACTGAGAGAGAATTAAAATATTTTACATCTCCTTTATCAACAGATTTGCTATTTATACCAAGGACTAAAATATGATTTTCATTAAAATGGTTTTCAAATAACCATTTGTAATCAACTAATGTTTCTTGAGATATACCTGGCAGTATTCCCTCTGGCCATACAAAAATAATTTTTTCGTTTTTATTAGGTTCACTGAGTTCAATTAAATCCTTAATAGCTGTTATTGGATCAATATTGGAGTAAAATCTGTCTAATTTTATATTTGAACCAATAACTCTAACCTTATAATCAATAGGATTTATTTCAGCTTCATTAAAAACCTTTTTGGACTGTGACCCATAAAGATAAAAAATAATTGTGATTAAAAGAAAAAATATACAGACCCATATGTCAGCTCTTGTATCTCTTAAAATAAATACTGCTGGACTTATAAAGAGAGAGATACAAAATAAATTAAATCCATAGGTACCTATAACAGAGGTAATATTTAAAATTTCTAAATGATTTGAGAAACTATAGGCAATTAAATTCCATGGAAATCCTGTTAAGATAGAACCTCTAACATACTCTGTTAATCCAAAAATTAAAGAAAACAGAAAGAAAGATGAAATTACTTTTTTTGTTTTAAAAATAAAAAATAAGAAAGAAATAAGTCCGTAAAATAAGGCTAAAAAAGCTGGAATAAGAATTAATGTTAATGGGATTAAAAACTTAAAACTTTTATCAAAAGTTAATGAAATTGATATCCAATAAAGATTTGTGACGAAATAGCCAAAACCAAAAAGCCATCCATAAAAGAAGAATATTTTTTTATTTTTGGTTTCTTTTGACCTCTTTATTAAAAAAGCAAATAATAAACCTAGGGTAATAAAGTTAATAATTATATAGTTAAAAGGTGGTAGGCTTAGAGATGTCGCTGCCCCTAAAAATATTAAAAATATAAATTCAATATATGATTTTTTAGTCAATTTTATTTTGTTTTAGAAATTACGAACTTATATATTTGCCCCTCTTCTTTTAACATCTTTATATAATCTTTTTTTTTTTTATGATCAAAACCTAATAAATGAAGGAAACCATGAATGAATATTTTGGTTACTTTCTCTCTAAAGAGCTTTGTATTTAATGATTTAGGTTTACTTATAAAATTATAACTAATTATTATATCTCCTAAATAAGTGTATTTAGAAATTCTAACTTTTTTAGTTAACGGAAATGATAAAATATCCGTGGGTTTATTTTTTTTTCTAAAAAGTTTATTTAATTTTTGAATATTTTTATTATTAGAAAGTAACAAAGTAAGGCTTACTTTTTTATTTAAAAACTTATATTTTTTTGGGAAAGCATTACAGATCTTTTGAAAAAAAAGATGTTCATTTTTAAGCCTTTTTGACCAAGCCTTCTCTTCTGAGAAGACATTTATATTAATCATTCTTTGAGTAAGCTTTTACAATTTTAGAAACTAGTGGATGTCTTACAACATCAGAGTGATCAAAATCAACAACCGATATCTCATTCAGATGTCCTAACAATTGTTTTGAACGCACTAATCCTGACATGCTTTTGTTTGGTAAATCAATTTGACTGGGATCGCCATTTACTACAATTTTAGAATTTTCTCCAATACGTGTTAAAAACATTTTGATTTGTGTATCAGTAGCATTCTGGGCTTCATCCAAAATCGCAAATGAATTTTTAAGTGTTCGTCCTCTCATAAAAGCTAATGGAGCAATTTCTATATCACCTATTTCAATCATTCTTTGAATTTTTTCAAAGTCAAAAAGATCATAAAGGGAATCGTATAAGGGCCGCAGGTATGGATCTACTTTCTCTTTCATGTCTCCAGGTAGAAATCCTAAACGCTCGCCTGCTTCAACTGCTGGTCTTGATAAAATAATTCTCTCAATTTTTTTTTCTAACAACATTGTTAATCCTACCGCAACTGCTAAAAAAGTTTTTCCTGTACCTGCAGGGCCAGCTGAAATCACAATATCACTCTGTCTTAGTGCTCTTACATAATCCTTTTGTTTTTCAGATCTTGGAATTATAGATTTTTTTGGAGTTTTAATTATATCGGTAACATTGTTATTTTTAACTTTTTCATTAATCATAAATTTATCCACTGAAGAAACTATATCTTTGCTCTCGATACTTCCGTTGTTAATAAACTGATTGGCTAAAAACTGAATAGCATTTTTTAATAATTCATTCTTCTCTGGATTTGATTTAATTAATATTGAATTTCCTCTAAAGTACAAACTACAGTTTGTTACTTTCTCTAACTCTTGTAAATTTTTATTAAATTCGCCAACAACACCCATCAACAAATTATTATCATGAAATATAACACTTAAAGAATTGTTGTCTGAGTAAACAAACTTTAAAGATGGATCGATATTTTTATTTGTTATGCTGCTCAATTATTATGCTACCTTTTTATCCTGATCCTCAACAATTTCACCAAATAAGGTGGTTCTATTAAATTTATTAATTTTTACTGAAACAATTTTTCCAATATGTTCTTTATTACCATTGAATACCACTGATGTCATATACTCAGATCTACCAAAAGTATGGGTTTTGTCATCAGTTAAATTTTCAACTAAGACGTTGATTGTTTGGTTTTTAAATAGCTTATTTCTATTCATTTGATTTTCATACAATTTATTTTGAATAGTTTCTAATCTTTGTGTTGAAATTTTTTTGTCAGTAAGTTCTAAACCAAAAGCAACTGTTCCTGGTCTAGCACTAAAAATAAAAGAATATGAGTTAATAAAATTAATTTTTTTAATTAAACTTAATGTATTTTCAAAGTCTTCCTCTTTTTCTCCTGGATAGCCAATAATAAAATCACTTGAAAATTCTATTTTACTATTAATCTTTTTTAATTTTTCAAAAATGTACAAATAATCTTTAATAGTATGGTTTCTATTCATTAATTTTAAAATTTTATCAGATCCACTTTGTACAGGCAGGTGAACGAGTGGCATTAATTTTTGAGAATTTTTATAAACATCTATCAAATCTTCAGTCATATCTTTGGGGTGAGAGGTGGTATATCTAATTCTTTTAACATTTTTTATTTTTTCTATTTCCATAATTAAATTAGACAATCTTTTTTTACCATCATTGTAAGCATTAACATTTTGGCCAAGCAGTATTATTTCTTTTGTACCCTTTTCAGATAAGTATTTGGCCTCATCTATAATTTGTCCAAAAGGTCTTGAGTATTCAGGTCCTCTTGTGTAAGGCACTACACAAAAATGACAAAATTTGTCACAACCTTCCTGAATAGTTAAGAATGAAGATACTTTTCCAGCCTCATTTTTTATTTTATTGAAATATTTAAATTTGGAGACGGCATCGAACTCTGTTTCTTCTATTTTCTTCTTTTTTTGAACATAGTTTAATATGGTATCGTTAATTTTATGATACGATTGAGGACCAACTACTAAATCAATGTAAGGCTCACGTCTTAACATTTCTTGATTTTCAGCTTGAGCAACGCAGCCAGCAATAATTACTAATGGCTTTTGTTTTAACCGAAAAATTTTTTTAACTCTACCTATCTCGTGGTAAACTTTTTCTTTAGCCTTATCCCTAATATGACAAGTATTCAGAAGATAACAATTTGCATCCTCATAATTTTCAGTTTTTACATAACCTATTTTTTTTACTGAGTCATATATTCTATTAGAGTCGTACTCGTTCATCTGACAACCAAATGTTTTAATAAATATTTTTTGTAACATTTTAATTAGGATTTTTTTTTAACCCCATAAAGTTCTAATTTATGATCTACGAGGGTATAGCCATATTTTTCTGCAACCTTTTTTTGAAGTTTCTCAATTTCTTCATCAACAAATTCTATAATCTCACCAGATTTTACATCAATTAAATGGTCGTGATGTCCTTCGTTCAACTCTTCATATCTAGCTTTTCCACCTTTAAACTCGTGCTTTGTTAAAATTCCAGACTCTTCAAATAGTTTTACTGTCCTATAAACTGTAGCAATACTAATTTTTGAATCAATTTTAGAAACTCTGTTATATAATTCATCTACATCCGGGTGATCAGATGACTCGGACATAACTTGGGCAATTATTTTTCTTTGATCAGTTAATTTAACCCCTTTAGATAAACATTTTTGCTCGATTGTTTCTGACATAATCCAATTCTAACTTAAATAAATAGGTTTAATCAAATTTTTTTTGATTTTAAATTTGTCACACAAATTAGGTATATCCTCATATTTTATATCTTTTTGATCTTTGAAATCATTAAAACTATAACAATAATAATCAATTTTTTTTGAAACATAAAATGCTTTAACTAATGATAAAGAATTTCTTATACCTGCAAAGCTGCCTGGGCCTCGGTTTACGTATATTTTCTGAATATCGTCTAACTTCAAACTGTTTGAATATAAAAAATCCTTAACAATTAAAGTTAATTTCTCAAAATTAATTTTAGTATTCTCTTTAGTAATATTATAAATATCATCTTTAGTGATGATCATTAAAAATATTTTTTCACTTGCAACATCAATTACTAGCTTATTCATAATTATTTTATATTCTAATATTGGTTCTAAAGCAGATGAAAATAATATCAAATACTATTCTAAAGATGAAGGAATTCTATCAATTATGTATCATCGTTTTAATGAGTCAAAGTATCCATCAACAAATATTGAAATGAATATTTTTAAAGAGCATATTCAGATCATTAAAAACTCAGATTTTAAATTTCATAATCCTAACAAGTTCAAAGAACAATTTGACTCTGTAAAATTTAAAAAAGAAATTTTAATTACAATTGATGACGCATTTAAATCATTTTATGTTGGGGCATGGCCATACTTAAAGGAAAATAAAATTCCTTTCATCTTGTTTGTTTCAACTGAGCCTGTGGGTAAAAATGGGTATATGACATGGGATCAAATAAGAGAAATTGAAAAAGAAACTTTTGCTTTAATTGGACATCACTCACACAGTCATAATTACCTAATTGACGAAAGTAATGATAAATTTATTTTAGATATTGAAAAAGCAAATCAAATATTTTTAAAAGAGCTAGGCTACATACCAAATTTATTTTCTTATCCATTCGGTGAATATTCTAAATTTATGAGAGATTATATTTCTAAAAATTTTGAATTTGCTTTTGGTCAACACTCAGGAGTTATTGATATAAACAAGGATAAATTTGAATTACCAAGATTTCCAATTAATGAAAAATATGGAGAATTAAAAAGATTTAAATCAATCATAAATTACTTTCCATTGGAATACAAAAAATTGTTACCTTTAGAGAAACAATTAATAAAATCAAATAATCCTCCTGAATTTATTGTGGAGTTTTTTGAAGAACAGAAAAATTTAAATAAAATTAATTGTTATTCAAACGAGGCAAATAGATGGGAAAAATCAAACACTATTATTTCAGGTACAAAGTTATCAATTAAATTTAGAGCGCCATTTGAGCCGAGAAGAGGAAGAGTAAATTGTTCTCTAAATGATAACGGTAAATGGAGATGGTTTGGAATTCAATTTCCAATTAAAACAAACTAAATTAAACTATCTAAATCTTTACTAGAAGGTAACAGCCGTGCCTCATCAAAATCTTTTAAATTGTTCTGTTTTATTATTTTTTGAAGTACATTTATATATTCACTCCCAGTTTCTGCATACTTATCAAGATGATTTGATAAAATTATACTATCCAATGGTTTATTTCTATTTCTAAGTTTCGTTCTTGCCTTTCTTAAATTTTTATAAGACGAGTGAGTATTAAGATTTCTTAAATATGCCCTTACTGAAAGTTTTAGACTATGAAATTTCATAACTTTATGCTCTTCGCCTTTTTCTGCATTTTTAGGCTTTAATCCCTCTCCTGACCAAGTCCACTGACCAAATAAAGCATTACCTTTTAATGCAAATCTAGAAGTTCCCCATCCAGTTTCTTTAGCTGCCTGAGCTATTGCTAATGAAATTGGAATCTCGTCCATTCTTACTTTTAAGGTTGAAAGATCATTTTGTCTTACCCCGTATTGTTTATATTTTTTTTCTAGCCATTTCTTTTCAATATCCGTGTTGCTATTTTTACTAAGAATCATAAAAAGTCTTTTTCTGTCTATTCTAATTTTATTATTTTCTTTAACAATTAAAGGCAAAATAATTTTGATAAACATTTCTTTTCTTTTTTTTGTATTATCTATATTTTTAATCTCATTAGGAAGTAAACCAATGTCAATGGGCTTAACTAATTTTGTGTCTCTTACTTCCTCTAAATCATATTTTACTTCCTTAAATAAAGCATTTATCTCTGAGGTGGTGTATCTCACAAGATTTATTTCAGAGTTATTTTCTTCCAAAATGTCATAAAGGAGATCTATTTCTTCACTTTGCTGACCTGTGTCATCCTCTTCAAATGTTTTGCGCTTGTTTAAGGTATTATTTAAAATATTTTTAGAGTTATTTGTAAATTCTTTATTATTAAAATTCTTATCTGCAAAATTAATAAAAATTGGTGCAGTATAAAAAAATAATGCAAGAACAAAAGCACTGATAGAAAATCTTGTAAATGTATTTAATATTTTATTTTTTGTTCTTTTGTAGTTTTTTTTTATATTTAAATTCATAATTTAAATAGCAATTACCTCTTTAACCTCAGGTAAGTAATGACATAATAGATTTTGAACTCCTTGCTTTAAGGTCATTGTGGAACTAGGGCATCCAGAGCAACTACCTTGTAATTGTACTTTCACAACACCATCTTTAAATTCTTTAAACTTAATATCTCCTCCATCTCTTGCAACAGCTGGTCTTATTTTTTGATCTAAAATTTTTACTATTTTTTGTTCAATTTCATCTAATTCAGATTTCTCTTGTTTAATATTTTCATCAATAACAAACTCTTTTCCATCAGAATAAAATTCATTTATAAAAGAAATCACAATGTGTTTTATTTCATCCCATTTGGTTTGATCACTTTTGTTGACTGATAAAAAGTCTTGCCCTAAGAAAACACCCTCTACTCCATTTACAGATAAGATATTTTTAACTAATTCATTATTTATTTGATCCTTATTAGTAATTTCATAAGGACCACTGTTTGAAACATTCTTACCGGGAAGAAATTTCAATGAATTTGGATTTGGTGTTACTTCTGTCTGTACAAACATAAATTATATATAGTTTATATTTTGGAAATTAAAACTTGATATTAATTTTTTATTAAAAACCTACTATTTCTTTTATATTTTTGATCTTTTTCGACGCAATTTTATCAGCATTTTCAACTCCATTTAGAAGAATAGAATCAAGGTAAGATTGATCTTTAAGTAATTTTTTTATCTCTTCAGAAATTGGCATAATTTTATCAACTAATGTTTCAGATAATTCATCTTTAAATTCTAAAAAATTCTTACCTGCAAATTTTGCTATAGAAGTCTCTAAAGTTGAAGAGTTTAAACTAGTATAAATTCCTAATAGGTTTTGTGCCTCTGGTCTTCCTGCAAGTTCTTTTATATCATTTGGCATTGGCAAAGGGTCTGTTTTAGCTTTTTTAATTTTATTAATAATTTGATTTTTATCATCTGTTAAGTTTATTCTACTTAAATCCGATAACTCAGATTTACTCATTTTTTTTAATCCATCCTTTAAACTCATAATTCTAGAAAACTCTTTTTGAATTAAAGGTTCAGGAACTTTCAAGAAATCCTCTACACCAAAATCATTATTAAATTTTTGAGCTATATCTCTGCATAACTCAAGATGTTGCTTTTGATCATCACCTACAGGAACATGGGTAGCATCATATAACAAAATATCGGACGCCATTAGAACAGGATAAGAATACAATCCAATACTGGCTTTTTCCTTATCCTTTCCAGCTTTTTCTTTAAATTGAGTCATTCTATTTAGCCACCCCATACGAGCTACACAACTTAAAATCCAGGCACCTTCGGAATGAGCTGCTACACCTGATTGGTTAAAAACAATACTTTTTTTTGGATCTATCCCGCTTGCAATAAATGTTGCTACTGTTTCTCTAATATTTTTTTTTAACTCTTTTGGATCTTGCTTAATCGTTATTGCATGTAAGTCTACAACACAAAAAATGCATTGGTTTGCTTTGTCGTTATTTAGTTCAACAAAATTCTTAATTGCTC
Organism: uncultured Pelagibacteraceae bacterium; assembly: GCA_902601785.1. GTDB lineage: Bacteria > Pseudomonadota > Alphaproteobacteria > Pelagibacterales > Pelagibacteraceae > Pelagibacter. Next base: position 24,119 of record CACKOH010000006.1, on the reverse strand, counting down.
CTAAGTAATTACCAAGATGAAGATTACCTGTAGGCTGAACACCTGAAAATATTTTTTTAGTCATAAAGTTAATACTTTAATTGAATATCACTGATTTTAAAAGCTTTGATAAAATAACAAATTAGAAGGTAAGAACCTAAGCCTAATAATACAGATAATATCAAATAAAAAGATTTTGCTTTTTGTTCAAACGCAAGCTCATTTTGAAAAAAAATCAACAAAAATTGAAATATAAAACCCATTAGTATTGAGGCAATAACTATTTTAAAAAATTTAATTAAAAATATTTTATTGAAAGAAAAAAGATTTTTATTTTTTAGAAATACAAATAATAGTACTCCATTAAACCAGGAAGAAATTGTTGTTGCGATAGGAATTATTATAAATCCAAATTCATTAAAATAGTAAATGCTTATTAAAATATTTAAAAAGACAGAAATTAATGAGATATAAAAAGGAGTCTTTGTGTTGTGGTTTGCAAAAAAGAAACTAGAAAACACTTTGATTAAAGCAAATGCAGGTAAACCTAAAGCAAAATAATATAAAGCTAGACTTGAATTTAAAACTGCAGTTTCATCAAATGATCCATAACCAAAAAGTGCAGAAATAATTTGTTCAGATCCAAGGATTAATGCAACAGATGCTGGTAAACTCAACAATAGACTTAACTCAAGAGCTTTGTTTTGAATTAAAATAATCTTGTCTTTTTTCTTAGACTGTACATGTTTTGATAATTGGGGAAGCACAACTACTCCAATTGCAATTCCAGCTATTGCTAAATTAATTTGATATATTCTATCTGCATAATATAAGTAAGAAACCGCACTTGCCTGGAATGAAGCGATAATAGTCCCAACTAATATATTTATTTGAGTAACACCTGAAGAAAAGATGCTTGGTAATAATTTTTTAAAAAAAATCTTAACTTTTTCAGATATTTTAATTTTGAAATTAATTTTAAGTGAGTAATGTTTTCTCACAAATTTATACAAAAATAACAGTTGTAATAATCCTGCTAAAGAAACACCATAGGATAAATAGTATACCATGGTATCACCTAGAGAGTTTGAGAATAATAAAATTAAAACTAATACAATATTTAATATTATTGGTGCCCCTGATGCAGCTGCAAATTTATTATGTGAGTTTAATATTGCTGCAAAAAAAGATGCTAAACAAATAAATAATAGAAATGGAAAAGTGATACGGGTTAGTGTTATTGCTATTTCCATTTTTTCAATGTTTCCTACAAAACCAGGCGCAATAAGGGATACAAAAACAGGCATAAATAATTGAACAAGCAAGGTTATTAATAACAAACCTAAAAACAAAAGACTAAAGATGTCATTTGCAAATTTATTAGATTGCTTTTTACCCTTAACCATTTCTGATGCATAGCTCGGAACAAAAGCAGCATTAAAAGTTCCCTCAGAAAATAATCTTCTAAATGTATTTGGAATTCTAAATGCTACAAAAAAAGCATCTGCTAACAAACCTGTTCCTAAAAATATTGCAATTAAAATATCTCTTAAATAACCAAGTATTCTGCTTATGATCGTATAAAAACCAAATGTGCCTGTTGACTTAAGTAAGTTCATAAATCATATTAGTCTTAAATTTACCCTAATTGTACACATATTATAGCAAATGAAAAAAACAAAGATTGATCATTACACAGATAAAGAAGCTTTAGATTTTCATAAAGAGAAAAAACCTGGCAAGATTGAGATCATTTCTTCAAAAAATATGATTACCAAAAGGGATCTTGCGCTTGCATATTCTCCAGGAGTTGCGGCTCCCGTAAAAGAGATCAGTGATAATCCAGAAGCAGCTTATGATTATACAAGTAAAGGAAATTTAGTTGCAGTTATCAGTAATGGTTCAGCTATTTTGGGAATGGGGAATTTAGGAGCATTAGCATCGAAGCCAGTAATGGAGGGGAAAGCAGTATTATTTAAAAGATTTGCTGACATAGATTCTATAGATCTTGAAATTGATTCTAAAGACAGTGAGGAAATTATTAATTCTATTAAAAATTTTGCTCCAAGCTTTGGTGGAATTAATTTAGAGGATATAGCAGCTCCAGATTGCTTTATAATTGAACAAAAATTAAAAGAAATTTTGGATATTCCAGTTTTCCATGATGATCAGCATGGCACTGCAATAATTACAACAGCTGCATTAATTAATGCTCTAGATATAAGTGGTAAATCAATCAAAGAAATTAAAGTTGTGGTTAATGGTGCTGGAGCATCTGCCCAAGCTTGCACTGAATTATTTAAAAATTCAGGAGTGCCTTCAGAAAATGTGATTATGCTTGATAGAAAAGGTGTAATTTATAAAGGAAGAACTGAGGGTATAGACCAATGGAAATCAAAATATGCAGTTGAGACAAAACTAAGAACTCTTGAAGACGCAATGAAAGATGCTGATGTTTTTTTAGGGTTGTCAGCAAAAGGAGTTCTTAAAAAAGAGATGGTTAAGAGTATGGCAAAAAATCCAATTATTTTTGCTTGTGCTAATCCAGATCCTGAAATTTTACCAGAAGAAATAAATGAAGTAAGAAATGATGCAATTGTAGCAACTGGAAGATCAGATTATCCTAATCAAGTTAACAATTTAATTGGTTTCCCTTACATTTTTAGAGGAGCTTTGGATGTGCGGTCTAAAACTATTAATGAAGAAATGAAAGTTGCTGCTTCGCAAGCAATTGCTAAACTTGCAAGAGAAGATGTTCCTGATGAAGTGGTGGCTGCAATGGGCGGTGAAAGACCACATTATGGAAAAGATTATATTATTCCATCTACATTTGATCCAAGACTAATAAGTGTAATTCCAGCTGCTGTAGCAAAAGCTGCAATGAAAAGTGGAGTAGCTAGAAAAAATATTGAAGATTTTGAAATTTATAAAGAACAACTTAAACAAAGATTAGATCCAACCGTTACTATAATGCAAGGTATAAACTCATTTATAAAAAATAATCAAAAAAGAATTGTGTTCGCCGATGGAGAAGATGAAAATACATTAAAGGCAGCAATTGCGTTTAAAAATTCTAAGTTAGGAATTCCTATTTTGGTTGGCAAAGAAAGTAAAATTAAGGAACAAATCAAAAATATTGGATACAGTGAGAACTTTGATATCGAAATAATAAATTCAAAAAATGAAGAAAAAAGAAACAAATACGTCAAACATCTATTTAAAAAATTACAAAGAGAACAGGGTTTGCTCGAACGTGATTGTGATAGATTGGTAAGGAATGACAGGGTTATATGGGCTACGAGCATGGTTGCGTGTGGAGACGCTGACGGTGCTGTAACTGGGAATACGAGACGTTTTGGTGCCTCTTTGGAAAAGATTAAGCAAGTTGTAGATGTTCGAAAAGGTGAAATAATGTTTGGACTAAATATGGTGGTTCATAAAGGAAAAACTATATTTATAGGTGATACTAGTGTTCACGAATACCCAACATCAGAACAATTGGCAGAAATTGCAATATCAACTGCAAGAGTAGTAAGGCTTTTTGGTTTTGATCCTAAAGTTGCTTTTGTTTCTCATTCGACTTTTGGTCAACCTCTAACAAGTCGAACTAAACATATAAGGGATGCTGTTGAAATTTTAAAAGAAAAGAAAGTAGATTTTAAATTTGATGGTGACATGCAGCCAGATGTTGCTTTAAACCAGGAGTACGAAGAACTATATCCATTTGCAAAAATTGTTGGTAAAGCAAATATATTGATTATGCCTGGTCAACATAGTGCTGCAATATCATACAAATTAATGAAAACCATTGGGGACTCAAAAGTAATTGGTCCCTTACTTATTGGGCTAGGATTACCAATTGAGATTGCTCCTTTAAGGACTTCAACTTCAGAAATTATTAATTTAGCATCCATTGCTGCGTACTCATCTGAAGTAATAGATTATAAAAAATAATTATTCTTTTTGAATTCTTAAGTCCTCGACCAATATTATACTCGCAATTACATTCTCAACATCTAAAATTTCTTTAGCTTCACTGATAACTAAATCTTTTTCCTCCGAGGTTAATGCGATTCCATAAACGTAAATTATCTTTTTATATGTATCAATTTGATAGTTTGTTGCTTTTATATTTTTATTTACAATTAATGCTGTTCTAAGTTGAGTAGTAATTAAAATATCTTTAGCAGATTGTTTAAAGTTAAACTCTTTTTTTATTTTAATATCATTTCGAACTGATCTTGCACCCTTTGTTTCCCAAGCAATTTTTGTTATTTGTAATTTTTCCTCAGGACTATCTACCTTTCCTGTTATAAAGATTCTTCCATCAAGAACTTTTGATTTGACTGATAAAAAATATTTTTTATCTTTTGCCAAAATTCTAGCAGACAAACTTTTTTGCATTATTGAATCATCTATCTGGGTTCCTAAAGTTCTAGGATCTAATGCAACACTAACACCCGTTCCAAATAATCCTTTAGAACTAACACCCACACATCCTACCAAAATAATTCCTATAAAAATTATAATTAATAATTTAATTTTCATTTTTTAATTTTAAACAGTATTTATAAATTTCCTTTTTAGATACTTTACTATTCTGACTTATCAAATCTGTTATTTCTTTTATTGTGAGTTTATTGATCATTTTACTTATAATATTCATATCTGATTCAGTTAAATTTTTGGAACTATTAATGTCATTTTTTTTCTCAGATATAACAATTGTGATCTCTCCTTTTGGTTCTTTTTGAAATACTTCTAATTGATCTACATTTACCCTTAAAAACTCTTCGAATAACTTAGTAATTTCCCTGCAAATGACAATTTGTCTCTCGCTAAAATATTTCTTAATTTCTGGTATAACTTTATTAATTTTTTTAGGAGATACAAAAAAAACTAGACTTGAACCAAATTCTGAAAGTCTTTTTAACTCGTTTGCTACCTGCTGTTTTTTCTCTGGAAGAAAACCATTAAAATAAAACTGATCAGAAAATCCACTAATTGATATTGCGGTCGCAACTGCTGATGGGCCAGGTATTGGAATAATATTAATATTATTTTTAACACACTCATTTACTAAAACTGAACCAGGATCAGAAATGGTAGGTGTGCCTGCATCAGAAATTAAAGAAATTATTTTACCAGTTTTTAAATATTCAATAATTTTTAAAGTATTTTTTTTTTCATTAAATTTATGGTTTGAAATTAATTTTGATTTAATTTCATATTTATTCAACAAGTTTTTGGAAATTCGTGTGTCTTCGCATAGTATAAATTCAGATTGTTTTAATATTTCTAATGCTCTAATAGTAATATCTTTTAAATTTCCTATTGGCGTCGAAACTATATATAGACCATTTTCATTATCTTTTATTTTAGATTGTGGTTTAATGATCATAATTTAGATAAAAAAACATTATATTAACATCAAAATGATTAAATTAATTAAAATTCTTTGTGCTCTAAAATTTGGAGTATTTTTATTATTTTTTCAAATGGCTAGTGCTAATGAAAAAATTAAAATTGGTTTGTTAATCCCAATGACTGGGTCAAATAAAGAAATTGGTCAATCAATTATCAAAGCGGTAAGTTTAGCTATAAAAGATATTGATGATAACTTAATTGAAATTTATCCTAAAGATACAGCTTCTAGACCTAATCAAGCTCTTAAATCAGCATTTGAATTAAAACAAATGGGCATAAAAGTAGTTATAGGTCCTGTCTTCTATGAAAGTTTAGCTTATTTAAATGAAATAAATGACTTAACTTTTTTATCTCTAACAAACAAAATCTTAGATCTTCCAGAAAATGTAATTTCAGCTGGAATAAATTCTACCTCACAGTTTAATACTATTAAAAAGTTTTTAAAAAAAAATAAAGTTGATAAAACTATTTTTTTAACTCCAATTCAAGAATATGAATTTGAAATTAAAAAAGGAATAAAAGAGTCGAAAATAAAAACTTTTAAGGAATATAGTTATAATACTGATCCAACAAAACTTACAAAACAAATAGAAGAAATCACAAAATATAAAATAAGAAAACAAAATTTAGAAGATGAAATTACAAGAATTAAAAATTCAAATGATCCCAATAAAGAAAAAAAAATAAAAAGATTAGAGAAAAGATATACTATAGGAAACTTAAATTTTGATGCAGTTGTTATTGCTGATTTTGATGAAAGCCTAAAAAGTGTAACCACATCACTTTTGTATACTGATGTGAAACCACAAAACAAATATTTCATAACCCTTAATCAATGGTTTGATGAAAGTTTATTAAAAGAAAAGGATCTTCAACCACTTTATTTTCCCTCAATTAATAAAGAAAATTTTGATAGTTATAAGATCAAATATTTTAATGCCTTTAATGAGGATCCCTCCCATTTGTCACTATTAAGTTATGATTTAGTAGGTTTAGTTTATTATCTATCATTAGAATCTAATCTTTCTAATTTAAATAAATTATTCAAGAAACAAAACTCATTTAAAGGAAAAATAGGAATATTTGATGTAAAAAATAATAAAATTAATCATAGATTAAATTTTTATAAAATTGAAGATGAACAACTCATAAAAATTTTTTAATTTTTTTAAAAGCAAAATATCTATGATCTATTTTGTATTTTTTTGCAGGCTTGATTTCCCCAAATGTTTTTTTTTTGCCTTTAGGAATAAAAATAGGGTCATAACCAAATCCATTTTTTCCTATAGGTTCATTTGAAATATAACCTTCAATTTTACTTTGAACACATGCAATTTTTTTATTTAAATATGAGATTGATAAAGCACATACAAACCTTGCTCTTATTTTTTTGTATTTCCAATTTTTGTCTTTTTTATGCAACTCCCTATAAACTCTTTTAATAGCCTTCTTAAAGTCTCCATTACTTCCGCCCCATCTTGCAGAGTAAATGCCAGGTTTTTTATCTAAAAGATCTATTTCTAAACCAGAGTCATCCGCTAGACATGTAAGGCCTGTTTTTTTTGAAAAAAATTTAGATTTTATTAAAGAGTTTTCCTTAAATGTTTTTCCATTTTCTATTGGACTTTTAAGTTTAAATTCAGATGTGGAGCTAATTTCAATGTTTTTTGGGAGTAAACTCTTAATTTCACTTAGTTTACCTTTGTTATTTGTCCCAATAAGTAATTTATTTATTTTTTGTATAGGCATCTAGCAATTATCAAAATCCTTACCATATAAGTCTTTATGGAAAAAGAAGAAAACCAAAATACGTCTACTAAAAATCATCAGGAGCCAGAAAAAGAAACTGTTGAGCCTGAGAATAATTTAAATGATGAAGACAAAGAAGAAACAGCCCAAGAGGCTAAAGAAGAAATTAAAGAGCCTACTCCAGAAGAAAAAATTGCTGAACTCGAAGATAAAGTAGCAAGAACTTTTGCTGAAATGGAAAATCAAAGAAGAAGGTTTGAAAAAGAAAAAGAAGAAGCATTTGAATATGGTGGTTATAGTTTTGCTAAGGAAGCATTAAATTTAATTGATAATTTAGAACGTTCAAAACAGATTTTAGAGACTGATGAAAAGTTAAAAAATACAGAAGCTCTTAATAAATCCTTAGAACATTTAGATATTATCAAAAAAGATACAATTTCTATTTTTGAAAAAAATAATATTAAACCAATAGAAAGTTTAAATAAAAAATTAGACCCTAATTTTCATCAAGCAATGATGGAAATAGAGGATGACACAAAAGAACCTGGAACAATTATTCAAGAAATTCAAAAAGGATTTACCATTAAAGATAGACTACTTAGACCATCTTTAGTTGGTGTATCTAAGAAAACTTCTAAAAAAGAGGAAAAAACCGAGGAAAATATAGAAAATAGAGAGGATAAATAATTCTAAGATCAACTTGTAGATCAGAATTTAAACCTTATATGACGAATAGGATATAAAAATTATGAGTAAAATTATTGGAATAGATTTAGGTACAACAAACTCATGCGTTGCAATAATGGAAGGAACGCAAGCTAAAGTGTTAGAAAATGCAGAAGGTGCAAGAACAACTCCTTCAGTTGTAGCCTTTACTGATGAAAGCGAAAAATTAATTGGACAACCAGCAAAAAGACAAGCTGTAACAAATCCAGAAAATACCATCTTTGCAGTCAAAAGATTAATAGGAAGAAACTTTGAAGATCCTACAGTTAAAAAAGATGTTGAGGCAGCTCCTTTTAAAATAGTAAATTCTGAAAAAGGAGATGCATGGATTGAAGCTAAAGGAGAAAAATATTCTCCATCTCAAATATCAGCATTCATTTTACAGAAAATGAAAGAAACTGCTGAAAAATACCTAGGTCAAGCAGTAACTAAGGCAGTAATTACAGTGCCAGCATATTTTAATGATGCTCAAAGACAAGCGACTAAAGATGCGGGAAAAATTGCTGGATTAGAAGTTTTAAGAATTATAAATGAACCAACTGCTGCATCACTTGCTTATGGTTTAGATAAAAAACAAAATAAAAAAATTGCTGTTTATGATTTAGGTGGAGGAACATTTGATGTTTCAATCCTAGAATTAGGAGATGGTGTATTTGAAGTTAAATCAACTAATGGTGATACATTTTTAGGTGGTGAAGATTTTGATAATGCTATTGTTGATTATTTAGTCTCTGAATTTAAGAAAGACAACGGAATTGATCTTAAATCCGATAAACTTGCTTTACAAAGATTAAAAGAAGCTGCAGAAAAAGCGAAAATCGAACTATCATCTGCGGAACAAACAGATATTAATTTACCATTTATTACTGCTGATAAAACAGGTCCTAAACATATTAATTTAAAAATGACTAGAGCTAAACTTGAGGCTCTAGTAGAGGATTTAATTGCTAGAACAATTCCACCATGTAAAACTGCTCTGAAAGATGCAGGTATTAATGCCAGTGAAATAGATGAAGTAGTAATGGTTGGTGGTATGACTAGAATGCCAAAAGTTCTTGAAGAAGTTAAAAGCTTTTTTGGTAAAGATCCAAATAAAAGTGTTAATCCAGATGAAGTGGTAGCAATGGGAGCTGCAATTCAAGCTGGTGTATTACAGGGCGATGTTAAGGATGTTCTTCTACTAGATGTTACCCCTTTATCACTTGGTATCGAAACGTTAGGTGGCGTTTCTACAAAACTAATAGATAAAAATACAACGATACCAACCAAAAAAAGCCAAGTATTTTCAACCGCAGAGGATAATCAGCCAGCAGTGTCTATTAGAGTTTTGCAAGGTGAAAGAGAAATGGCTACTGATAACAAAGCCTTAGGTAACTTTGAGCTTGTAGGTATCGCACCTGCTCCAAGAGGTGTTCCTCAAATCGAAGTGACTTTTGATATTGATGCAAATGGTATCGTAAACGTTTCAGCAAAAGATAAAGGAACAGGTAAAGAGCAAAAGATTCAAATTCAAGCTTCTGGTGGACTAAGTGATGAAGAGATTGAAAAAATGGTTAAAGACGCAGAGTCTAACAAGGAAGCTGATAAGAAAAAAAGAGAATCGGTTGATGTAAGAAATCAGGCAGATACCTTAATCCATTCCACTGAAAAAAACTTAAAAGAGCATGGAACAAAAGTTTCTGATGCAGAAAAGAAAGCAATTGAAGATGCTTCATCAGCTGTAAAAGAAGCTTTAAAAGGTGAAGATATTGAAGATATCAAGAAAAAAACAGAAGCTTTGGTTCAAGCTTCTATGAAACTTGGAGAAGCAATTTACAAATCACAACAAACTGCAAAACCAGAATCTGGAAAAGATGATGGTGGAGATGATGCAGGTAAAAAAGACGAAAATGTTGTTGATGCTGATTTCGAAGAAGTAAAGGACGAGAATAAAGAAAAAAGCGCATAAACTGACATTCAATGTCTGGGGTAATTAAATGGCTAAAAGAGACTATTATGATGTCCTAGGCGTTGGTAAAAACGCAAGCCCTGAAGATTTAAAATCAGCTTACAGAAAATTAGCAGTTAAATATCATCCAGATAAAAATCCTGGCGACACTAAGGCCGAAGATAAATTTAAAGAAGCTAGTGAAGCATACGGAATACTTTCTGATAAAGAAAAAAAACAAAACTACGATAACTTTGGTCATGCTGCTTTTGAAAATGGAGGTGGAAGACCTGGTGGTGGCTTTGGTGGTTTTAGTGGTGCAGATTTTTCAGATATTTTTGAGGATTTCTTTGGAGATTTCGGTGGTGGCGGCAGATCTAAAAGCCGAAGAACTAATAATAGAGGGTCAGATTTGAGATATGATCTGTCTATCTCTCTTGAAGAAGCCTACCATGGTAAGAAACAAGATATAAAATTTTCAACAACTGAGAAATGTGAAACTTGTAAAGGAAATGGTTCAAGACCTGGCTCTTCACCAGATACATGCTCATATTGTGGTGGTAATGGGAAAATAAGATCTAACCAAGGTTTTTTCACAGTTCAACAAACCTGTCCTCAATGTAATGGAAATGGTGAAGAGATTACAAACCCATGCAGTGATTGTAATGGTCAGGGAAAAACACAAGCTTCCAAGAAAATAGCCGTCACTATTCCAAGAGGAGTTGATGATGGCACAAGAATTAGACTAGCTGGAAAAGGGGAAGCTGGCAGTAGAGGAGGATCAACTGGAGATTTATACTTATTTGTAAACGTTAACTCACACAACTTATTTAAAAGATCAGATGAAAACTTATTTTTTGAATTTCCCATATCCCTTGCTGACGCTGCTCTTGGAACAACAATTGAAATTCCGACTATAGATGGTGGCAAAGCAAAAATAAAGATACCTGATGGGACCCAAAACGGTAAACAATTTAGATTAAAAGGCAAAGGGATGCCTTTCATGAGAAGAGGTGATTATGGAGATTTGTACGTCCAGGTTAAGACGGAAGTACCTGTTTATTTAAATAAAAAACAAAAAGAATTATTAGAACAATTTAGAGAAATTGAAAACGAAAAATCAAATCCAAGTATTAAAAAATTCTTTCAAAAAGCAAAAGATTTCTGGAAAAATTAAAAGACTAATTGATTAAAAAGAGTTAATATTTTAAAAGTAACTTAATCATTTATTATTATTTCAATGTCTAATCCGTTTATTTTAATAGCTAGAATACGTGTTAAAGAAGGTAAGGTTGAAGAATATTTGAAGATAGCTAAAGAAGCTGATGATGCAGTTAATGCGTCTGAACCAGATATGCTTATTCATACTTTTGATCAAGATCCATCTAACCCTTTAGAATTTACTTGGAGTGAAGTATACCGAAACAGTGAAGCCATGATTCATCACCTTAATAATCCTCCAGTTCAAGATTATGTTGAAAAGCATAAAGAAATTGCTGATAGATTTGAGATAGAAGTATACGGAAATATTACGGAAGAGACTATTAAGGCAATTAAAGACACGAACATTCCTTTCAGGCATTTTAAAACCACCGAAGTTGGCTATATTAGAAAAAATATATTTAATGAAAAAAATTAATCTAGGTATTTCAGGTTGTATGGGGAGGATGGGTCAACAACTAATTAAATCATCTAAAAATAATAAAGATTTTAATTTGAAAGTCCTTACTGAATATAAAACCATGAATAAAAAAATACATGGTATTAAACCAGAGTTAAATTCAGAAAATGCATTTAAGAAAACTGATATAATAATAGATTTCACAATTCCAAAATGCACACTAGAAGTCTTAAAAATAGCATCAAAACTAAAAAAAAAAGTTGTAATTGGTACAACTGGATTTAGCAGATCTCAAGAAAGTCAAATAAAAAAATACTCAAAGAAAATTCCAATTTTAAAAGCTGGTAATATGAGCTTGGGTGTTAATTTGTTAATGTATTTAACTGAAATAGCATCAAAATCTTTAAATAAAGAGTACTTAAGTAAAGTACTTGAAGTGCATCATAAACATAAAAAAGATTATCCTTCAGGAACAGCCTTAATGTTAGGAAAAGGAATTGCAGATGGTAAGGGTAAAAATCTTTATAGCCTAATGGGTAAAAAGTATTTAAACAAAAAATCTTTTCCTTATGGAAAAAAAATTAATTTTAGCTCATTAAGAAAAGGTGAAATTATTGGAGAACATGAGGTTAAATTCTCAAGTGGTAAAGAAATTATTACTTTAAACCACGAAGCTTTTGATAGAGCACTATATTCTGATGGAGCCTTAACAGCTGCAAAATGGCTTATGAAAAAGAAACCAGGTTTGTATTCAATGAGAGATTTGCTTGATTTTTCGTAATGGATGAGAAAGAAAAGGCAAAAATAATAATAAAAACTTTAAATAAAATTTATCCTAAAGCTCCTGTTCCTTTAAAACATAAAAACACTTTTACACTTTTAGTATCAGTTCTTTTGTCAGCGCAATGTACAGACGTTAATGTGAATAATGTAACAAAAGATATATATCCCAAATATAATAAACCTGAACACTTTGTAAAATTAGGGAGAAGAAAAATTGAAAAATTAATTAAAAGTATTGGAATTTTCAGAATTAAAGCAAAAAGCATCTACTTAATGTCGAAGCAAATTTTAAAAATACACAATGGAAAAGTTCCAAAAACTTTTGAAGAACTAGAAAAACTACCTGGTGTAGGACATAAGACAGCTAGTGTTGTGATGTCTCAAGGCTTTGGATATCCAGCATTTGCTGTAGATACTCATATACATAGACTTGCACAAAGATGGGGCCTTACAAATGGAAAAAATGTGGTACAGACAGAAAAAGATTTAAAAAGGATTTTTCCTAAAAAAACCTGGTCAAAACTTCATCTACAGATAATTTTTTATGGGAGAGAGTATTGTAAGGCAAGAGAATGTTATGGATTAACTTGTAAAATATGCACCACTTGTTATCCTAATAGAAAAAAATCCATAATTACAAAAAAAGCATAAAAATGAAAATTTTAGGAATTGGAAACGCGATTGTTGATGTACTTTGTAAAGTTGATGATGAATTTTTAGTTAAAAATTCTCTAACTAAAAGTACTATGAAACTAATAGATGAGACAGAGTTTAAAAACTTACTTTCAGGTTTATCTATTGAGGACACTATTTCAGGTGGTTCGGTTGCAAATTCTATAGTTGGTTTGTCACAACTAGGCAATAATGTTGGTTTTATTGGAAAGGTTAATAATGACGAACTGGGTCAAAAATATGAAGACGGATTACAAAAGGAAAAAGTAAACTTTTTATATTCCAAAAAAGATGAGCCTACTCCTACAGGAACTTGTCTAATTTTGATAACTCCAGACTCTGAGAGAACTATGTGTACTTTTCTTGGAACTGCAGGAAAAGTAAGTGATGAGGATGTGAATGCAGAACTAATTAAGAAAGCAGAGATAACTTTTTTAGAAGGATATTTGTGGGATGAAGGAGAACCAAAAAAAGCTTTTAATAAAGCCATTTTAAACTCAAATAGAGTTGCTATGTCATTATCTGACCTGTTTTGTGTTGAGAGGCATAAAGCTCAATTTTTAGAACTGGTGAAAAATAAACTTGATATCATTTTTGCTAATGAACAAGAAATATTATCATTAACTGAAAGTAAATCATTTGATGAAGCGGTAATTTTTGTAAAAAATTTAAATAAAGATGTTGTAATTACTAGAGGTGAAAAAGGTGCAATGGCAGTAAATAAAGGTGAGATTGTGGAATGCGCTGCAGCAAAAAATCTTAACATAACTGATCTAACTGGTGCAGGAGATCTATTTGCTGCTGGGTATTTGCATGGTGTTATAAATCATAAAAGTGTTAAAGAAAGTCTAGAGAAAGGTACTGAATTATCTACTAAAATTATTCAGAAAATTGGTGCAAGAATTTAATTTTAATAACTACTTAAAAATATTATATTAAATTATGGATAATAGCGAAGTTCTTAAATTTTTTCCTGAACCAGTTTTTAAATATAATTTTAAGAACTCAGCAAAGTATAACCCAAAACTATCTGATTATATTTATGAGCTGTATAAAAAAGATTCTACTGGTATTAATAGATCAAACAGAGGTGGGTGGCATTCTAAAAATTTCGAATTAAATGATTCCAATTCAATACAACTTAAATTTGCTTTAGAGCTACAGGAATATATTCTTAATACTTTCCAGGGTCTAGGTTGGAAAACTGAAAGTCAAAATATCAGGATTAAAGAAATGTGGGCGATAATAAATAAAAAAGAGGATTTTAATGTTGTTCATACTCATCCAAATGCTTATTTAAGTGCTGCTTATTACGTGAAAGCTCCCAAAGAATGTGGAAATTTTCAAGTTGAGAATCTAAATATCGCAAAAAGACATTATTATCCTATAATCGCAAATCAAAATGAGTTTAATTCCCAAGTTCTTGGTATTGAAGTTAAAGAAGGAGACTTATTAATTTTTCCTGGATATTTGCCCCATAAAGTTGCTAAAAATAATTCTAATGAAGACAGAATTGTAATCAGTTTTAATGTTGATGTTAAATAAATTTAATATTTTCAAACCTTAGGTTTTTTTAAGCGTTTAAAACTACCTTTGCCTTTTTTTGCTTTCACTATTTTTGGTTTAAATTTCTTTGTAAATAAATCTTGTATAATGGGATTTTTTTTATTTAATTTTATAACCATTTTTTTCGCTTATAATAAAATCATTATCACTAAAACAATATAGAAATTTTTTTCTAAGCCTATAAATATGTGTTTCAACAGTATGGGTTTCTAAGTCTTTTTGATAACGCCATACTTTTGACTGTAATTCATGACTAGTAGTTGGTTTTTTATTATTTGATAAATAGAGAATAGTTTGAATTTCTTTTTCGGTTAACTTTAATTTTTTATCATCTAGATAAATTTCCCTAGAGTTTAAATTAATTTTATAATTGTTTATAATTACTTCTGATTGATCATTAAATTTTTGTTTTAAAAGCTGAATATTTATTTTTTCAATTAACTTAGAAATTTTTATAGGCACTTCTTTTATGATTATATAATTTTTAATTTTTAGATTTTCTTTTTTTGACAGAATTAAATAATTTGAAGCTAACTTAATCTGTTTATCAAGGCTTTTTTGGTTTGAAGCTTCAATGACCTTAAAATTTAAATAATCTTGTAATTCGCTCATAATTTCAAATAAAAATGGTATCTGATAGATTAATAAATTTTGATTATTCATATATGTTAAGAATATGTTAATTATTCTAAAAAATAAACATACTCTTCAAATTAATGAGTTTAGTTTTAAATGCTGTATTGGAAAAAATGGTTTATCTTTTATAAAAAAGGAAGGAGACAAAAAAACTCCTAAAGGCATTTTCAAAATTGAAAATTTATATTATAGAAAAGATAGAATAGAAAAACCTCTCACCAGTCTAAAATGTATAGAAATTAAGAATAATATGGGATGGTGTGATGACATTTATTACCCAGAAAAATACAATAAATTAATAAAAACTAGTATTAAAATTAAACATGAAAGACTTAAAAGAAAAGATCATAAATATAACTTGTTAATACCTATAAAATATAATTTTGATAATCCTATAATTGGAATAGGTAGTTGTATTTTTATTCATCTTACAAAAGATTATAAACCAACCGCTGGATGCATAGGTTTAAAAGAAAAAGATTTTTTAATTATGTTAAAAATAATAAATAAAAATACAAAAATTAAAATTCTTTAATAACGCTGTCCAAAAATACTCGAGCCTATCCTTAAATAGGATGCATTGTTTATTACTGCTTTGAGATAGTCAGACGACATTCCCATACTTAATTCATTAAAATTATTTTCCTTGTTTAATTTTTTCATTTTTTCAAAGTAGATCACAGAGTCTTCATCTTGTGGTGGAATACACATCAACCCTACTACATCTAAATTAATTTCGCTACAATACGAAATCAATGAACTTAACTCGTCTACATTAGTTCCAGATTTTTGATCTTCTTGCCCTATGTTTACCTGAATAAAAATTTTAATTTTTTTATTTATTTTAATTTCTTCATCGGAAATTTTTTTAGCTAACTTTTCACTGTCAACGGAATGAATATAATCGAATATTTTTACTGCATATTTCACTTTATTGGTTTGCAATTTCCCAATCAAATGTAACTGAATATCAGGATTGGATAATTTAATTTCAGTCCATTTATCAACTGCCTCTTGTACTTTATTTTCTCCAAAGTCTTTATGCCCATAATCAATTAATGGTAAGATTTTTTCAATTTTAAAAGTCTTGGATACTGCTATTATTTTTGGTACTTTGTCGATTTTATGTTCGTCTAAATGTGAATGTATTTTATTTTGAATACCTACCAAATTTTGAACAATATTATGCATAAAGATTTAATCAATAAATATTACTTTATAAATAAATTTGATACAAATAGTATCGATAAACTAGATAATCAAACTTGTATCATTTACAGAAATTATACATCATTAGAAACTGATAAATCACTTATAATTAAAATTAAAAATTATTGCGCCAAAAATAACAAAAAACTTTACCTATCGAATAATATAAAATTAGCTGTAAGTTTAAATCTTGATGGAGCGTATATTCCATCATTTAATAAGGATTTTAAACACTTGAATTATTCATATAAAAAGAATTTCGAAATTGTTGGCTCAGCTCATAATATTAAAGAGATCAAAACTAAAGAACTTCAAAAAGTGGAAAAAATTTTCCTGTCCTCTTTGTTTAAAAAAAATGAGAATTATTTAGGAATAAATAAGTTTAAAATTATTTCTAAATATACTAAGCAAAAAATAGTTGCTTTGGGTGGTATATCAAAAAAAAATATAAGAAAACTTAATCTTTTATATAATCAAGAATTCGCTGGAATTTCTTTTTTTGAATAAAAAAAAGGCCCCAAAATAGGGGCCCTTTTAAATAATTTGATCTAAATTAAATTAGAATGCAAATGTAGCGTTTACAGCCCAAACTTCTTGGTCTTCAGTAGCAGTTGTGCTGTAGCTAATGTTTTCAGCTTCTTGAGTGTATGCTTTTAAAGTCATACCACCTGCTGTGTATGAAACATCAAAACCAGAAAACTCAGCTTTTTCAGATGAAGCAGTACCATCAGTGATTTCCTCTTCACCATATCCAATTGATATTGCATCTCCTGGAAGTAAGTAAGAAACAGCCATTGATGACATATCTCTAGATGATGTTGCAGTTTCGTGATCGTACTCAAGATCCGTAGCTGTTGCTGTAATTGGACCGTATGTATATGATACTTTCCATGCAGTAGCATCTGCAGTTAGTAAAGCTTTGTTATCTTCACCTTGACCATAAGCAACAGTCAAACCTTCAACACCTGTGTAAGTTGCTGAGAATGAAGTTGAAGAGTCAGCTCCACCGTCACCTGCTGGCGTGTAAGAAGCAACTAGTGCTAAATCATCCAACAAAGTTGGTAATGCATAACTTAACATATCATTTGAAGAGTGACCTGACTCTGGCTCATCAGCTGCTGCTTGGAAATTATCCCACATTCCACCTGCTGCTGATCCGTCCATAGCGCCAACTGCTGAGTCCCCACCTTCACCATGGAAAGTTAGAGTTCCTAAGCCGTCCATACCAACAGCCACAGAGTGACTATCAAATGGAGAGTTAGCTGCACCAGTTGTTGTATCAGTTTCGTCGTCACCTTGGTCCATTACGAAAGATAGTGAAACGTTCATTCCATTATCTAAGTCACCACTTCCTGAGAAAGTAAGTTGGTTACCCATACTCCAAGATTTACCTGCGTTAGCAGCACCACCATTGATGTGCTCTACTGCAATTTTAGCAGTTCCTGCTACAGACATTTCGCCTGCGTTTGCAGTAACAGCCATAAGAGAACCTGCTAATGCAGTTAATCCTACTTTTTTAAAATTGTTCATATTAATTACTCCTTTAATTTAATGTTAATTATTAATAATAAACATTGTCTATTTATCACTATTAAGTAGTAAAAATTTTCATTTATCCGAATTGTATCTACAAAAATAACAAGTGTTGTATTTTTGCAACAGTAAAAATACCTTGAATTCTCTATATTTTTGTAAATTTTTGACTATATTTTGCCAAATTACTAAAATTACATCTTTTTTTGATAAAAGAGCATTTAAATAATGAAAACTAAACAATTAAATTTAAAAAAATTCATATTTTTGAAAAATTATCTTTTAATTTTTATTCTCTCACTATTTATCATTTCCTGTAAAGGTCCTGATGGCAAATTCAAACTGGGAGGAGATGCTAGAAAATCGTCAACAGATCCAGCTGAAAGAGTTAAAAAAAATCTTGAAGAAGGAAGGGGATTTCAATTAAACAAAATGTTAGATAGTCCAAAAGGTGGGGTTTTTGATTTTGCTAGCTCTAACGAATTATGGAGAGCCTCTCTTGATACAATTGATTTTATGCCCCTATTGTCCGTTAATTATAGTGGAGGTATTATTGTAACGGATTGGTATTCCTCTGAAGAAAGTTTAAGTGGAGAAAGTGTAAAAATTTCTATTAGATTTTTGACTAATGAAGTTAGAGCAGATGCGCTTGACATAAAAGTTTTCAATAAGAAATGTAATAATATTTCTAACTGTATTATAAGCCAAGTTGACGACGAGCTTGCTCCTGAATTAAAAAAACAAATTTTGAAAAAGGCGACACTTTATAAACAAGAAGCTAAAGAAAAAGAAAAAAAATAAAAAAACCAATCTAGTAACGTGGAACGATATAACTTTAAAGATGTTGAGAGTAGATGGCAAAATCATTGGCAAGAAAAGAAGACGTTCTCATCTAAATTGAATAAAGATAAAAAAAAATTTTATTGTTTAGAAATGTTTCCGTATCCATCTGGAAAAATTCATATGGGTCATGTAAGAAATTATACAATTGGAGACGTGTTAGCTAGATATAAATCTCTTCAAGGATACAACGTTTTACATCCAATGGGTTGGGACTCATTTGGAATGCCAGCAGAAAACGCTGCAAGACAAAATAACTTAGATCCAAAGACTTGGACAGAAAGCAATATAGAAAACATGAAATCCCAATTAAAAAAACTTGGTTTATCAATAGATTGGGAAAGAGAAATTTCTACATCTTCTGAAGAATATTACAAACATCAGCAGCTTTTTTTCTTAGAGTTACTTGAAAAAAAATTAGTATATAGGAAAGAAAATTATGTTAACTGGGATCCAGTTGATGAAACCGTACTTGCGAACGAACAAGTTATTGACGGCAAAGGCTGGAGGTCTGGTGCACCAGTAGAAAGAAAGAAACTCAGTCAATGGTTTTTTAATATTTCAAAATTTTCGCAAGAATTACTAGATGGTCTAGAGAAATTAGAACAATGGCCAAATAAAGTTAAAACCATGCAGAAAAACTGGATTGGTAAATCATTCGGGTGCGAAATTGATTTTAAAACCGAAGGAAATATCCCAGTTAAAAGTATAAAATGTTTTACTACAAGACCCGACACTCTATTTGGTTTTTCTTTTTTAGCATTATCAATTGACCATGAAATTTCTAATTTTTATAAAGACGATGAAAATTTTTTAAAATTTAAAAAAGAATGCTCAAAAACCGGCACTACAGAAGAAGCTATTGCGGTTGGAGAAAAGATTGGTTTCAAAACTGAACTTATAGCCTTAAATCCTTTAAATCCTGAACAAAAAGTTCCTGTTTACTTTGCCAATTTTGTTTTGATGGATTATGGATTTGGAGCCGTCTTTGGATGCCCAGCACATGACCAAAGAGATTATGATTTTGCAAAAAAATATAATCTTGAAATAAAAACTGTTGTAAGACCAAATGACCAAAATGACAGTTTCAAGGTAAATCAAGAAGCCTACCCGGGCCCAGGTGTAATTATAAACTCTGAATTTTTGAATGGATTAAGCGCACCTAGTAATTCAGTACTAGAGACAATTAAAATATTAGAAAAAAAGGGTATAGGAAAAAAAAAGATTAATTTTAGGATAAAAGACTGGGGGGTATCAAGACAAAGATACTGGGGTTGTCCAATTCCAATTTTATATGATGAAGAAGGTAAAGCACATCCTGTTCCTATAGATACTCTTCCTGTAAAGCTTCCAGAAAAAATAAACTTAAATGTTAAAGGCAATCCCCTAGATCATCAAAAAAATTGGAGAGAAGTTGAGATAGGAGGGAAAAAATTTATTAGGGAAACTGACACACTGGATACTTTTGTTTGCTCGTCTTGGTATTATCTGAGGTTCTGTTCTCCAAACAATGGAGATTATGGATTTAATCAGGAGGAAATTGATTACTGGATGCCAGTTGACCAATATATTGGTGGTGTTGAACATGCAATTTTACATCTGCTTTATTCAAGATTCTTTATGCAAGCTTTATCGTATCAAAATCCAAGTTTTAAAATTCTTGAACCATTTGAAGGACTATTTACACAAGGGATGGTTTGTCATGAAACCTACAAAGATAAAAATAATAATTGGATAAGCCCAGATGAGATTGAAGTTAAAAATGGAAAAAAAGTTTTAAGAGAAAATCAAACTGAAGAAATTAAGATAGGTCCATCAGAGTCAATGTCAAAATCTAAAAAGAACACAATAGATCCAGAAAAAATAATTGAAATGTATGGAGCAGATTCAGCAAGACTATTTATTTTATCAGATAGTCCACCAGAAAAAGATGTTCAATGGTCAGATGAAGGTATTGCCTCTTCCTATAAATTTATTCAAAAGCTATGGTCTTTAAGCAATAAAGTTATTGATGAAATGAAAAGCAATCATGAAGAAGATGAAGGGAAAGACTTAATCAAATTTACAAATAAATATTTAAAAAAAATGACCGATGGGCTAAATACCTTTAGTTATAATATTCTAATTGCCAATTTGCATGAAATGCAAAGATTTTTCTCTAAAGAATTAGATAAGAAATATACAAAAAAAACATTAACTGAGAATTTTAGTAAAATATTGATAACAATGATTCCGATAATTCCACATCTTGCAAATGAGTGTTTAAAAAAAATAAATTATAATGCAACTGAATGGCCTCAGTATGATGAAACACTATTAGTGGAAGATATTATTCCTTATGTAATTCAGGTAAATGGAAAAAAAAGAGCAATTGTTAAGGCAAAACGTGATATTTTGGATGAAGAATTATTTGAGATTGTGCAACAAAATAAAAATTTAAAAAAAATATTTTTCTGAAAAAGAAATTAAAAAGAAAATATTTGTACCCAACAGATTAATCAACATTATTGCATAAAATGTATAAAAAACAAATGACCAAGTTTTTAATTGTTTTGAGTTTTTTTATTTATAGTTGTGGCTTTACTCCTCAATATGCTGGATTTAAAAATTTAGAATTTGATTTAGTTATTGATAAAGTCAGTGGGGATAGAGATTTTAACAATGAAATTAAAGCGCAAATAAAAAGATATGATAAAGGTAGAGATAATGTTGAAAAAATAAAAATTAGTTATGACAGTGATTATGAAAAAATCATTATAACTAAAAATACAAAAGGAGAGGCAACAAAATATAATTTAAAAGTGAATGTTATTTTTGATGTAAGTTCTGAAAATTATTCTTCAAAAATTTTATTTAATGATGAATTTAGAATTGATAAAATAGAAGATACAATTGAAGAAAATAATTATATTAAAATTGTTAAAAGCAATTTTGCAGAAAGAGCTATTGAAAAAGTTATTTTAAGTATTCGTCAGAAAAAATGATTGTAAAATATTTTGATATAAAGAAAATTAATTTAATACATACAAAATTGATTTTATTTTATGGAAAAAATGAAGGTCTTAAAAATCAAGAAATAAAAAAATTAACTGAAGGTAAGGAGAAGGTTTTCACCTATGAAGAGAAAGAAATCCTTGATAGACAAAATGAATTTTTAGAAAAAATAACGAATAAGTCACTCTTTGAAAAGAAAAAAGAAATTATTGTCAAACGAGTTTCAGATAGAATTTTAAATTTAGTTAAAGAAATAAATGATAAAAATTTAGAGGACACCACAATTATACTTAATGCTGACAACTTAGACAAAAAGTCAAAGTTGAGAACACTTTTTGAGAAAGATAAACAACTAATTTGTGTTGCCTTTTACCCAGACAATGAACAAACACTCTTTAAATTAGCCTTTGAATTTTTAAAAGAAAGAAAAATATCAATATCTCCATCAAATATTAATAGCGTTATAAAAAAATGTAATGGTGATAGAGAAAATTTATTTAACGATCTTAGAAAAATTGAAAATTATTGTAAAAAAGGAAAAAAAATTAGTTCTGAAATTATTTCAAAACTATTAAGCTTATATGAAAATTACAGTGTTTCAGAACTAGTTGATAATTGCTTGGCTAAAAATAAAAATAAAACACTTAATATTTTAACTGAAAATAATTTTTCGAGTGAAGACTGCATTCTTATAACAAGAACTTTTTTAAATAAATCAAAAAGAATTTTAGTTCTCTCAAATGATTATAACGATAATAAGAGTGTGGACTTAACTATATCATCAGCAAAACCACCAATTTTTTGGAAAGATAAAGAAATTGTTAAGCAACAAATTTATAAATGGACGCCTGATAAGATCAAATTACTAATTTATCGTGTAAACGAACTTGAATTACTGATTAAAAAAAATTCTGCTGATCCAATAAATTTAATTACCAACTTTATACTAGAGCAATTTTCGGCACCAACTAGTAATTAAGTTTAATTATATCTATAATTTTATTTAATTGATTTAAATCCTTATACTCAAAAGTAATTTTACCTTTATTATTTTTTTTATTTTTAATCTCAACATTCAAACCCACTTTATTAACAATTGACATTTCTAAATGCATTATATTTGCATCCTTATAATTACTTGGTTTTTGTCTTTTATTTTTAAATAATTTTACAAAATTTTCAGCTTGTCTAACTGAGAGTTTATTTTCAATTATTTTATTGGCTACAAAAATAGCATTTTCCAACCCAACCAAAATTTTTGCATGACCAGCTGATAATTTTTGATTTTCAATTAGCTTCACAACCTCATCTGGAAGAGACAAAAGCCTAAGTGCATTTGCAATATAGCTTCGACTTTTACCTATAAATTGTGACACCTTTTCTTGATCATAAGAGAATTCATCTATCAATCTTTTGTATCCTTGCGCTTCCTCTAAAGGATTTAAGTCATGCCTTTGAACATTTTCTACTATTGCAAACTCCAGAGATTTTAAATCATCTGCTTCAGTGATCACCACTGGCACATCATGCAGACCTGCCTTTTGAGCCGCAAGCCACCTTCTCTCTCCTGCAATAATTTCAAACTTTGACTGATCATATTTAGATTTACGGACAATGATTGGTTGTAAAATTCCTCTTTCTCTAATTGAGTTTGCAAGTTCTTTTAAATTTTCCTCATCAAATATTTTTCTAGGCTGATATTTATTTGGCACAAGATTACTAACACCAAGCTTATTCTTTTGAATCTCAACTTTAGTTTCACCGATTAGAGATGACAGACCTCTGCCAAGTCCTTTTTTTATTTTATTAGAATCCATTAGGCAGCGCTCCCCATTGTTGTCTCTTGATTTAAAAATTCATCTGTAAAACTAAAATATGCTTTGCTACCTGGACAAGTCTTGTCATAAATCAGAACAGGCATTCCGTGTGAAGGTGCCTCTGACAGTCTAACGTTCCTTGGGATTACTGTAGAATAAACTTTTTCACTAAAATAATCTCTGGCCTCTTTCTCAACTTGAGAAGAAAGCTTATTTCTTTTATCATACATCGTTAATAGTATTCCTCTAATGTTCAACTCAGGGTTAAGACTTACTTTTATTCTCTCAATTGTTTTCATTAACTGTGTTAAGCCCTCTAAGGCAAAAAATTCTGTTTGAAGTGGCACTAAAAGTGAGTTTGAGCTTACCAGAGCCATTACAGTCAGTAAGCTTAGAGATGGCGGACAATCTATCAAAATGTAGTCATATATTCCTCCAGAATTGTTTAAATATGCGGTTAATTTTACTTTTAACAAGAAAGCTCTGTTGCTGTCATCAGCCGTTTCCAACTCGAGACCAGATAAATCTACGTTAGAAGTTATTATATCAAGATTTTCAAACTGTGTTTTTTTAATTACATCGTTAACTTCTTTAGTTCCATTAAGGACCCCGTAAATAGTCTCTGAAGAATTATCCATAT